>CACEMW010000009.1:0-60625 GCA_902560705.1 uncultured Verrucomicrobiota bacterium
AACATTCAGGTGTGGAGCCCGATATCCTGATCATGGGAAAAGCTCTGGGAGCCTACTGTCCGCTTACTGCGACGGTTTTTTCAGAGAAGGTGTCACGATCTTTCGAGGATCACCTTTTTGGTCATGGCCAAAGCTATTCAGGGCATGCCCTCGGGTGCGCCGGAGCACTGGCTGCCTTGGAGGTCTTATTAGAGGATGGTGTCCTGGAAGCGGTAGACGAAAAGGGAAGCTATCTGGAAGAACGCCTCCAAAATCTCGCGGCAAAACATCCTTGTGTGGGGGATGTGCGTGGGCTGGGTCTTTTTTATACCATGGAATTGGTTGCCGACCCTCAAACCAGGCAGCCACTCAGGAAGTCCACGGAAAAGTACAGCCCGACCGTCATCGCCGAAGTCTCTCGCTTCCTTTTTGAAGAGCGAAATATTTATGTTCCTTCAGATAAATTTGGTGTCTGGGTGGTACCTCCTCTTGTTGTGACGCATTCTGAGATCGATTGGATCACAGAGGCCATTGATGAGGCTCTTCTCCGAGTGGATCAACAACTCGACCTATAGCCCTGCCGGGTGGTTCGATCACCGGTGTGAGATCATTACCTTTTTGTCATCTTGAGGTAAGGTTCTTGTCAAGGTGATGTGTTTTATTGGTTCATGATGAAATCACATAGAACATCTCCTCGCATTTCGGTGAAACAGACCATTTCTCTCGTCTGTTCTAAGGTCAGACTCGGCATTCTTGCCGGTCTCCTGCTGGCACTCAGTGTTTCGGCTGTCAATGATTGGGTGAAGGGAGGCACACTTCGTCCGAACCGGCCTGCGCCGTCTCTTGCCATCGACGCCAGTCCGTTGGAAAGAGAGGGGACTTCGGTCGTCAGCTTTGCTCCGGTGGTTCAACAAGCTGCTTCCAGTGTGGTGAAGGTCTACACCAGCGCCACCACGTCCAGGGAAGCCACCCGATGGCAGCAAAATCCCATGGAGCGGTTTTTCGGGTTCCCGGGATGGGATGCACCCAATCTACCGCAAACTCCCCAGACCCGCGAAGGACTGGGCTCAGGTGTCATTGTTTCCCCAGAGGGCTACATTCTCACGAACTATCATGTGATCAAGGGGGCCGATGAGGTGAAGGTGGTGATCAGCCCCGATGAGGTGACCCATGTAGCTGAGGTCGTTGGCGGCGACCCCAAGAGCGATGTGGCTGTTCTCAAAATTGACGCAGAGGGTCTGCGCCCCATGGACCTGGGAGATAGCGACCAAATACTTGTCGGAGACCTGGTTTTGGCCATTGGGAATCCTTTTGGTGTCGGCCAGACAGTGACCATGGGGATGGTTAGTGCCAAAGGAAGGGCTGACATGGGCCTCGAATATGAAGATTTCATCCAGACCGATGCCGCCATCAATCCCGGTAATTCCGGTGGGGCTCTGGTGGATGCCAAGGGCCGGTTAATGGGGATCAATACAGCCATTCTCAGCCGCTCAGGGGGCAACATGGGCATAGGTTTTGCGATTCCTATCAATTTGGCCAAGAGTGTCATGGAAAGTCTGATTGAAAACGGTGAAGTCATTCGAGGGTATTTGGGGATCAATATTCAGGACCTCCGTCCGGAAATGGCTTCCTATTTCAATCTGGATGAGAAGCAAGGGGCGCTTGTGGCGGATGTGGTTCCCGACAGTCCGGCCCAGGTCTCTGGTCTCCAGACCGGAGATGTCGTCATGGCCTTCGATGGCAAACCCGTGCTGGGGAGTCGAGAGCTCAAGTTGATGGTGGGCTCCAGTCAGCCTGGAGTAGTTTATGAGGTCAAAGTGCTTCGCCAAGGAAAGGAGCTGCTGCTGGGTGTGGAATTGGGTCAGCTGGGAGAACCTTTTCTCCAAAAAGCCAGTCACCCGAGCCAGGGAAATGAGCAAGTGTGGCTGAAGGATTTGGAGCTATTACCCCTGAACAGGGCACTGAAGAGCCAGTATAGCGTGCCGCAGAGCGTTGATGGATTGGTGATCGTAGCGGTTCGTCAGGGCAGTGTCGCCTGGAATGCAGGTCTGCGCCCAGGAAATGTGGTAAGAGAAATCAATCGAACGGCTGTGATGGGGATGAATGACCTTCGCCAGTTGGATGTGGACGGTCCTTCGGTGCTTCTCAGACTTTGGGTGGATGGAGCTCATGTTTTTCGAGTCATCACTCTTAATGACCAGGGTTGACTTGGGTTCATGACGGTTGCTCGCAAGCCCTCCCATGGATATGGGGGGGCTTGCTTCTGTTTCTGTTCCAGTATTTGGCACCCATTCGCAAAGTTGCACTTCCACAAGGCATCCTTTATTTTCTTGATTCACTGAATCAACAACAGACCTCTATGCGTGTTCTCGTTCTCGAAGATGATCCCAAAATAGCTTCCTTTCTTGAAAAGGGATTGACCCAAAGTGGTTTTGCAGTGGACGTCTGTGAAGATGGAGAGGAGGGCCTCGTTCGGGTGACTTCGACGGACTACGATGCAGCGATCATGGATCGCATGCTTCCTGGCATGGATGGCCTGGAAATCATCCGGCGCATGCGTCACAATGGTGTTCAGACTCCTGTGCTGATCCTCAGTGCCAAGGCGAGTGTCGACGATCGAATTGAAGGTCTTCAGGCTGGGGGAGATGATTATCTGACCAAACCCTTTTCTTTCAGTGAGCTTCTGGCAAGGGTCCACGCATTGATTCGGCGCTATAGCCAGGCCAAGGAGCCGACGCGGCTCGATTGGCAGGATATTCAGATGGATTTGCTGACTCGGGAGGTTTCAGTGGGCGCACAAAAAATCGATTTGCAGCCCAAAGAGTTCGCCCTGCTAGAGTATTTTATTCGCCAAAAAGAGCGTGTCGTGACCAAAACCATGATCCTAGAACATATCTGGAATTATCATTTTGACCCTCAGACCAATGTGGTCGACGTGCTTGTTTCCCGGTTGCGCAACAAAGTGGATGTCGATCGGACACGCATTCATACCATCCGAGGTGTTGGATATGCTCTTCGCAGGCCTTAGGAACGCATTCAAATCTTTCGCCTTCCGTCTCAACCTTTGGTACGGGGTGATCTTTTCCGTTACTGCCGCCATTTTGTTCGCCTTTGTCTACTGGATGCTTGCACAGGCTGTCTTGCAGAAAGACCTGCAAGCCTTGCAGGCTCAAATGGGCGATTATTCACGCATTTATCGCGATGGGGGCTCATTAGCTCTTCAGCGCTGGCTTGCTGAGCGAAAAAACACCGGGGAATTGCAATCTTTCTTCGTTCGGATCACGACTGCGGACGAACAAGAAGTTTTTTTGGATGCTTCGGAGAATTGGCTCAAGTTCGATGCGTTTCAATGGGGTCCGCTCGTGGTCAAGGGGAGAGATCATCTCCGAATTCCCGAAAGTGAGGAAAAAGATCTTTTGCTGATCACCTCCCAGCTCTGGAATGGTCAGTGGCTCATGGTGGGCAGGCGGACGGACAATCGCGAAAATTGGCTCAAACCTTTTCGACAAATTTTTCTTGGAGGCATGATTCTTGTCATCCTCATCGGATTTCTGGGAGGTGGATTTCTGGTCAGGAGAAGTCTGGATCCACTCAGGCGCATCAGTCACACCGTTCAAGCCATCATCGATACCGGAAAACTCGATCGTCGCGTGGAACTCCCCAGAACAGAGGGTGAAATGACTCAACTGGCAAGGCAGTTCAATCGCATGCTGGAGCAGAACCAGCAATTGATTACTTCGATGAGGGAATCCTTGGACAATGTAGCTCACGATCTTCGTACGCCGTTGACGCGCCTGCGCAATGCCGCAGAGTCGGCGCTGCAGGATGCGCACGTTTCAGAACCGCATGCAGCAGAGGCTCTCGCTGACTGCATAGAAGAATCCGAGAAATTGCTCATCATGCTTCAGACCTTGATGTCTATTGCCGAAGCCGAGGCAGGTGTCATGAAATTGAATCGTGTTCCGACCGATTTGGGCGAGTTGATGAAAGAGGCAGCGGATCTTTATGAACAGGTCGCAGATGAAAAAGCCATCAGGTTGCGGCTCGATATGCGTCCATCCTCCGTTGCCATGGTGGACGGGCATCATATTCGCCTGGTCCTTGCCAACTTGCTCGATAATGCCATCAAGTACAGTGACTTAGGCAGCGAGGTGACGATGAGGAGCTACCGCAAGGGGGACGAAATGGTGGTCAGCGTTCAAGATCAAGGGGTCGGGATAGTGGACGGTGATAAGGACAAGATCTGGGACCGACTTTACCGAGCGGATAAAAGCCGTACACAGCGTGGGCTTGGCCTGGGTCTGAGCCTGGTCAAAGCCGTCGTGGAAGCCCATCAGGGGCGCGTGGAAGTCGAGAGTCAACCGGGAAAAGGGTCCAACTTTTCGCTTTTTCTCCCAGTTGACATGCCACCTCGCTTCTCACATCCCTCAGCTATGGATTGACGACATGCTGCAACTGGCCACTGAGGTAGCCTTGGACATTGTCGATGGCAGTCTGCATGAGCCGCTTTCGTGCGGCGGAAGTGGCCCATGCGATGTGGGGTGTGATGAAGCAGTTGGGAGCCTGGTAGAGCAAACTTTCGGTTCTTGGGGGTTCCAATTCAACCACATCGATCCCCGCCCCAGCTATTTTGCCATCCATCAGGGCATCGGCCAGGGCCCGCTCATCGATCAGCGGTCCGCGGCTGGTATTGAGTAAAAAGGCCGATGGCTTCATTCGAGCAAGTTCTCCCTCACTGATGAGAAATTGCGTTTCCGGTGTCAGGGGGCAATGCAGACTGATGACATCGGAAGTTGCGATCAGTTCATGGAAATCAACGCGCTTGACCTCAAGGTGATCATCGGGCAGCCATGAGTCTCGAGCAATTGTTTGAATGTTCATGCCAAAGGATCGGGCCATTTCAGCCACAGCCTGGCCAATGCGTCCGTAACCAACGATACCCATGGTCAAGCCTTCCAGTTCAACCAGAGGGTGATGCCAGTAACAAAAATCAGGGCATCGCATCCAGTCTCCCCGCATGACGGATTCTGAATGGACCCCGACCCGTTGTGTTAGCTCAAGGAGGAGTGCCATGGTCATCTGAGCCACCGATCGAGTGCCGTAGGCGGGAATGTTCGTGACAGGAATGGATCTAGCCTTGGCTGCTTTGACATCGACGATATTGTAACCCGTAGCCAATACACCGATGTATTTCAAACGTGGGCAGTGTACCATGGTCTCGACGCTGATGGGCGTCTTGTTGGTCAGGATCATCTCGGCATCGTGCGCCCGGTCGACAATGTCCTGCAAGGCGGTGCGTTCGTGAATCGTACAGGAATCGACCATGGAGATTAGAGGAGACCAATCCAGATCGCCGGGATTCAGGGTATAACCATCAAAGATGACCAATGAGCGTTTCATAGGAGAGGAACTTAGGTGATCGGTTGATGACTGACAATGCCTGGGGCTTTCACAGGTGCTTCTACCATTTCAAAATGTCAGGCAGGTGATTGAGGTTCAGGCAACCTTCGGCTTGAACAAGGACCATGTCTTCACTGCGCACACCGCCGGATTGAAGATTGTAGAGTCCCGGCTCGATAGTAAGAGCTTCATGTTGCTTGAGCGCCGGGCCCTTGAAATCTAGGAGAGGCGGCTCGTGGACTTCCAGCCCAATGCCATGACCGGTTCCGTGCACCATGACCCATTGATCGTTATGGGCTTTTTGGTAATCCAGACCTGAATGGTAGCCGAGTTCCTCCAATGCCTTGAGCGTGGCTTCATGCACCTGTTGCCCAGTCACGCCCTCCCGGGTGCAGTCCATTGCAGCCTGTTTGGCAGCAACAACGGCTACATAGGCTGCGTTGACTTCGTCTGGAATGATCCCGTGGACCGCTGTTCGAGTGCAATCTCCGTTGTAAAGGCTTTCTTTGCTGCGGGGGAAAATATCGACAATGACCGGTTGTTCGGTGTGTAGTGGGCCTTTCCCCATCGCGTGGCAATCGGCACCTTGTTGGCCACAAGCCACGATGCTCCCTGGATTGGAAAACCCGTCCTTCAGCAGCCAATAGTCGATCATGGTCCTGAGTCGCTCAGAGCTGAGGATTTCTCCTTCATGCCAAAGCACACCGTTGGAGTCCGTCGAGGCGCGACAAATGGTCTGACACGCCTTGAGCATGGTAGACTCGGTCATCTTCTGTGCGTGAGCCAGGGAGTCCATGGCTTCCTGAGATTTGATGCGACGGTCTATGACGCCCATTTGAGGATCATAGTGGACTCGTATGGAGGCCTGACGCAGTGCTTCGTGGAAGATCAGGGGAAGTGAACGATCCGAATACACCTCATGTATCTTGTGCTGATTCAGGCACTCCGCCAGCGCCTGGGCTGTGGCCGTCTCACGATCACCACTCAAACCTTTTGGTGGAGCATATTGAGCGGGGCAGGCAACATGAGTGGCACGAGTGTGCCTGCTTGCTCTTTCCATTTCAATATCCCTAAGCAGGAAGAGGGACTCACAGGCGACTTCGTTATTTTGCCATTCAATCCATACGGCTGGGTCCCCCACCAGAAACTGGCAACGATCGAAGAGGTTCATGTTGAATGCCGGAATTCCAGCCAGAACACGAACGCGCCTGGCATCGCTTAAAGAAGGGATATTCATGTTTGATGGGGTGGCTGCCAAGCGTTTCGGCGCTGAGCATGCGAAAGGATGTCTCCGGGGCGATTGTTGTAAAGGGCCTGTCTCCAGCCAGCAGCCTTGTCCTCTGTTTCCTGAAATTCGGCTTCTGGATCCGAATCTGCAACGATTCCCGAACCTACGTGAAGGATGAGCTCCTCATCGGTGCGAATGGCGGTACGGATGAGAATGTTCCATTGACTCATTTGATTGAACCCCATGTAACCCATGCTGCCGGTATAGGGACCCCGGGTGTGGGGCTCGAGTTGTTCGATGATTTCCATGGCCCTGAATTTTGGAGCCCCTGTAATGCTACCACCTGGAAAACATTGCATCAATGCGCTCAGGTGGGTTCTGTCGGCTTTGAGCATGCCTTCAACCGTAGAAACCAGATGCTGAACCTGGGCATAACGTTCCAATTTCATGATCTCCGGAGTGAGCACACTTCCAAATTCGCACACCATTCCCAAGTCATTTCGCAGGAGGTCCGTGATCATGAGGAGTTCGGCGCGTTCCTTTTCACTGGATTGTAACTGAAATGCCAGTGTGGCGTCCGATTGAGCGTCATGTCCTCTTGGCCGTGTTCCCTTGATAGGTCGGGAGCGAATGTGCCTTCCATCCAATTTGAGAAAGGATTCCGGTGAACTGCAGAGGAGTTGATAGTGTCCTCCTTGGAAAAAGCCGCCATGAGGGGCCGGGGACACTTGTTGAATACGCCGATAGAGCTCAAGCGCAGGGCCTGGTTTGGGAACGCTCAAAGCCCTGGCAAGATTCAATTGATAAATGTCTCCTTGTTGAATGAACCTTTGAGCGGTTTGCACGGATCGGAGGTAAGGTTCTTTCCGGGGAAAGGAATCCCAGCTCGGCAAGGGAAAGGCCTCGAGGTTTGATCTGGCGGGTTCTGTCGACACCATGGCCCTTTCCAAGGTGTGCTTCCAATCATCTATTTGTGCCTGGCACGTGGTTGCCGACCACGAGCCGTCAGGGCCAAACCCGGTGGCAATGATCCATTGGCTTTGCTGCAGGTGATCGGTCACTAAAAGACTTGGGTAAAGGCCGAGCTGGGCGTCAGGACAGGGGCTGTGATGCATCGCCCACCTTTCCAGTCTGGGTTCTACAAAATGCTTGAGATCATATCCCCAGAAACCAAAACATCCTCCCAAAGGGAAAGGGGAATCCAGTTCATGGAGCCATTCGAAAGGGCGCATCAAGTCCTCCATGATGTGCCAGGGATTACCGAATCGGGTGGAACACTCTTTCCTGGAAGCGCAATGGATATGGCAAGAAGATCCCTGGCTGGTCAACGTCAGCATGGGGTGGGTGACCAGGAAACTAAATCGAGCATCTGGATGTCCTGTATGGGAAGAATCCAACAACATGGTGCCGGGGATGGGGGCAAGCAGCTCGAGCAAGGCATCCATGGCCACCGGATGAGAAACTTCTTCAATGCGGCTTTTCATGACTCAGGGGGCTGCCGTTCACGCAAGGATGTGATGCATGACGTGCCCGAAGTCCTGCTCGAGGCGTTTATGTTGAGGCACTTCCATTCGATGAGGTTCCAGGCCCAGCTGATGCAGCAAGGTCGCATGAACATCGGTGACGTAATGTGGATCTTCCACGGCATGAAAGCCAATTTCATCGGTTTGTCCGTGGGTCCTACCACCCTGAATGCCCCCACCTGCCATCCAGATGGAAAAACCGTAAGGGTGATGATCCCGTCCATCGTTATTCTGTGAGCCCGGAGTGCGGCCGAACTCGGTGGCGAAGACCACCAGGGTCTCTGAAAGTATTCCTCGCTGCTTGAGATCTTTGAGCAAACCCGCAATGGGCAAGTCTACCTGGGCAGCGAGTTTTTCATGGTTTGCCTTGAGACCACTGTGCGCATCCCATGCGCCAGCCGCACCATCCCCGTGCATGATCTGAATGAATCGGACGCCCTTTTCCACCATGCGCCGAGCGGCAAGCAATTGTCTACCGAAAGGCCGCGTGATGTCGTTTTCCAGTCCGTAAAGATTGCGAATGGATGGCGTTTCCTGCTCAAGATCCAACAAGGTTGGAACCGAGCGTTGCATGCGAAAGGCGAGCTCGTAGGATTGAATGCGTGCTTCGAGCCGATCATCTTGAGGAAAAGCGCCCCTGCGCAATTGATTGAGGCTATGGGTGAGGCGAAATTCATCCCGCTGACGAGTGGAGGAGAGAGAATGCTCGGGTTGCGCGTAATCCAGAGGTTGGTCGCGGTCCAGTTTCAAAGGGACCGCATCGTAGGCCGGTCCGAGATAGTGTCCATCCTTCGTATCAAAAAATCTCGGCCCCATGGTGACAAATTGAGGCAGATTCTCATTTAGGGAACCCAGCCCGTACGTGATCCAGGCTCCAATGGTAGGGTGGCGTCCATCGAGCATGTGCCGGCCTGAATGGAATTGAACCTGAGCGCCGTGATTGTCATCCGTTGTCCACATCGAGCGAATCACTGCCAGATCATCGGCACAGGAGCCCACGTGGGGGAACCAATCGCTGACTTCCAGTCCGGACTGGCCGTAACGTTTGAAAGCGACCTGGAGAGGATAGAGTTTGTTGCGCTGCTGCCCGTTGGCATCATTCACCACCACGACCCGCACGTTCTTCAGGCGATCTGGAGATTGGACATTGCTAAATGGCGTCTCCCCAATGGTTTTGCCGGCAAAACGGTTGAGGGAAGGTTTTGGATCAAAACTTTCGATGTGACTGACCCCTCCACGCATGAACAGCCAAATCACGTTCTTTGCCTTTTCCGGTCGATCTGCCTGACCGAAACCAGGTCCCGGCTTGGCCTGCATGTCAGAGGATAGAAGGGATTGCAGAGCGATGGACCCAAGCCCCATGGTGCTATGACTTAGAAAAGCGCGGCGATGGAGCATGCTAGGTGGTTTCATGAATCAGCGAATGGTGATGAAATCATTGTGGTTCATCAGCGAGTGGATCAGGCTGACGCCTGCATTGGGTTGCCCGTTCAGCGGAGGATCCTCTTTCCACGCCTTGAGGGAAGCCCGGCAAAGATCGCGCTCCTCCTCCTCAGGCTCCAACCCTAGCAGAGTTTGAAACGCCATTTCAATAAATCGCTCTTCCGAGGCGGGCGTGTTTTCTTTTTCCCAGCCCAGATGATGGGCGATGCCAATGGCCGCATCCATGGAGAGCTGGCTGTTGGAAAGAGCCAGAGCTTGCTGGGGAATGATGCTCTCCGAACGGCGGTAGCATTCCAGAATGGACGCATCGTCGAACAGACCCAGAAAAAGTTCCTGATCATCTCTTGAGTGGCGGAAATAGAGACTTCGACGGGGATGCGGTTTGTTGGCCTCGAGGCTGGGGCCTCCCATTCGCTCATCCAGTAGCCTCGCCGATTTCAACAGACTATCGCGGATCACTTGTGACTCCATGCGTTTGGTGTGTTGTCTCCAGAGAAGCTGGTTTTCGGGATCCCTGAGGAGATTCTGCGGGTGGGCGCCATGCGAGGCACTCGATCGCTTATAGGCAGCACTGGTCACGATCAGGCGATGAATAGGCTTCATGTGCCATTGGTGTTTCACGAGCGTGACCGCCAGATGATCCAGAATGGATTGAAGTATGGGAGCAGGGGTGCGTCTTCCAAAATCACTGACCGGATCTACCAGTGGTATCCCAAAATGGCGTGACCAGATATGGTTCACGGCGACCCTCGCAGTGAGTGGGTTTTCTGGGTGAATCAGCCATCTAGCCAAGGCAGAACGCCTGCCAGTACTTGTGTCAGGGTAGGGTTTTCCGCGCTCCTCCTCGGTCTCGGCCGGCGACTCGAGCGCCTTGATGGACGCTTTCAAGGCCACGTATTTGAGGGGATGTTCCTGAAAGGAAAGGTTCCGGTTGTGAATCTCTTTCTTGAGTGCCTCGATTTGTTTGAGCACGCCACGTTGATCCTTGGCCTCCGTTTTCTCGAGTTCCCATTGCTTCGATGCCAGTTTCCAGTTCAGCAATGCACTGTCATAATCCCAGGTCCTTTGAGCAGCGAGGCGGTCGAGTGTTTCCAAATCGAATCCATCGGGATGCGCGGAACGGTACACCATCGCATCGTGTACCGCCTTGATGGATGGAATCTTTTTTTGAGCCGCTTCCCATTCCAGATCCAGCAGGCGAATGGTCTCGGCCCGGTTGTTCTCCTGCGGTTGATTGGAGGCGGTTTCCCGACGGTCGCGGATGTCGCGCAAGGCTACTTTGGCTTTTTGCAGCTGCGATGCCAGAACATGGTCTTTCAGTGCCGGCAAATGAGCGCTGGGGGGGAGTGAAACCGGCTGAATGGTGAACGGTATGTGGCCAAGGAACGCGGGAGGAGAGGGAGACATGGGCTGGCTTTGATCCAGGTTTTTCTCGTCTCCTTTGACATGAATGAACGTGGCAGCATCGGGATGCATGTCAAAAGCCCTGGGAAGCCCATTCTTCTCCAGATTGATTTCGCCGGGTAAGGCATCCGTACGAATTTGATGGGGTTCGAGGATGGCTCGAAAGCGATAGTAATCTTCCGCCGTAATCGGGTCGTATTTGTGGTCGTGGCATTTGCTGCACTGGAGGGTCAATCCAACGAAAGCCCTCGCGGTGTGCTCAATGGTTTTGTCCAGCCAAGTGGTCCGATTGAAAAGAAAGTAGTTGCGGGCCAGGAAGCCGGTCGCTCTGAGTCGGTCCTCGTCCAGGGGGAAAAGCTCGTCGGCTGCGAGCATTTCCAGAATCATTTGATCATAGCCCTTGTCTTCATTGAGTGATTCCAAAATCCAATCGCGCCAGTGCCAGATGTGTTTTTGGCTGTACCGGAGCTGTTCACCCAGTCCAAACCAGTCACTGTAACGCCAGATGTCCATCCAGTGCCGCCCCCATCGTTCACCGTAGCGGGGGGATGCCAGCAGTCGGTCGACGATCTTTTCATAGTGATGGTCTGTGGGTTCCTTGACGTACTCCGCAATCTCCTCTGGATCAGGGAGGATGCCTACCAGATCCAGGAAGAGCCGACGCATGAGCAGCAGGGGAGGGGAAATGGCCTGAGGCTCCACCTCATGCTCCTCATGAATGGACTGGAGAAGGGCGTCGATTGGATGAGTGCCACGGGTGGTAATGGTGATCTCGACAGGAGGGTGAAAGGACCAATGGTCTGATGGATCGCTTTCCTCTTCTTCGTGTGAAGGGCCAGGGGCACCAGCAGCGATCCATGCTTCGATGCGTTCAAGGATGGCAGGGTCCACCGCCTTCCCCTCAGGTGGCATGCGTTCTTCCATGTCGGAGGTCCGAAGGCGTTGCAAGAGGATGCTCTGATCCGGATGTTTCAGATCGAGGAGAGGCTCCTGAGCACCGCGCTCCCTGATGTGCATGGCCGTGTCGAGCCGAAGTCCTCCCTTTTGTTTCAAACTTCCATGGCAGGCAAAACAACGTTCCTTGAGCATGGGTTTGATATGCTCCTCATAACTTTGGAGCGCGTCTGAATGAGCTGGGATGGAGTATCCCAGAAGACTCATCAGCATCATGGTTAGCCTGAGACTCATGCTATGGTATGAGTTTAAGGTCGATGGCTCCCGGGCTCCAGCCTTATTGAGAGGCGGCATGTGTTCATGGCAGTGGCTTGCCAAGCGATGGAAGCCATTGCATGCCATGGGGGGATACTCTTGCTTTTCGATCCTCAAAATTCCAGTAGTCGAAATTGTTTTGATGATCCACTGAAGCATCCAAAAAGAGGAAGTTGGAACCTTTGGAATGCAGGTTGGTATGCACTTGGTTCCACCCGCCTACAGCGGCCAACCCTCTATTGTCAAACATCCAGATGGTTTGGTTGGGTGAAACTATGCCAGATAACTTGACTCGGTTACCCGATCCGGTCCCATTGATGTGTCGGTTGGCTGCATAGTGGAAAAGGTTTTTGCCGTTGCTTCGCCGCCGGTTGGATGGGCAAATCCAAATATTTTCTCAGGGAGGGCGCACCAAGTGATTGGTTCGCCAGGGCTGTTGGTGATAGGAAGTCACTCCGAGAGACCTGGGGAGGCTGATATACCAGCCCTGATGTTTGGAATGCCCTTTAGGTGCCCCATCCATCGGTAACCAGTCGTCATGATCGGATGCAAACAGGATGGTGACTTGCCCCCATTGTCTCAAGTGGCTCGTACAGGTAATCCTGTGGATTTGGCCTTTGATCTTTCCAAGGTTAGCGATGCGGAGACTGCCAAGCCAGATCACCAGCGCAAGGGTGATCAGGAGTTCCATCAAGGAATATCCATGCCTTTGATAAGGGTTCGAGACTCGAGGGTTTCGATCGCTGTGTTGCAACCATGTCACTCATGGCTAGTGGGTGTGTTTCAAAAGCTCTCGCCCAAAAGAACCTACCAAATTTTTCTTTGGAACGGTGATGCCATGACGCAAAAAAAGGCAGCGGTAAGTTCCGCTGCCTTTTTCGTGAGATAAAAGGTGTTTAAACCACCACCGTTTTGCCCGGAACGGCTATCGCGTACATCCCATCAGGGCCTGGGAGCGATTTGGGCATGGCATCCCATGCGAAGGCCTCCGGCAGGGTGCTGATTTGGGAGTTGATGGCATCTTTCCATTCAACTACCTTACCAGAGTAAGTTGCCATACGCCCAAGGATGGAAGTCATGGAACTCTTGGCACCATACTCAGCTTCATTGTAGGCAACATTGTTGCGGATCGCGTGGAAGAGATCATCGTGCTCCTGCTGATAGGGGTTCTTACCCTGACCCCCAAACCTCCAGCTTTTCTCACCTCGAATGATGTAACGGTTTATTTCAGCACTGCCCTTGCTGCCATGAGCGTGCTCCGAGACGCTGTTCCAGCAACCCACCTGATGGCGACACTGGCTGTACATTCGGGAGCCATCAGCGTATTCGAATTCCACCGTGTGGTGGTCAAAGATTTCCCCGTAGTCGATACCCACGCGGACCTCTGCACCGCCCATGCCATTGGCGCGGACAGGGAAGTCATTTTTCAGCCAGTTGATGACATCCAAATTATGAATGTGTTGCTCGGTGATATGGTCTCCGCAGATCCAGACGAAGTAATACCAGTTGCGCATCTGATATTCCATTTCGGTCAATTTGCGCCCGTATTGCTTTTCCAAGTCGGCACGCTTGCGAACCCATGGGGTGTTGCCGTTCCAGTAGGCGCGAGTCGTAATGATATCGCCTATGGCACCGTCTTGAAGCCGCTTGATGGTTTCGATGTAGCCCGCTTGATGGTGGCGCTGCAACCCCACTCCAACTTTAAGATTTTTCTTCTTGGCCTCTTCAGCTGCTGCCAGCACCTTTCGCACCCCGGGAGCATCGGTCGCCACAGGTTTTTCCATGAAGACGTGCTTGCCCTGTTTCACTGCTTCTTCGAAATGGATGGGTCTGAATCCTGGAGGTGTGGCCAGAATGACGACGTCAGCCAGTGCGATGGCCTTCTTGTAACCTTCAAAACCGTAGAAGCGTTTGTCCTCAGGGACATCCACACGATCGCCATGCTTGCGGGCGAGGTTGTTCAAGCTGCCCTCCAGGCGATCTTCGAAGGCATCGGCCATGGCAACCAATTTGATGGGGCCCTGATCGTGGGTGTTCAACGCTTGGTCGGCAGCACCTGAACCGCGCCCACCGCAACCAATGAGAGCAATTTTGAGTTCATCATTTTGGGCGGCAAAAACACCATGATTGAGCGCCATGGATCCCAGTATACTGGTACCTATGACGCCAGAGGATTGTCCCAGGAAGGTTCTGCGATTAACCGCATCCTGCATTTGATCATTTTTTTTCATAGACTGACAATTTGGGGCCTTTGAGGGCTTTCTGAATGATTAATGATTGTGAAGTGAAATTCTTCCGTATCCTAGGCAATGAGCTGTTTTTGGCGAGATTAATCTCTATCATTGAGGTTGTTCCAGTAACGCGCAATGGTTTCGGCGCTGGGTGTTTCCAATGGTCTGACCACGCGGATTCCCAAAAATTGGGCATCGGTCAGATACCAGATGCTCTTGGGTAGCTGCGGATCCTGCATTTTCCATTGGGCGTCCGAGGCTCTGCGTGCTGCGCTCCGCATGGCTTCCGGGTAGTCATCCCAGGATCCTCCGCGGACGGTTCGGGGATAGAGTTTGTCTGAAAAACGAAAAGGATTGGTCCGGTCTGCGTTTTCCAATGATTGATAACCCGCCGAGTCATAGGCATCAATGACCCATTCAGCGACATTCCCATGCATGTCATAGAGGCCCCAAGGATTGGGTTTTTTGGTGCCCACCTTCTGATATTTGAAATCGGCATTGTCTGCATACCACTCGTAGTCCCCGATTTTTTCGCCATCATCGCCAAACCAGAAAGCGGTTGTGGTGCCAGCCCTGCAGGCATATTCCCACTCTGCCTCTGTGGGCAGGCGATAGAAGTGGCCTGTCTTGGCGCTGAGCCACTGACAATACTTGCTGACTGCGTGTTGGGTCATACTGATGGCTGGATAACCATCCTTGCCCATACCAAAACTCATCTCGACATAGGGTTTGGTGGGCTTGCTGACCGCATCGGCTAATGGGTCGTGATAATCCTCACCGGCATTGAGCAGCCGTGCCATTTCTTCAGGATACATGAAAAGCTCGTATTCATTCCAGGTGACCTCATGTTTGCCGATCCAGAAAGGGGACAAGGTGATGTCTACCTGTGGGCCTTCATCTTCCCGACGACCGGATTCGCTTTCCGGGCTGCCCATTTTGAAGACACCCCCCTGGATGGCGACCATATCGAAAGTGACAGAGGTTCCGGCTAAAGTCTCGGTGTAGTCAGTCATCTTTGAAGCATCGGTCACGTCGGTTTTTTCCAGGATACGCTGGTGCATGGCGTTGACCAATTCCATGTTGGCACCGCTTGGGCCGGTTTCAGCCTTGCGCGGGACGAGAGTTATTCCATCGGGCCACTGAGCGCCCTGATCGATCCAAAAGCGCAGCATATCGCTTTGATCCTTGGCCATGGGACCATCCTTTTTGGCAGGAGGCATCAAGTCCTCATGATCTTCCGGCAAAATGGTGAAGGTATAAAGGCTGCTGAGTCCCGAGCGACCTGGGATGATGGCCTTGCCGGACTTGCCTCCTTCAAAAGCCAGCTCTCTCTGGTCAAGGCGCAAATCCCCATCCGCGTGACCTTCGCGGTGACAACCCACGCAATTCTGCTCCAGCACCGGCTGAACATCCTGGACGAAGTCCACCCGCATCGCAGGCTTCAACTCGAATTCCTCCGGCCAATCAGCTCCTTGCTCGATCCAGACCTTCAACAAATCCGTTTGTTCCTTGCTCAAGGGGTCTCCCTTGGGAGGCATGATGTCGTCATCTTCCGGATCCAGAATGGTCAGGGTGTAAAGCGAGCTTTCATCAGGATCTCCCGGAACCAGAGCGGTCCCGTATTCCCCCCCCTTGATGACATTCGCACGGGTGTTCATCAGCAACTCACCCTTGATGTTGTCGGGATTGTGGCAACTCAGGCACGTACTCTCCAAAATGGGTTTGATATGCCGCAAAAAGTCGACTTTTTCCTGAGCCTGAGCAGGCACCAGCAGACTCATGACCAGCGAGCCTGCGCCTATGTATTGAACGGTTTTGGATTTCATGGATGAATGAATGATTTCAATGTGAAGATTGCGTCCTGGGTTGTCAACCATCGGCTGGAGTATCCGAAAACATGCCTTTGCTTTCTTGCCTTTCACCTATACTTGGACTCTTAGCTGTTCGATTTGATTCACAAAAAAAGGGGCAAAAACCATTCAATCGTGCTAAGTTGATTCAATTTCTTTGCCTCCATGATGCAATCTCCCTGGCAACAAAATCAGTGGCCTCTGGAACGCTGGATCCGTCAAGAGCTCTCCATTATGTTGCACAGCCTTCGGCCGGGAAACGGACCCGTAAATCATTTCCTGGCTGCCTATCGGCTGCATGCTCTTTTTTTTCAAACGGCGCGGCTTCATGCTGAGACATGGAGTATCCGGCGAGACTTCTACCTCAAGGCCTGTCTGCAGTTGCTTTCCTTGTGGCGTGATTTTGACCAACGGGGTCGAGGGTGGCATTTGCAGACCTCTGGAACGGTATCAATTCAATCGTTGCCTGTGGATGCTTCCGGCCATCTCTTGGTGGAGGACCCTGTTAAAGTGGGGCTTTGGGCGATGGTGTCCCTTTTTGGAATGGCGCAGGGTGAGGTCGCTGAGATTCTCGGGTGGACAGAGTCCTCTGTACAACGCGCTCTGAGCGAATTCCAACCCACGTGGAGCTCTTGATTCCTGTTATACTCGAAAGAAAATCTTAATCTTCGTCCACTATGAAAGAGCCTTATGTTACATCTGCCCGTTTCTCTCTCATAGTAATTTCCTGCATAGCTTTCTTTTTTTGCGGAGGGCTTTAGCGGCAGAAAAACCCTTGAAGGTATTCGTTCTGGCAGGACAATCCAATATGGAGGGAAAGGGCTTCCTTCCGCCAAGCATGAGGGCCACTCCTGAAGACTGGGAGCGGATCGCGGCTTTGATTCAGGACATCAGGCGGGACCTTGGACATCCACAGTTGCCGGTGATCATCGGCCAATTAGGTCACGACGGGGATAAAAAGGCATGTACGCACGCGATGCCCAAGGCCAATTCACCGCTCAGGCTGTGATTCGCAAGGCCCAGTGGGACGTAGCTCATCAAGAGGATAACATCTCAGGGGTGACTTGCGTCGGAGCCGCTCCCTTTTGGGACATGAAAGCTGATGGCATCTACTACGGGCCACGGAGATGGCAAAAAGATGTGGAACTTTGGCGCCAGTTTGGTGACGAACGGTCCTACCATTTTCTCGGCAGTCCCTGGTTTTTTGCCCAAGTCGGCACCTCTTTCGGGAAAGCCATGCTGGGGCTCATCTCCAGCTCGACTTCCAAGTCGATTTCGAACTCGACCTCCAACTCGAACTGAGTCCATCCCAACACGCTTTCACCTCATAGGTGTGTGTGCTTTTCCATGGCCCCGGGCTAGCGGGTTTTTCCTGGCTTGAGAGCAGAAGTACGCTCTGACATCCAAAGAACATCCTGGTTGTTGGGCGAAGCCACATTCAAAGGAATGGTTTGACCGTAATTCGGAGCCTCTATGGTGCGGTTGTCGCGCCACTTCCTGATTTCCGAGTGACCATCGGCAAAAGAGAATCCGGCTGCTCCATTGTGATAACTGGCGGGGAAGTCGATGATACGAGCCTGACTCAAAGTGTTAGGATGCTGGATTTGCACTGCAAAAGCTGCGTCATTGATGCTTCCAGGATGCTCATCAATGAGAATCCACGTCATGGAAGGACCTGGCTCTATGAGATCAGATTCCTTGTTGAAAGTCCTATAAATGGAACCTGGAAGCCAACCGCCATGATCGAATGCTTGACTCATGGAGTTGCTGCGAACTCGAGGTAGAGATTCGCCTTTGACTTTGACCATTGCCTTATCCGCTGGGCATTTAAAAATTTGATGACTTCCACCCGTGTAATCCCAGAGAGGGCTGGTTTGAATGTGCATGGTAATATCCCAATTGGCACGATTACCTCCATTATAATTGAGGGTTCCGTCAATCCATTCAGGACGTCCGTTGTGATCATTTAGTGAGGATACCAACCAACCATTGTTGTCGTCGGCATAGTAGCGCCAAGCCATCATGAGTTGTCTTAGGTTATTCATGCAGCTGATTCCCTGAGCTTTGGTCTTGGCTTTGCCTAAAGCCGGAAGCAGCATTCCTGCAAGGATGGCAATAATGGCAATGACAACCAGCAGCTCGATGAGAGTGAATCCTCTTTGTTTATGGGAGATTGTTGGAAGGCTCAGCGTTTTCATAGAAATGGAATCTCCACATTACTAACGATTCGTGTGTTTCTGTCAACAACGCGATTGCCATTGCGCAGTGAGGGACAGGGCTATCCATGTCGCTTTTGTTTGGGTTTTCATGATCTTGGATACTTGAGGCTGATCCCTTCGTAATGTTTTATGATCTCTAGGAATATTTTAAATGTTCGATCGATCACCTTTTTGGACTTTCAGGTTGCGAAGTTGTTTCTGAAACGTTCAAATATTCGCACCTCAAAAACGCCTAAAATATGAAGTATCACATCTCACCTATCTTCCACTTATTGAGTGCCTGCCTATTGGCCGCCTTCGTTTCCATGACTCCTCAGGGGCAGTGTCAGCTTCAAATCAAAGACGGAGATCGCATCGCTCTCATCGGGAATTCATTGGCCAGTCGCATGCAATACAGCGGGTGGCTGGAGTCCATGCTCCAAAGCCAATCGGAAGGGAAACATCTGGTGGTGAGGAATTTAGGGTTTCCGGGTGATCAGGTCGGAAAACGGCCACGCAATAAAGGCTTCATGACGCCAGAGGAGTATCTCAACCATTGCGAGGCTGATATCATCTTTGCCATGTTTGGCTACAACGAATCCTTCGCGGGTGAAGCAGGATTGGAAGCTTTCTCCAAGTCAGCGTTCGACATGATCGATCGTTATCGCGATCTCAAACCCAATGGTGAGTCCGAGCCCGTCATGATTCTCTTTTCTCCTATCGCGCACGAGGATCTGGGGGATCGAAACATGCCAGATGGGGTGGAAAACAATGCGCGTCTAGCGCTCTACACCGCTGCCTTGAGACAGGTGGCCGTTGAAAAAAATGTGACCTTTGTCGATCTTTTTGCTGCTAGTCAGGCGCTCTATCAGGCGTCGGATAAACCGCTCACCTTGAATGGTATCCACTTGAACGACGAGGGGAACCGTCTGGTGGGTCAGTTTATCGCCTCAACCTTGCTCAATACGACTTTCTCAGCCACTTCCCAACTGGAGGCTCTGAGACAACTGGTGCTCGACAAGAATGTGCACTGGTTTAACCGGTATCGTGCAACCGATGGCAATGATGTGTGGGGTGGGCGATCCACCCTCAAATTTGTCAATGAGCAAACCAACCGGGAGGTGCTCATGCACGAATTGATTCAATTGGACATCATGACAGCCAATCGTGATCTGCGTATCTGGATGCATCTGGATGGTCGCAGCAACCCAGTGAATGATAGCAATGTACCTCCTTCCGTGGCGGTGATTTCCAACGTGGGTGGGGGAAGCCCCAGCTCCAGCGCACAGAAGGAGGGTAATATGAAGTATTTGAGCGGGGAGGCTGGCCTCGAAAAAATGACCGTCCCCGAGGGCTTTGAGGTCGGTTTATTTGCGGACGAAGCCCGGTTTCCTGAGTTGGTCAACCCAGTGCAACTTGCAGTGGATCCTCAGGGTCGACTGTGGGCCGCTGCCTGGAAAACATATCCCAAATGGGAGCCGCTCAAGGAAATGGATGATCGCCTACTCATCTTGCCGGATGACAATCGGGATGGGGTCGCCGATCGTGCGATCACCTTTGCCAAAGTGCACAATCCAACAGGGTTTGAATTTTGGAATGGGGGCCTGCTGGTTGCTTCCCAGCCGGATATTCTTTTTCTCAGAGACAATGATGGCGATGATGTGGCGGACGAGCGAGTGGTTTATCTGGAGGGTATTGGCTCGGCGGATACCCATCACGCCGCCAATGCCTTCGTGTATGGCCCTGATGGTGGCATTTACTGGCAGAGTGGCATCTTTTTGGTCAACAACATCGAACACCCTTGGAGTGCTTCGCTCAATACGGGTTCTTCCGGGATGTTCCGATTCGATCCTCGACGCTACCACATCAGTTACCATGCTGATAACAGCCCCAATCCTCATGGTATCAGTTTTGATAAATGGGGCTATCATTACGCGACCGATGGTACGGGGGGGCGAGCCTATCAGGTGGTGCCCGCAGAAAAGGGTTTCAAGATGCAAAAGCTTCTCGAAATGCAGGTGCGTCCCGTGCCCGCCAATGGAGTGATTTCAAGCCAACAGTTTCCTGAGGACTACCAGGGAAGGTTCATGATTGCCAACACCATTGGATTCCTTGGGATCAAACAGTATGCATTGGAACGCGATGGTGATAGCGGTAAGGTCTGGGGTGAACCTCTGGGAGACCTCCTTTCTTCGAGTGATAAAAATTTCCGACCCAGCGACATTGAGTTTGGATCCGATGGGGCCCTCTACATCTCTGACTGGCACAACGTCATTATCGGGCACATGCAGCACAACGTGCGCGACCCGAATCGTGATCATGACTACGGGCGCGTTTATCGCATGACCTACAAAGGCCGCCCCCTTCAATCGCCTGTCGCCATCGCAGGAGCTTCCCTGGATGCTTTGATGAAAAATCTGGAGCACCCCGTGGATGGCGTGCGTTACCGCACGCGTATCGAACTCAGTGGTCGGCCTACTGCGGAGGTGGTTCAGGCAGCGCAGCGCTGGATAGGGCAGTGGGATCCAAAGAATGCTGACCATGCTCACCACCTGCTGGAGGGACTTTGGTTGCATCAGCAACACAACGTACGCAACACCGAATTGTTGACTCAGCTCCTCCAATCACCGGTGGATCATGTGCGCAATGCTGCACGTACTGTCCAGCATCATTGGTTTGGGTCTGATCAAGCCCCACCCACTCTGGAAGCCGAGGACATCCTTCTCACCACGGTTGCCTCAGGGGTGACTTCCCGCACCGATCAATTGGTGGAGGTAACCATCGGTACGGTTCCTGAAAAAATGAGCTACGATCTCAAGGATTTCGAAGTCAAGGCCGGGGCCACCGTCAAGGTTCGGTTCATCAACCATGATTTCATGCCTCACAATATTGTCTTTGGCCGCCCAGACTCAGCCAATGACATCGGCATGGCGGCCATCGCACTGGGGGCGGATGGTTTTGCCAAGGCCTTCATCCCTGACAATGACAAGATCCTCAAGGCTTCCAAATTGCTTCAAAGCAAGAAGGAAGAGGTCGTCACATTCAAGGCTCCATCCGAAGCAGGGGACTATGAATATCTATGCACCTTTCCTGGACACCATCTGTTGATGCGTGGGGTCATGAAAGTGGTTCCTTGATCGAGTTAATGGGCCTCTGAGTGAGAGGATCCTCCCACTCGGAAGTCCTGAATCCTGCCTTTAAAAAAGTAAAAGCGCGTGATCGGAGCAACCCCTTGCTGATCACGCGCTTTTTCAAACCGAGAAGATCTGATTGGCAGATCCTTCTCAAATCATCCAGCCGGGACGATATTCCCGTTGGATGAGGTCTGATATATCCATGTTGCGAGCTCTCAAGCGGGTGCTGTCCCACTCAATTTTCCCATCGACCTTGAGGGCGGCATTGCCTAACAGAATGGCTTCCGTCATCTGAGAGGCGTAATCAAAGTTGGACATGGCATTGCCGCCGCCCTTCATGGCATCGACCCACTCGTTTTTCATGGCCTGGTCGCCACCACCGATACGTGGGATCCATGGTTCCGGTGCCTCGAAGTCCTTGAAACTGTCCCCGGGGAGAAGCTTCCAATCAGAACCGTAGTCATTGGGGGAATAGAGAATCCCTTTGTCACCTACCAACAGGGAACCACTGTTGGTAGGCTTTTCTCCGTGGAACAAATCCATGGGCGGGAGGTTTTTCTTTCCATCGGGGAATTTGCCCTCATACCAGAAGTAGGAAACCGGCGGCATGATGCCCCTGGCGCCGAATTCAGTGCGCGTCGTTGCCCAAGCTGGGAAGGTTTCCTGATTGATGGGGCCATGATCCAACGCTTCAATACTCAACGGATGACCCAGCTTGAGTGCCATGAATGCCAGGTTCGCTGTATGACAGCTCATGTCACCAATGGCTCCCGTGCCGAAATCCCACCAACCACGCCATTTGAAGGGGTGGTAGGCGTTGTGGTAAGGACGATCGGGTGCTGGGCCGAGAAAAAGATACCAATCCACATGGTTTGGAACAGCCATGGCTCCCGGTGGTCTTGCCGTGATGGAAGGCGCCTGAGGCCAGACCGGTCGGTTGGTCCAAACGTGCACTTCCCTCACTGGACCAATAGCTCCGGATTGGATCACTTCCACTCCTTTTCTCAGGCCGTCTGATGCTGTCCCTTGGTTCCCCATTTGGGTGGTGACATTGTATTGACGGGCTGCTTGCCCCATACGGCGGGCCTCGTAGACGGAATGAGTCAAAGGTTTTTGACAATAGACGTGTTTGCCCAGGCTCATGGCCATCAAACCAGCGGGAGCATGGGTGTGATCAGGAGTGCTGATGGTGACCGCATCAATTTCCGTATGCATTTCTTCAAGCATTTTGCGGAAATCTTTGTATTTTTTTGCTTTTGGAAACTTTTGGGACTTGGCACCGAGGTGACTGAGATCAATGTCACAAATCGCAACGACATCCCCGAGGTTGCCTGCTTGATCAATATCCCCAGAGCCCTTTCCGCCGACGCCAATGCCGGCAAAGGCGATACGGTCATTGGCCCCAAAAACGCTTTTCGGGAAAAAATTAAAGGCAAAAGCCGAGGCCGAGGCAGTGCCCAGGAAGGATCTCCTGGAAACGTAGATTTTGGAGTAAGTCTTTTTCATGGCTTATTTAGATTTGGGATAGGCCATTACTAAAAGCCCTACGGCGACTGGAAGCAAGTTCTGAAAATGGGAAACCTGCTTCGGTGGTCGAACCAAGGCGATCGACCTGATGACATTTGGGTTTGCATGCTGTCAGATTTGTTTAAGAATATGGCTCAATCAGATCAGACCCAGGTCTTTGATTTTCAGTCTATGAAACGTTCACTTGGTCGTGGATTGGAGGAACTAATGAAAACCTCCCGAGGAACTTCCAAAGCGGAGGGAAGCTCACAAGAAGTGTCCGACAGTCGTTTGGGGGAGGGCTCCCCAGAGGATCGTTGTGCATCCCAAGGGGGCATTTCCAGGCTGATGAGAGGCCGTGCTTCTCAGCTGGATGACGCCTCATCCAAAGGTTCAGCCCGTTTTGGCCTGGAAACGGTCGCCTCTTCAGCTGAAAGCGTTGGGTTGAGCAAGCCCGTGGGCTTCGCGCCCAGTTGGGTTTTTTACCTTGCAGATGCCATGGTCATGATTGTCGTACTTTGGCACTGCATGCAGTCTCTGACAGAGGGAAGGGATCCTTCTTGGGTTCTTTCCTTGGGTGTCACGCTGATCGCAGCTGGATTGGGTGTGTATCCTTGGCTGCGGAACCTTCAATACCTCGAAAAAGCGTCCACGCTTGTGCATCTTCCACGATGGAATTTGATTCGCGAGAGCAACCTTGATGGGGAGAATAAGAATTTTGTGTTGCATTTGCAGTATCCTCCGGCTGCCGTTGAAATGCTCCAAACCAGCTGGGGTGAAATTCAACCGCGACCTGTCTGGTTTGCGGGTGTCCCAGATCTGACCCCTGATCAGTTGCAAACATTCCTCCGAGAAGCACAATCTTTTTTTCATGAGCAGTGCGAGGACTCTTCTTCGAAAGCCTCCTCATGTATTTCCGCCGCTTGAAGCGGTCGGTCTTATAAAAAAGTCTCCACCCAAATGGCTTCATGGCGTCATGGATCTTTAAGGTTTGTTTGTTAACATGCCGAAGCCTTCGCTAACGCTTGGAGTCTGTCTGATTAAAGAAAATTCGCATTCCAGTTGTAAGTAATTGCTATGCAGGAATTAATATTTGGTGTTTTGTTTTTTGAGGGTCTCTTCAAAGCGTTTGCCTCTAGCGCAGATTTGCGACATCTCCCATGGACGATAACAAAAGATTTTTAACGCGTTTTGTCGTAAATTTGGTCAGCAAACCGATTGTAAAATAAGCCGTTGACAATTAGTTTTTGTCCATGATTTATGGTATTTTTCACCTTCCATATTGTCTTAATTCAATATGGAATGGCCGGTTTTAGAAAATAATTTAGAGCCATGAAACAAAGCGTAAACTTTCTCCTTCCTTCCTTTCTTCGCTTCCTTCATCGTTTTTCAACAAAGCGGTCTCACGGAGACGCTTTTGGGCAACACGACTCAGCTCCTAGCGAAACCAACGCCCGGCTCCTTTGCACTCAAGGGGCACTACGGTCGAGTCCTCGGCTTCACCACCGGTCAGGATGCCTACCGGATTGATTCCTTCAGTGTGCTTTTTGATCAGAACGATACGGGCAAAAATGCGACGGCGGATCTGGAGGTCACGGTCGCTCTTTTTCGTATGGGGGAAGGTGCTGGTCCTAAAAGGTTTCCAGTCGGGCCGGCATTGGTCACTCAGTCCTTCAAGCTTATGGGGGTTCCCCCTTAGTCAAAGACAACCTGCCTTTTATACCTTTGACCTGAATGGCTTCGAAATCGGAGCTGGGCAATCTTACGCGATCGGCTTGATGAGTGTGACAGGGTTGAAGACGAACCTTGGTTCTATACGGTGGAGGATGTGCGGTGGGGATAATCTTGGCATGGGCAGTCCATCCGGTTGGTCCTACGAATCCTGGTTCACCAGCAACAGTGGTGGAAGCTCATGGGGCAACCGCAACAGCAAAGACACAGCTGTTTGCATGGAAGGCACTCGTCTCGAAGAGCCCGTGCTCCCATTGCCGATTCCTCTTGGAGATGCGGATTTCCGCGATTAGGGGCAACCTAACCTTGCCAAGGTTTAGCTCGGTAAGTTGCTGTTCTTTGACAAACTGCTCAGTGGCAACAAAAACATCGCATGTGCGACCTGTCATCACCCCTTGATTGGCACAACCGATTCCCTCTCCCTTTCAGTCGACGAAGGGGGGCGGTCTCTCGGCATGAGTAGAGTTGAGTCGGACACCATTCAGGAGCGCATGCCACGCAACTCACCCCCGTTGTTCAACCTGGGTGCCAAGGAATTCTTCACCTTCTTCCACGATGGCCGGGTGGCTCAACGCTACAGCGAAGGCCAAACTTCTTTTGCTTCTCCCGCAGGCCTCGATTTGCCTGAGGGGCTTTACGACGCGCTTGCTGTCCAGGGCATGTTTCCTGTCACATCACCCACCGAAATGGCAGGTCAATATGATGGTGGTAATAATGTCGCAGAAAACGATATTGCAGAGCGTGCTGCTGCGGGAGACCTGCCAGGGATCTGGAACCTTCTTGCCCAGCGGCTTGCCGGTCGGTGATTAAGGGTCGCCTCACTTCCTATGGCTACAACTCATGGATCATTTTGGTGATGGCCTTGAGTTGGGGCGTTGCCTTTTTGGTCCCAAGACGAGGGAATTTTCCCTGAACCATCATCCACTCTTCGTTGCGCTTCAGCTTTAATCTAAGCTTGGAGGTCTCCATCTCGGAGATGCCCTTGCTGAAGGCTAGCCACTTCAGATCGGCCAAGAGCAAGAGTCTCTCGACCATTTCAGGCAAAGGGCCATAGCGATCTCTCAGTTCGCTTTTCAGCGACTGGCTTCCCTCGGTATCATGGATTTGTGCGATTTTGCGATAGATTTCGATACGTTGCTGCGGCTCCTGCACGTAGGAATGAGGTAGGTAGCAGGCCTCTTTGACTAGCACAGCTTCAGGTTGGATGGTTTCCATCATGCCATCACTGCTTTCCATCATGATAACCGTCTCCCGAGGAATCTGGATGTGCTCAGCCTTGGTTTTCCTAGGATGTTGTTCTTTTTTTTTGGGGGGGGGGTGAGTGAGGGGTCACTTCCTCAGGACTCATGGCGAGAAAGTCCAGATGGACGCTAATCTCAATGCGAGGAGCGCTGATTAAGCCCTTGAGGGATTGAATGCTTTGTTTGAGCAGTTGGCAATAGAGGTCAAAGCCGATGGCGGTCATGTGTCCGCTCTGCTGGGCTCCCAGTAAATTCCCTGCACCTCGAATTTCAAGATCACGCATCGCAATCTTGAATCCGCTTCCAAGTTTGGAATATTGTTTCATGGCACTCAGCCGCTTACGCGCATCAGTCAGAAGCCCTGCATGCCGTGGCAGAAGAAGGTAGGCGTATGCCTGGTATTTGTAGCGCCCCACTCGTCCCCTGAGCTGATAGAGCTCGCTCAATCCGAATCGATCTGCGCGATCGATCATGATGGTGTTGGCGTTTGGGATATCAATGCCACTTTCGATAATGGTCGTGGAAACCAGAATGTCTGCCTCTCCGTTGATGAATTGCCTCATGACCCCTTCAAGTATATTGGCCTCCATTCGACCATGGCCAATCACGATGCGGGCTTCTGGCACGAGGGTCTGGATGCGTGAGGCAACCGCTTCGATGGTGCTGACTCGATTGTGTAAGAAATAAACCTGTCCTTGTCGCTGGAGCTCTCTTCTGAGGGCATTCTGTATGACCTCTTCGTCGAACGGAATCACGATGGTTTCCACAGGAAGGCGATCCTGTGGTGGCGTTTCGATAGTGCTCATGTCACGAGCCCCCATGAGTGCCAGGTGCAGGGTTCTCGGGATCGGGGTGGCACTCAAGGTAAGGACGTCCACAAGCTTGCGCATTTGTTTGAAGGACTCTTTCTGAGCCACTCCAAAACGCTGTTCTTCATCGATGATGACCAGACCAAGATTCTTGAAGGCGACGCTCTTCTGGATCAGCTTGTGCGTGCCAATGACGATGTCGACAGATCCGGTAGCCAGTTGTTGAATGACAGCCTTTGCCTGTGAAGGTTTTTGAAAACGAGAGAGCCATTCCACTCGAATGGGGTAGGGGGCCATTCGGTCGGCAAAGGTGTTGTAGTGTTGTTGCGCCAACACCGTGGTCGGAACCAACACCGCCACCTGACGACCTCCCATGACGGCCTTGAATGCTGCGCGGATAGCGACTTCGGTTTTACCGAATCCCACGTCTCCGCACACCAATCGATCCATCGCCTTGGGTCTCTCCATGTCTCTCTTGGTTGCGTCAATCGCATCCCACTGGTCTTGCGTTTCCTCATGCGGAAAGGCACTTTCAAATTCCCGCTGCCAGGCTCCATCGGTTTCAAAAGCAAAACCCGATTCGGCATCGCGCATGGCCTGGATTTTCAGCAAGTCTCCAGCCAGGTCCCTGACCGCTTTTTCAGCCTGGTTTTTCGTGGTCTGCCAGCGTTTGCTTCCCAAAGTGTTCAGAGGCGGCCGGGACTTACCTCCACCGATATACTTGCTGACAAGATGTGCTTCACTGACGGGGACATAGAGCTTGGGAGGGCTCTCGCTCCAGCCTTTGGAGGCATATTCAATGACGAGGTATTCGGCTCCTTGCTCCGAAGTTTCCTGCCCGGGGTTGGATGAAATGGCGGGCAGTCGTCTGAGCCCCTGGAAGCGACCAATACCGTGCTGGAGATGCACCACATAATCTTCTTCTTCCAGATCCGAAAAATCCACCTGCATGATGGAGCGAGTGGCAACGGCATGGGCACTTTTCAGTCGGCGAGGTCGCTGGATCTTGTATCGACCGAATATTTCAGCATCCGTCACCACGATCCATTGGAGGTCTTCGGCAATCATCCCTTCCTTCAGGGTGCCGATCAGCACCTGGGGTTGAGAGCTCCCATCCTCATTCAGACGATGCTCCGCCCAGATCTCGCTGAAACGGTGGGCCTCTGCTTCGTGATGACATACCACGACAACGGCAAAACCCTGCCTGAGCCATCGGTGCATCTGCTGCATGAAGTCCTTCCGCTGCGCTTCCATGACATGCATTTCGGGGCGAATGGTTCCCATGGGGCGATAATGGCTCATGGATTCCATCTGGGGGTCGAACAGGCTCCAACCCTTTTCCTCGGAGAAACCGAGTGGATGAGGATCCCCGGGCAAAGGACTGGTGGGTTCCAGAGAGTGGTTGTCGAATGACGACCCTAGGGCTTTCTTGAAGACTTGGTCCCAGTCAAGGTAGTAAGGGTCTTCTTCTGGGACTTCGATCAAATAGTCCTCTGCCGATTCCTTGATGGATCCAGGATCACACCACACCAAGCAAGTCCCGGTGGGAAGGAAATCAAACAGAGAGGCAAAGGCCATGGAGTCACGACTTGCTTCCACGGCTTTTTTGAGAAGCCCTAACTCTCCGCCTGGCGACAAGGTCAGATGGTCCACCGTCTCTCGGCTTTTTTGGGTGTTGGGGTCAAAGCTGCGTATGGAGGTTATTTCATCTCCGAAAAATTCGATACGTGTCGGCCATGGGTGGGTCATCACAAACACATCCAGGATGCCGCCTCTCAGGGAAATCTCTCCTTTTTGAGTCACCTTTGCCTCGGGCTCATAAGCCTGTTCCTCCAGCCATTCGACGAGAACGAGCGGGTCCATCTGGTAGCCTACCCGGATGCTTTTCATGCTTGCGGTCAGCACCTCAGGTGCCAGCGTTCGCTGCATCAGGGCTTGAATGGAGGTCACCACGACGGGGGCGAGCGATGTGGGTTCAGACTGGGAATCTCGCCACGAAAGCAATTGGCACAGGGTATCGAGTCGTTCGGTGATGATATCGGCGTGAGGCAGTTTGTCTTCATGGGGCAGGTGCTCCCATGCTGGATAAAACAGAGGGCGCCGGGCGGTTGAGGGCTTTTCATCTCGCGCCCCAGCCCATTGAAGCCACGTCTCCGCATCTTGCTGTAGTATTTCCTGTGTCTTGAGGCCGTCCGCGATGATCAACACCGGTTGATGGGGCAGAAGG
Organism: uncultured Verrucomicrobiota bacterium; assembly: GCA_902560705.1. Taxonomy (GTDB): domain Bacteria; phylum Verrucomicrobiota; class Verrucomicrobiia; order Limisphaerales; family AAA164-E04; genus UBA7971. The sequence goes on from CACEMW010000009.1 coordinate 29,114, forward strand.
GCAGCTCTTTGGACGGCCATGAATGCCCAGCAAGCCGATGGGATGCCACCCCATCGGGCATGGTTCTGCTGAATGTTGGCAGCCAAAGAAGACCATCCATGGCTGGATTCCCACTGCCATGATGGTTGTCGTGCTACATGAAGTTTCTGGTGCCCAGCCTTACTCACGTCAGTTTATTGATTGGAAGGTGACTACCATTCGTCAAGCTTTCAGGCTTTTTGTCTACCTATGGTCCCTCCATACTTGTCATGCGCGAACATTGACCTAAAGTTCTCTTCTGTTTGAAGAAACGCAAGCAACATTACGTGTTGATCGGTCTTATGCTTTTGGTCTTTGCTCTCTCGCGCTGGCCTGGGTTGATGCCGATGAATTTCAGTGCCGCCTATGCTCTGGCCTTTTGCGCCGGTCTTTATTTCTCTCCGAGGCTGGCATGGCTGGCCCCGATGGGGGCCATGCTTCTCACGGATTTGCTGCTCAATGCGTACTATGGCATGGCCTTCCAATGGTATCAGCTGGGCAACTACTTGGGTTATGCCCTCTTGATCGGCCTTGGACGGTGGATGCATCGCAGTGCCCATTGGTCACGCTTGTTAAGCGCGGGCGTTCTTGGAGCCCTTTGTTTTTATCTGATTACCAATACCCTTTCGTGGTGGTTCAATCCGTTTGAAGAAGAAGGTTACACACGTGACATGACCGGATGGCTTCTGGCGCTCACCAAAGGGACCGGTGGCTTTCCTCCCACGTGGATGTTTCTCCGCAACACCCTTGCCAGCGGGGCTCTTTTTACTGGATTGTTTGTGGGTGCGGCCAAGTGGGCAGAAGCCACTCAGGAGTCGGGCGAGCAGGCCGAAACGGACGTTGAAAGTGAAACAGATTCCCATCCTGTGCCCGAAGAATCTGAGGAAGTGCCTACCTGAGGTCGGCACTTACTGATGAAGTCGAATTTTGTTGGATGGAGCTCATAGGCCTTATTTCAGATACCCATGATTATTTGGACCCCACGGTTCCATCTTTCTTTCGTGGTGTCTCTCATATTATCCATGCAGGGGACGTTGGGCGCCCCCGCATTCTCCTGGAGTTGGAGCAAATGGCTCCTGTCACAGCCGTTCTGGGGAATACCGACTATGATCTTGAGTTGAAGGAGAGTGAATGGGTGGAGGTAGGAACCCGACGAATTCTGGTGCACCATATCGTAGATTTGCCTGTGCCAGAGGAGTCGCTGGCCACCTGTATCCGGCGTCAACGCCCTGATGCCGTTGTTTTCGGTCACACCCACAAGGCCATGCGACAGACGCTTGGTGGGGTCCTGTATATCAATCCCGGTTATGCGGGTAGACGGCGGGCTGGGCTGGACCGCTCAGTGGCTCTCCTCGAGTGCCATGCCAGTGAATGGAAGGTTCGTTTCCTTCCGCTGGATGGGTGACTAATGCGTCAGGGCGTAATAAACAATGTTGATCCCCATGGGGTATGAAAGTGCTTCTGAGAATCGGGAGAAAAACCATTCGCTCTTGCCCTCTTCTTCCCATCCATCGCTCAAGTCCGTGTTATGACATAACAGGGCCATAATGCGATCTTCATCATCCAGATAGGCAAGGTAATCGGCAGGAGCCGGTCCCTCATAGCGAATTTCATCTTCCCAGGTTTCATAAACTCCTCGCCCTTTGTTGCGTTCTGCGGAGTCTTCGCTGGGCACTTGTGGCTTCAGTGTCAGAGGAAAGACGGCATTGAAAATCGGGTGACTGAGTTCGAGTGAAACCGGTTTGCGATCAGGAAAGACTTTTTCCATTTCACTGAGAAAGTGAGTCTTCATCGATTCTCCCCAGAAATCATCGACCATCAGGAAACCTCCATTGAGCAGGTAACGGCTCAAGGCCTTGGCTTCCGGGTCCATGAAGACAAGCCTTCTGGGGTCGATAATGAAAATGAAAGGGTAGTCAAAAAGCGTGTCATCGGTCAGTTCAAGAGTGCCTCCATCGGGATGCACCTTCATAGAGGTGAGCTGTTCCAGCCGGTAGGAAAAATTCAGGTCGGCGTTGGGATAGTCGACACGCCAGCCTCCACCTCCGCGCCCCCCCCAACCGCCGCCTCCAGTCGAATACATGATCCGCACGAAGGTAAAGATATCCTGACTGAAGGCTTGATCCAACCCCCAATCTGGCACGCCTGCTCTGGAAGCAGGGCCAGGTTTTTTAATCAGGCGCTCAGACCCTCTGGATCCGACGCCCTGAGCCCACAGGTCGTGGTATGCCAGCCACAGCCCCAGGCACACTCCAACGTGAGGGAGAAACTGGGTTTTCATTGAAACCGCTATTGCTTTGAGATGATTCAAGAGACGATCGCACCGAAGTGCTATTGAAAATTGCTTGAGCCGCATGGACCTGTCAATTGGCAATTCGCTGGGCCCGGAGGGTCACAGCTGATGACGCCGATGTCCTCTGGGATTCTTGATTTGTCTTTTCAATTCCCTATGCTTCCCGTGTCGAAGGTCCTTTGTGATGGAATTGCCCTCTGAAGAAATCACGCGCTACGCACGCCACCTTAGCTTGCCCGAGGTGGGGCTCGATGGGCAACTCAAGCTCAGGCAAGCTTCAGTGCTTTGCATTGGAGCTGGGGGGCTGGGTTCTCCTATTGCCATGTATCTGGCAGCTGCGGGAGTCGGGCGACTGGGATTGGTGGATTTTGATGTGGTGGATCTCTCCAACCTGCAACGGCAAATCATGCATGGTCAGCAGGATATTGGGCGGCCTAAGGTGGACTCAGCACGGGAGACGCTCACTGGTATCAACCCTCATGTGGATCTGGAGATGCATGCCTATCCGCTGACGCGAGACAATGCCATGGAGCTTTTGCAGGGCTACGATGTGATTGTGGATGGCACGGATAATTTTGCCACCCGCTATTTGACCAATGACGCGTGCTTCTTTCTCAAGAAGCCCAATGTTTACGGGAGCATCTTTCGATTTGAGGGACAACTGAGTGTGTTTGCGCCGCATCTGGGAGGTCCTTGCTACCGGTGCCTGTATCCCGAACCACCCCCTCCTGGGATGGTTCCCAGCTGCGCAGAAGGAGGCGTTTTAGGGGTTTTACCAGGAGTCGTTGGCTGTTTGCAGGCCACCGAAGTTATCAAGCTTTTGCTGGGGCAGGGGGCTTCGATGATCGGTCGACTCTTGACTTATCATGCGATGGACATGAAATTTCGTGAACTAAAGTTACGGCGAGACCCCGAGTGCCCACTGTGTGGGGATCAACCCAGTATTCGTGATCTCATCAATTATGAGGATTTTTGTGGTGTTACTGCCAGTCACGACCCAAACGACATGCATCCAGACGAAGTCACAGTTCAAGATATGAAGCGCGCCCTGGACGACCCTCAATCGGGGATACAGGTGATCGATGTTAGAGAAGAAGATGAATGGCGCATCGCCAAGGTGGAAGGAACCACTCTACTGCCTCTAAGTCAGTTAGCCGAGCGGTATACTGAGCTGGATCCCAATCAATCCTACTACTTGCACTGCAAGGCAGGTGTACGATCTCTCAAGGCTTTGGATTTCCTCAGGCAACAGGGTTTTGGGGAGCTCAAGAGTGTTCAGGGAGGCATTTCTGCCTGGTCGGGTCAAATAGATGCCAGCGTGCCCGCTTACTAATTCAAAAAAGTGGCCCTGCCTCGGCCCAAGGACTTCAATCAACCAATCTACCAGAGCGATGGGATTACGCCGAGAAGCCAGAGAAAGAGCCGTCCAGTTTTTGTTTCAGCACGACATGAATCCGATCGTGACTGAGGACCTGCCTCATCATTTGAATCATTTCTGGGAAACGCACCAGCTCTCGGAATCCGGATACGAAAAGGGAAAGGCTACGTGGGGGCGTCAAATTGAGTTACCGCCGCCCACTACCAGAGATCTTTCTTTGCGGGTGTTTGCTGAAAGCCTGATTCAAGGAGTGTTGGACAACAAGGATGAACTGGATCAGAGGCTCCAAAAGTATGTCCAAAATTGGGATTTGAGCCGTATGGCCGTGGTGGATCGCAACGTTCTGCGACTGGCCATTTATGAATTGTTTCATCGTGAGGACATTCCCCCTGTGGTCAGCCTCAACGAAGCCATTGAAATTGCCAAACGCTTTTCCACCAAGGAAAGCGGAAAATTTGTCAATGGCATTCTGGACCGTATTCGACAAGATGTGCTCAGGCCTGCTCGCAAGGCGATCGAACGTTCCAACGGGCGCCATGATCGGTGATCTTCACCTGCACAGCCATCATTCTGATGGGCTTCTCGGGCCAATTGAAGTCGTCCAGAGAGCCTCATCCATAGGGTTGAAGGTTCTTTCACTCACTGATCATGACAGTCGGGAGGGCTGGCAGGAGATGTCCGATCATTGTCAGGCTGCCGGGGTGAGGTGGGTTCCCGGAATTGAACTCTCCACCACGCATGCTGATCAGGAAATCCATCTGCTGGCTTATTTTTCCTCTGATTATGGGACGCCAGTTCTCAATGAACATTTGACTCGTTTCCAGCAGCGGCGGCGCAAGCGGGTTGAAGACATTCTAAGACAATTGGAGGAAAACGGCATTCCATGGGATGCTCAGCAAGTCCTCAAAGGCATCACTTGCCAGTCACCGGGACGACCTCACGTGGCAAGAGCTCTGGTCGAACACTCATTTGCCTCCAACGTAGGACAAGCCTTTCGCCGGTTTCTCAAAAAAGGGGCTCAAGGATGGGTGCCCTCGACCTATCCTGCCACCATGGAAATGATTCGCCTGATCCACGCGGAAAGGGGGTTGGCCGTCATGGCCCACCCCGGCCTTGGGATTCCCAATGAGGTTCTATTAGATCTGGCAAGCCAGGGCTTGGACGGGGTTGAAGCCTTTCACTCTTCGCACAAACCGAGTCTGGTTAAAAAATATCTTTATCTGGCTGACCAGCTTGGATTGATGGTCACCGGAGGTTCTGACTGTCATGGTCCGATGCCTGGAGGGATGCGTATGGGTAAGACGCGGCTTGAGTCTCCTTTTTTGGAGCGTTTCCTGGAAAGGCTGACATAAAATGGGCATCGACAAACGTTGATGGCATGGATTACCTATGAATTTCTTAACTTTGCTGATTTAGCATGGGATTCTTTAAAAAGCTCAAGGAGCGTCTAGGACGCACGCAAGATAGGCTTGTTCATGAAATCCGCCGCATTGTCTCCCGCTCACCTCGGTTGACTGCTGAGAGCGCGGAGGAACTGGAAGCTTGCCTGCTTTCAGCTGATTTTGGCGTTCCTACCACCCTGAAGATCCTCCTGGCAACCCGGCAAGCTTATGAGTTGCATGGGACAGCGGGTGGTGATTGGGTGGAAGTCGCTGCGGAGACTGTTTTTGCTGAATTGCAGCGTCATCAGGCCCCACTGGTGGCCCATGAAGGTGAGCTCAAGGTGATCTCCATGGTGGGAGTCAATGGAACGGGTAAGACGACGACATGTGCTAAACTGGCGCACCGACTGAAAGAGGGGGGATTGAAAGTACAATTGGCTGCTTGCGATACCTTTCGAGCGGCTGCCATCGACCAAATCGAGGTTTGGAGTGAGCGCATCGGGGTTGATTTAACCAGTGGAGCTTACGGGTCTGACCCCGCTTCGGTCGCTCACGATGCCATCTCATCGTCTGTCTCCCGACAAGCTGACTATTTGCTGATTGACACTGCTGGCCGCCTGCATACCAAGCAAAATCTCATGCAGGAATTGCAAAAGGTTCACCGAGTGATGGACAAGCGACTGCCGGGTGCGCCGCACGAAACGCTTCTGGTGCTCGATGCAACAACCGGCATGAATGCCCTCAACCAGGCGAGGCAGTTTCACCAAACAGTCCCACTCACAGGCCTGGTCATCACCAAGTTGGATGGAACAAGTAAGGCAGGCATGGTGGTCGCCATCCAGCAAGAACTAGGGATCCCGGTTAAATACATCGGCGTGGGTGAGGCAGTAGATGATCTTCAGGTATTTGATGCCAAGGAATTTGCAATGGCAATTTTCGGCCTCGAAGTTTCCCGATAATGTTGAAATTGCCCAAAGGTCCGACCCTAACGACCTTGAAGACAAGCCGTCTGCAGGGGGCAAAACGGTCATTTTGTATGAGCCTTTCAATATCACCATTCAGTTTTCTACTGAAATCGGTAGGAGTATCAAATTTATCGCAGTAAGGATTTGATGCGCTGGGAAGCAGTCACTGGAATCTTACCTGGTTCGGGCGTTGTCAACGAATTCAACGATGAGGGGCCCGAGTTCATGGGCTTCTGGGAAGTGATCACGGTTCCATGAAAGTAAACGATGCGCCGCAGAGATAGGTTTAATAGTCAGTGTTTCCAGTGATCCAGGTAACGGAGATCCGACTTAGGCCTTGAATGGCCTTTATGGATCGAGTTTATTTCTGGAGATGCCTCGACTGATCCTTAGTCTTTTGGCTCTGCTCTCCGCCATCGGCCCGTTGCTTACTTCGCTGTGGGCTTCGAGCCCAAATGTCGTGCTTGTGATGGCTGATGATCAGGGGGTGGGAGACGTGGGCAACATGGGGCACCCCAACCTGTTGACACCTAATTTTGACGAAGCCTCCCGTTCGGGGGTTCGCTTTGACTCTTTCTACGCCGCTGCGCCGGTTTGCTCACCTACTCGTGCCAGCGTCTTGACGGGTCGTAATCCCAATCGCATGGGGGTTTTCAAATGGGGCTACCCCATGCGCTCGCAGGAGCTGACGATAGCTGAAATCCTCAAAGATCATGGTTACCAAACCGGACATTTTGGCAAATGGCACTTGGGATCCGTGCGATCCGACAGTTTGGCTCACCCTGGCATCAATGGGTTTGATCACTGGGTCAGTGCACCTAATTTTTACGACAATGACCCGATTCTAAGTCACCAGGGTAAAGCGGTGAAACATGAAGGGGAAAGTTCCATGCTGGCTGCTGAACTGGCCATGGAGTGGATTGGCTCGATTCGTAACGACTCCAAACCTTTTCTAGCAGTGGTGTGGTTTGGTTCTCCGCATGCACCCCATCGTGCCTCACCGGAAGATGAACAACTATATGCTGATCAACCCAAAGCCTTGCGCCATTTTTTTGGAGAAATTAGCGGTATGGATCGGGCTTTTGGCAGGATACGCGACGGGCTCAAGCGGTTAGGCTTGCGAAACAATACCGTTCTTTGGTACTGCAGTGACAATGGTGCTTTGCCAAAAGTAGGATCGACCTATGGTTACCGTGGTTACAAGGCTTCGGTTTATGAGGGTGGACTCAGGGTGCCGGCCTTCCTCGAATGGCCTGCGCGTTTCCCTCAGTCTGTTGCCGTATCGACCCGCTGTTCGACCAACGATATTTTGCCCACGGTATTGGAGATGGCCGGGCTTTCCGATTTTGCCCCAGAACAATTGGATGGTGTCAGCCTGATGCCCTGGATAGGGCGTCAGGCTGTGAAGCGGCACATGGGGTTCTGGGATCGTCCGGAAAAGGGGATTTCAACGCCGTCGGCCGTATGGATGAAGGCATTGCTTGAAGCACAGCGCAATGGCAACCCGATTCAGGCCGACACCCCGAGCCTGCATGCCAACCAATTGCCCAGCCCTCCCTATACGCGAGACTCATTTCCCGGTCATTCAGCGTGGATAGACGGTGATTTGAAATTACATCGTATAGAGTCTGCTACAAGTGACACTCGTTGGGAGCTGTATGATTTGGGTAAGGATCCATCAGAAAGAATGGATCTTTGGAACAAGAGGAAGAACTTGGAAGAGGTCCACCACATGCAGCAAGACATGGTCTCCTGGTTAACTTCGGTGGTGGCATCCCTGAACGGTGAGGATTACACGCCATAAGTCCTTTTCGTGCTTCACCCCTTGATCGATCGAACCCTTTAAATAAAGTTCGCAATGAAAAGTCACACTCATCCGGTTCCGTCCGGGCGTCTTTCCGGCTGGTTGGCTGCGGCTCCAAGCTGGATCTTTATTCTCTTTGCCATCTCCGCTTCCTTTTTCACCTACTTCTGCATGTATGCCTTTAGGAAGCCCTTCACTGCGGCCAAATACGAAGGACTGACGTTTCTGGATTCGGAAATAACCCTCAAGACAGCATTGGTGATCAGCCAGATCCTGGGTTATGCCCTCAGTAAATATGTGGGCATTAAAGTCTGCTCCGAAATCCGTCCTCAGCAGCGTGCGCGTGCTTTGCTGGGGCTTGTCCTCGCCAGTGAATTGGCCTTGGTGCTGTTCGCATTTCTACCGGATCCCTGGAAGTGCCTTGCGATATTTCTCAATGGATTCCCTCTTGGGATGGTTTGGGGTCTGGTCGTATGGTATTTGGAGGGAAGGAGAAGTTCGGAAGTGCTTTTGGCCGGGCTCAGCTGCGCTTTCATTGTTTCCAGCGGGATCGTCAAGGATTTCGGACGTGCGATGATGGGCGGAGGTGTGGCAGAGGTTTGGTCCTCGGTGCCTTTAGTCGGTCCATGGATTGCCAGTCAAATGGGGCAAGTCAGCGAATCATGGATGCCTGCTGCCGTGGGTTTACACTTTCTCCCTCTCTTTTTTCTTTCTGTGTGGTTGTTGAACCAACTGCCTCCTCCCAATAAAACGGACATGGCTATCAAGACAGCCCGACAGCCCATGGATGGCCAGCAGCGTATTTCGTTTGTAAAACATTTTTTTCCAGGTTTGTGCCTGCTTCTGTTTGCCTACTTTTTTCTCACGGCCTATCGGGATTTTCGAGATAACTACATGGTGGAGATCCTGGAGGATTTGCAATATTCCTATGACGACAATCAAACCATCATCACGCGCGCGGAGACTTTGGTCGCTTTTGGGGTCATTCTTGCCATGGGACTACTTAATTTTTTCCGCGACAATCGCACTGGTTTGATCGCTGCCTTCAGTGTCATGATCGGTGGCGTCGTCTTATTGGGGGTGAGTACTCTTTTGCTGGAGATGGGAACTATTTCAGGATTCTGGTGGCTTACTTTGACGGGCTTGGGATCCTATCTCGCCTACGTGCCCTATGGATCTCTTTTGTTTGATCGCATGATCGCAACAACCAAGGTCGCAGGCACGGCAGTGTTCGCCATTTATGTCGCAGACGCCATCGGTTACACGGGGTCGGTAGGCATTCAGCTCTACAAAGATTTGGCAGCAGGCGAGATGTCTCGTCTGGGGTTTTTCAAGGGCTACACCTGGTTCATGACTTTTTTGGGCGCCTTTTGCCTGGTGGCAAGCTGTTTCTATTTTCTCGGTAAGGCATCCAAAGTTCCTCCAGAGGAGAACCTTGAGACAACTTCAGTGCGATAAAGATTCTGAAACAGCTTCCTTGGCCCGGGGTGGATTCTACGGTGAGCGAGGTATCCATTTCCTTAGCCATTTCGTAAACCATTGAAAGCCCAAGGCCCGTGCCATGTCGCGCTGAAAAAGCCTTTGTCGTGTAAAAGGGTTCAATGACTCGGGCCAGATTGGCTTCTTCAATTCCAATGCCCTGATCTTCGACCTCAATACAGGCTAAGGGTGTGCTGATGTCACTTTTCCAGAGAAAGTGGCCTCGATATTGGTTTTTTTGACTGATACGAACCGTGACGATTCCCTTATCCTGCATGGCTTCTGAGGCATTGTGGATCAGGTTGATCACGATTTGCTTGATAAGGTCGGCATCCACTGAAACCTCCATTGGATGGGAGGGCTTCATGATCTGAACCTCAACGTCTGATCGGGAAGCCTCAGCCATTTTTATAGCCTCACCAACTACTTGATTCAAATCAGCACTCGCAATTCGCTTCGCGCCTCGTCTGACGTAGCCCAGCATGGAATGCACGATGCCAGCTCCCTGATCGATAACCGAATGGATACGTTGGATGCGTTTCTGAATGACCTCGGGTTTCTGTGAACGTGACTCAATGAGTTGGACCGATCCCTTGATGATGCTCAAAATACTGTTGAAGTCATGAGCAATACCTGAGGCCAGCGTACCCAGGGCTTTCATTTTCTGATCTTGCAGCAGTTCGCGATTGGCCTTCTCCAACTCTTCGGTTCTTGAACGGACCAACCGTTCCACTTCGGCATAACTACGTTTGAGTCGAATGTGTCGGTTGACTGCCAAACCGGCCAGCACCACCATGATGACCATGGCACCCATGATCAGTTCCATCAATCTGGGATCTTCCTTCCATGGAATAGTGTAGACAAAACTAAGAGGGGGGCGGGGCATTTCCTGATTTCCATTGCGGTCCATGCTGCGAACTTCAATCCGGTGGTTGCCAGCAGCCAGGTCCCCCAAAACGATACGGTTGGTTGGTGAGAAGGCGCTCCATGGGTTGTTGTCTTGCCTGTAGGAGTAGAGGAGCCGGGATGCCGAGGTCTGCTGCCAGCGATCCACTCCCTGAAATCGAATTTCAGACCCTTTACCAATACCGTCTTTGGATGCGGTGGTATCGGTGAGAATCGTCGTCAGTGGTGGGGAGAGGTCTGATTCTGGAACGTTTCGACAGAGTCCTCGCGTCGTGGCTGCCAGGATGTTTCCGGTTCGGTCTTCGAATAACTTGTAAACCGTGTTACTGGGAAGTCCTTCCTGAATGTTGTGGCTTAACCAATTGTCATTGATGAATGGATGCACGCCATTGTTGGTTGCCAGCCAGATGCCGCCATCTCGGGATTCCAACATGTCATTGATTTTATCGCCTGCGTAATAAATTTTTTCCCAGCGATTCCGATCCAGCTCGTACACATGAGAACCCGCTGCCATCCACAATTTACCGTTCGTGAGTTCCATCAGGCGCTGAGGCGTTTCACTCCCCATGCCATCTGCCGGTTCATAGATCATCCAATCCTGCCCAGTGGTGTAGGCAGCCCCCTGAGCCCAACCCACCCAGTGCTCCTCACCAACCAATGTATACCATAGAATGTCGCTCGATGGGGCAGGTGATTGCCAGGTGTCCGCAGCCGGTTGCCACCTTTGACCATTAAAAAAAGTAATCATTGGAGCGGATTCATTCGGTAGTGCTTGAATGGATACCATCCATCCTTTTTTTTCGTGATGGCCTAGGATGCGCATCACGCTTTCCGGTTGGGGGGGGTAAATCAGGCTTGAAAAAACTTCTTTTACGATATCGAAAATCAAGATGCTTCCGCTCAACTGCACACCTATGGTGTGCTCATTGAGCGCGTAAAGACAGTTGCCGACCTGGAAAAGGGTTTCTTGATCCTTTGGCCAGGGATAACTCAGCAATTGATGATTGTCGGAATGAAAGAGCGCTTGATCGGTCGCATACCAGTAGTCGTCGTTGGTGCCCTGAAGGATGTCATAAACGGTATCCTCTTTTCCTTGAGCGGGGCTGCGCTGCCAATAGGTGCCTGACTGGCAGATCACCCCTTCGCTGGTTCCCAACCACGCACCTCCAGCTCCATCGGTAATCACGTCAAAAAATAGACCGGCATCGACTGCATCCGATGGGAGGATGTCCTTGTTTTGGAGTTGAATTTGGTAGAGACCGTTGTAGGTGATGGCCCACCCTTGACCTGAGGCATCCTTCCAGAAATGACGCGGTTTGATCGGATCCTTGGCCTGAATCCAATGCCACGCCTCTTTCTGATACATGAGCAGATACCTGGGTTGCCCTTCGGCCTCGCCGATGAAGGTCCAGGAACCATCCGGGTTTCGGAGGGGGCTGCTCAAGACCAAGTGTGCAATGGAATCTGGTAAGTCGACACGTTGTGGGGTTTGTTCCAAAATATCCTTGGCAGGCCCGTCAAAGACAAGATAACCACCTTGAGTGGTGATCAGAATTTCCCCACGTGTCGTTTCCACCATGCTTCTGCATTGATGGAATCCTACTGAAGAAAAATCGATCCAAGGAACGATTTGCGGGCCACTCATGCTGACAGAGAATTCCCATATCTTGTCCCCAGCCAGCAGAAGACAATGATTGATTTGAAGAGGTATCAGGCTAACCGGACTTTGAAGGCGGAGTATGGTTTGTCGGTAGGCCTCCTGAATGGGGGGCACCGGGTAGGCTGTCCATTGGCTGCGGTGGAATAGATACAAACCATCCGGCTGGGTGACCCAGAGCTGTCCTGAGCGGCTCTGGTGCACTTTGTCTGCCGCGTCGGCCGGAATGGAGTGACTGAACAGTTCGTAACCATCCATTTCCGTTACCAGATCGTTATCCTGGTGCCTGACCCAAATCAGATTTTTGGGACTCAAGGTTAAGCCTGACACGCTCCCTAAAGGTAAGCCGTCGGACATGCGCAGGTAAGTCCATTTGGCGGCCTGAATGGAGAGTGCCCAACCGAAAAACCAAAGGCAGAGAATCTCCATGCCGCGGAGGTGGTATTTGGAAAGAAGCCTGGAGGGAAGCGGTTTCATTCAATCGCTCGAATGGAAATCTTGCTTCAACCCAGGAGAAGGAGCAATGTTAGAATGAGCTCGATGGCCCGATTGGATTCCCCGCAAAAAAGGGTTCGAGACACCTAAGGCCCCGTCAACCCCATGGAAGGGAAAAGGTCTTCACGGTGGAAAGGCATTTCATGGCCTCAATGACGCCTTCCTTGATCCCGAGACCTGAATCCTTGATGCCACCAAAGGGAGAGCATTCGATCCGGTATCCGGGGACCTCATTGATGTTGACGGTGCCGCAACGCAACTCCCGAACCGCTTTGAGGGCATGCCCCATGTGCTGGGTAATCACTCCTGAGGACAGTCCATATGGGGTGGAGTTGGCGCAGGCGATGGCGTCTTCAATATCCTCGATACCCATGATGGGTGCCAACGGACCAAAAGATTCGCTGCAAACCATCTCAGTCTCTCGTGGTACATCGGCAATTACCGTGGGCTCCAGCAGGGCACCTTGGCGCCCTCCTCCAAGAAGCACACGGGCGCCATCTGAGACGGCTTTTTTGATGGTTTCTTCCAAATGGATGGCGGCCGCCTCGTCGATCACCGTGCCAATCCGTGTCTCCATGGATGAGGGATCTCCAGCCGTGTAACTTTTGGCTCTTCCCACCATTGCTTGAGTGAATTTTTCCAGGATGGATCGTTGAACCATGATGCGTTTGACGGCTGTACAGCGCTGACCGGAATTCCGAAAAGCACCTTCGCAAGCCAAGTGAACTGCCTGATCCAGATCTGCATCTTCCAGAACGATCAGGGGATCATTCCCGCCTAATTCCAATACGAGCTTCTTGTAGCCAGCGCTTCGGGCGATATTCTTGCCGACGCTGACGCTTCCGGTGAAGCTGACCATCTCGACTCGTTCGTCCTGCACCAATCGTTCGGCAACTTCTTGAGTCGGGCCCAATAGAACACTGAGCATGGGACCCGGCAGCCCATTTTTGTGGAGAAGTTCGGCAAACTTGATGGCTGTCAGGGGTGTTTTCTCTGAGGGTTTGAGAATGATAGGTGTCCCTGCAGCGATGGCCGGACCAAGTTTATGGGCCACCTGGTTGAGTGGATGGTTGAAAGGGGTGATGGCCACGGCCACACGCAAAGGTTCTCGCAGGGTGAATATTTTTCGAGCCTTCCCCTGAGGGGAGACATCGCAACTGAAGACCTGACCATCATCCTTGAGGGATTCCATGGCCGAAAATTGCAGCACGTCACAAGCGCGACCTACTTCGTAGAGGGTCTCACGCATGCAAAGACCCGCTTCGGAGGTGATGAGTTTGGCAAACTCCTCTTTTCGGTTCAGGAGTTCCCGACGGCTTTGGTCGAGGATTTCAAAGCGTTGATAGCGTGTGAGGGTTTCCTTTTGTTCGAGAGCCGTCTCGATCGCCTGATGGGTATGATCCGCCTGGGCAACGGTCACGTTGCCTATGACTGTTTGATTGTAGGGGTTGGTTACGGAAATACAGTCGTTGCCCTGGATTGGTTGCCCGGCAAGGAGGCTGTGAAGCATGTGTTGCATGGAGATGCGTTTCTTTAGCGGTTCAGGCCGTTGATGGTATAGTCAAAGATATGAAAGTTTCGAGGGTCACCCAAGGCTCTGCGTGTGTAATTTTCGCTAAGCGGATGGGAAAAAACAAAAGGAACCATCTCTTCGTATCGTCCCCCATGCGAACGCAATCCTACCTTAAGCGCACTCAAGTCGTGGTGTGCGGGTGTTTTTCCAAGGACCACGTCCCTCCCGGAAAGGATGACCAAATCCCCCAAACGATCGAGGGGCAGCTCTAATTTTTGCGATGCGATTTCCTTGCGATAAACTTCCGTGATTCCTGGCTGTTTCAGGCACCATGACTCTATGAGTGGATGAGTGGACGCATCCGGACAATGAAGGACGGCAAACGAGCCAAGGGCTCCATGATGGACCACATACGGATCGGTAATCGGGAGAATGGCAGTGATGTCCAGGTTCAATGCTTCCTTGATGGCTGATTCCAGGAAGATGACATTGGGATTCCCGTCCAAACACTGCTTGGCGTTCATGCCATGATCGGCGGTGATCCCGATGCTGGCTCCGGTTTGCAGCAGTTGACCCAGAGCCTTGTCGATTCCCTCATAAAACTTTAAAGAAGGCTCAGCCTCGGGTTCGTAGGTATGCTGCATGTAATCGGTGGTGGACAAATAAATGAAATCAGCCTTTTGAGCCTCCAGAAGAGCCACTCCGGCTTCCAGAACATAAAGGCTGGCTTTTGCACTATAAATTTCAGGAGCTGGCTTGCCGACCAGCGATTCCACCTCGGTAATACCGTGTTTTTCCATGGTCACTTGGTTGGCTTTTTCACTTGAAAAAGCGATCCCCTCCAGTTGATGGGCAAAAATATCTCGCAGCTTTTCCTTGGCGGTCACCACAGCGACTTTTCGTCCGGCACGGGCAGCTGCCGACATGATGGTTTGGCATCGTAAATAGGAGGCGTCGTTCATCATGACTTCCTGACCGGTGGAAGGGTCGAGGAAGAAATTACCACAGATACCATGCTGCAGTGGGGAAACCCCGGTAACAATGGATGCGTTGTTGACGTTGGTGAAGGAAGGCAGGGCTCCTCGAGCATCCAGGCGGCTGCCTTGGAGGATCATGGATTTGAGGTTCGGCATTCTGTCCTTGGCAAGTGCTGCGTCCAGGTAGGCATTGGCTGAACCGTCCAGACAAATGACCACCATCGGATGCGACCCAGCCTGATAGGAGATACCGTTGACTTCGAAGGTTGCCTGTAAATCGGAAGTAATTGCCATGTTCAGAAACCTTAGACGGGGGCTGTGCTGGCTTGCAATGGGATTCGGAGTCCCGCTTGCACTTTCGGGGTCCCGGAAGCATAATCAAGAAATGCAACGCATCTTGATTACAGGCGGGGCGGGTTTTATCGGATCCAACCTGGCGCTTGCGATTCAGGATCGATTTCCCAACATCTCCCTGGTCATCCTTGATGATTTTCGCTCTGGCCATTTCAGCAATCTTGAAGGCTACCGAGGTGATTTGTGTGCCGAGCGCCTCGGTAAGGTAGATTTCAAAGGGTTGTTGGGTGATCAGCGCATGTACGTGGTGCTTCACCTCGCTTCCTTAACCGATACCACCGAGCACGATCAGTTTTTGCAATTGAATCACAATGTGGAGGATTTTCGTCACTTGTTGAAGTGGGCTTCCGAAGACCAGACGCCCGTGGTTTACGCTTCCTCCGCGGCAACCTATGGGCAGACAGATGAAATCATGACTGAATCGAAGGTGCCTTCCCCCCAGAATGTGTATGCCTTCAGTAAAGTGCAAATGGACAACCTTGCATCGCAATATGCTCGTCAATTTCCTGCATGGAAATTAGTGGGTCTGAAGTTCTTCAATGTCTATGGGCCAAGGGAAGCTCATAAAGGTGCTGCATCGAGCATGATCTATCAACTTTACAGGCAAATGCGGAATGGACAGCGCCCTCGCATTTTCCATGACGGTGATCAAAGACGCGATTTTATCCACATTGAGGATGTGGTGGAGGCGTGCCTGGGTGCGGCCGCACTGGCTTCTTCAGGGGGTTACAATATTGGATCCGGGGTGGCTTCATCCTTCCATCAGGTGATCGAGGCACTCAACAAGGCCATGGGCCTTCAACATGTGCCCGAGTATATCCCAAACCCATACGCTTTTTACCAAGCGTTCACCCAAGCTGAGATCATCCAAGCTAGTAATGCCTTCCAATACCAACCCCGCATGACTCTTCAGGATGGAGTCAAACAATATGTCGACTGGCTCGATTCGGCATCCTGAAGACAACCTGAACAGAGGATCCTGTCCATGCCATCCAGCCCACCTACCGATACCCCATCCAGCTCCTCCCTGAAAACTTCGAGCCATGGCGCTAGATGGAAAGCAGGGTCTTTGATGTCGCTGGGATTGCTTCTTCTTGTGTTGCTGGCTTATTGGATGGTTTCCCAACCCTTTTTTGTGCGATCCATCCTCTTCCCAAAGATCGAAGAAGCCTTGGGTGCCCGGTTGGAGGCTGACATCATTGAGTTTGGGCCCTTTTCGAGCTTGGAGTGTCACAAGGTCGTGCTGCGATCCACCGATGGAGAAACTTTGGTTCAAATCCAGGACATTCGGATCGAATATGATTGGTTCGCCTGTTTACAGGGAGTGGTGGCTGTTGAAAGATGTCTGATCGAAAAATTGCAAATCACGACGGAGGAAACAGCGGACAAGGAAGACCCTCTCGTCGTGTGGATGGGATCCTTCTCTGGAGGAGATGACTCAGGATTACCACCCCTTCGGCTGAGGAATATCTTTCTCAAGGATTGCCAGTGGATACACCGGCAGGGAGGGGATGGGGAGCGGGAGCAAAAAACCTATCATTTGACGGGTTTTGACATCGATCAAATAGGACAAGGTCTTGTGACGGAGGGGCAGTTATCCGGTCAATGGGTGATGGAGGACTGGTTGGATGATGTCATGAAAGATCGTTTGGTGATTGATATCCAAACTCAAGGCGGATTCGAGTTCAAGGACACGGGTCTCTGGGATCGGTGTCAGCTGAGCGGAACTTTGAAGGTCCTGGAAGGGAGCGGCCGACATGATCAACTGAAGGGCTATCAAATGGCATTGGATACGCAGTGGAGTCTTTCGGGCATCGAGCGTGCCGACTGTGTGTTCCTGTCGACCGAAGGCGTGTCTCAGAGGATTCATCTCTCCGGCCCTTTGGATTTTAGAAAAAGGGAGGGCCAACTCCACTTGCACATGGATCCGCTTGAAGAACGCAATCTCCAGTTGCTAGGGGCCTTTGCAGGGTTGGACATTCGGAGTGGAACCTTGGGAGGGGATCTTTGGCTGGATCTTTCCAAGGGGGGGAGTTCCCTCTCCGTGCGCTGCGAAGTGCAGGCAGATCAAATGTCCATTAAGGCATTGGATCATCCAACCCCAACGGTATCGCTCCTCTTTTCCGCCTCTGGTGCGGTGGACCTTGTCCAGCGCAAAGTGATGGTGCGGGAAGGGCGCCTTACCGCGTCGGATTCAGATCATGTATGGCTCACCGCAGAGTTGGATCAATTCCTCACCTTCAGCTGGGGTATCTCAGGGGAGGATTTTCAAGATCCCAGCATCCTCCTTCACGTGGAACATCTGGATCTTCAGCCTTGGCTGAACTGGATCGATTCAGGGTTGCCTCTTGAATCGGCATGGCTTGATGGTCAAGGCGCAATTGAATTTGCCGAACACGGCAGATCGCTTCAAACCCGCTTGAATATGGAGATCAAAGAAGCGGATTGGACCCTTCAAGAAAGAACCTTGGAAAAGACGCAAATGAAGATCGAGATAGAGGCTCAGTGGGAGGATTTCACCACCTTGGTCCTGGAGGAACTCAAAGCAGAGCTGAGGGACGCGGAGAATCAACCTTGGGGCTCCGTCACGCTCAGTGCCATGCAGCAAGACGATGAAAGAATCGGAGTTCCTTTCCAAGCCAGTGGGCAAGCCGACCTGAAACGTTGGCTTGCATGGTGGGATCCTGCGCATGCGGCATTGAGTCAAGGACAACTGCTTTGGAATGGCCAAATGCATTGGCAACCCGACCAATGGAAAGGGGTGGTTCAAACGAATCTCAGGGGTGTTTCAGGGCGATGGAAATCCATGTCCTTCGAAGATTACAGCGTGGCGCTGAACCTGGATGCGGATTATCACAACCAACAGTTGCGTATGGGGAACTGCCACTTGGAGGTGCGCCAACGCGCCCATCAAGGTGGAAGTATGGGGTGGCATGGGATGATGGATACCCAAAGCGGAAAAGGGGAAATTTCCTTTTTCACCGTTGGACTCAACCATCATGCGCTGAAACCTTTTTTGCCCAAGCCTTCTGAATTCGGTCCTCCATCTGCCTGGGAATACGCCAAAATACATCTCGACGGTCGATGGACAGCAGAAGACTTCGAGAGGGGCTCCATGGACGCTGACATCACCTTCGATGGCATGGAAGGTCTGCACGTCGAAGGGCAACCGCAAGGCGCCTTGAAAGCCACTCTGGCTCTCGAGAGTCAATGGGATGCTGCTCAGTGGCAGCTGCTCCCTTCCTCCTTGGTGTTGGAAGGACTTTCGGAAACCAAGACGCACCTCGATTTTCATGCAAGTGGCCAACGAGGTGCCGATACGGCGAGCCCTGTAAGATTAGAGGTTCTTGGAGATTATGTCGATTTGGATGCTGCCATGCATTGGTGGAAATCGAAGAGAGTGGCAGAAGCTTCGGCCAAGGAGATTTCGAAAGATCCTTTGGAAGCAGAACCTGAAAACCCTGGGGTCTTGTCTTGGATGATCATCGAAGGATCTTTGGACCGTGTGGATTACGCTGGCGTCCCCATCGAGAAGCTTTCTTTTGCCGCTGAGAGTCAAAACAAAACAATTCAATGTCATCCTCTATCCTTCTCGCTGGAGGGCCAGGCCCTTTCCATAGGGGTCCTTCTGGAGAAGGCCAATCCCACTGACTGGGCAGCCTCCGTTGATTTCAACGGAGATCAGCTTCCCGCCAATGCGCTCTGGTCCTTGATAAAGGGTGAGCCTCATCCGCGGATCCCCGGCTTCCTCTCCGTTCATGGTTCTTTCAAAGGGGTTCCTTTGGGCGAATCCATCCCTCTCTCAGCATTGAGTGGTGATGGGGCCATTACCTATCAAGGGGCTGAATGGAAAATGGTGGGGCCATGGACAAAGACATTCCTGCTGCCCATCACGACTTTATTGCGCCTGCCGACCCTGTTTTCCAAACCGATTGAAGGCATGGAGGCTACTTTTGCCTTCAACAATGGCATCCTAAATCTGCAGGCATTGGAAGTTCAGTCGAGTGCTTTTCAAGCCCAAACTAAAGGGGACATCCAGCTCCAGGCTGATTGGATGCAGACACCGGTCGACCTGCCAGTTGTTTTCAAGCTGGACCGATCGATTGCTGAAAAATCCAACTTACTTCCTAAAAATGTTCCCGATACCGAGGACTATGTAACTCTTCCCCCGTTCTTGCATTTGTCGGGGACCCTCTCCGAGCTACATCTCGATAAGGATGCATGGCGACTGGGAGGGTTCGCTCTGCGCTCAGCTCTCGGATTGCCAGGAGGGGCTGTCAAGGAAACGGTCAAGGTCGTCGAGGAGGTGGGGGACAAGACCAAGAAAGTCATCGAAGGCTTGGGCGGCGGTAAACTCATCCATCCCGTTCTGGATTCACTCTTACCCAAATCGGGCAAAGATAAAAACGGCAACGGTTCTGATGATCAAAGCCAGAGTTCTTTACCAGAAAAAGGTCTCAACCTACTCCAGGGGATCTTTCGTCAGCCATTCCAAGCCACGAACCCCAATCATGAAAAACAAACGCCAGAAGCGGAGCACAAAAAAGATGAATGAAATGCCCCATACTCAACCATGGTCTGTTTGCTTATTTTCCGCCTGTATCCTGCTGGGTTGTGGGGGAGCGGATCAGGACCCAAAAGGCTCTTCAAATGATGCTGATGCGGTAGGGCATAGCGGCCATCAGCCACTGACCGCACCCGTCGATTACATTGAATCCGTACATCAGGCCAGTGCGAGAGCCACCCAAACCATCGACCGAGTGCAGTTGCAACAGGCGATTGAGCAATTTCGCCTTCTGGAGGGCAAGCCACCTGAAGAGCTCAAACAGCTGGTGGAAGCAGGGTTTCTTGCCAAGGTTCCTGTCGCCCCGAAGGGCATGAGGATCGACTACCAAGCTCAGAGCGGAAGGGTGGAGATAGTTCCTCTCCGTCCAACTGACAGGCCGCCTGTGCCGAGATAATGCCTATTATTTTCCGAGGCAAAACTGGCTGAAAATGGTGTCGAGGAGGTTTTCGGTCGTGGTTTCTCCCACCACTTCACCCAGGGCGCTTAATGCCAGGCGCAGGTCCATGGCGATCAGCTCGAGTTCTCTTTCGACCTGGAGCCCTTCCTGCACTTCAAGCATGCTTTCCATGCATCTCAGGAGGGCATCTTCGTGTCTGCTCTTGATCATGACCTCGTGAGATTCCGTGGGAGAGGCCCCGCTCCATACAGCCTCCAAAATCGCGTCTTTCAACGTCTCGATACCCTCTCCACTGACACAGCTTACTTTCAAGGCAGTCTTCGTTGCGGGTACTGACCGATGCCTTGGAAGATCCATCTTGTTGAGTGCCATCAATATTTTTCGTGAATGCGAGTCATCGGCCCATTCCATTTCGTCCTTTTCCATCGGTTGAGAGCTGTCGATGAGATGGATGACCAAATCTGCCTCCGCTGCCGTTTGCTTGCTGCGTTCGACACCTTCTTTTTCGATGGTGTCATCGGTGTGGCGCAGCCCGGCGGTATCAATGATTACGACTGGGATTCCTCGAATATTGGCCGCAGCCTCTATGGTATCACGCGTGGTACCCGGCTGTGGAGAAACAATCGCTCTTTCCTTGTCCAAGAGGCGATTCAGAAGGCTGGATTTTCCTGCATTGGGCTTTCCAATGATGGCCAACCGAAGCCCATGGCGAAGCAATTGGCCCTCTTTTGCCGTTCGAAGCAGGGCCTGCATGGCTTTTTTGCCATCCTCCAGCCTGGACAACAGCTGACGGTTGGTATCGGGTGAAATATCTTCATCTGGAAAATCAATATGAGCTTCCAGATGTGCCAGCATCTGCATGAGATCATCCCGTATGTTGCGCACTTGTTGACTTAATGAGCCTTTGAGTTGTTCATGGGCGACATGGGCAGCTTTTTCGGTGCGCGCATGTATGATGTCCGCCACTGCTTCGGCTTGAGTCAGGTCGATCCGTCCATTGAGAAAGGCTCTCAAGGTGAATTCTCCGGGTTCGGCCAAACGGGCTCCTAGGCATAGTAAATGATCGAGTACCATCTTGGCGGGTAAACTTCCACCGTGCGTGGAAATTTCTACAACGGGTTCGCGCGTGAAAGTGCGAGGCGGTTCAAACACGCTCACCATCACCTCATCCAGGACCCGATCATTGTTTTGGATCACGCCATAGTGGACGGTATGGGACGTAGATTCCGAGGGGCGTCTAGCGTTTTTGCCCACGGGGGTAAAGCATTGATCGACCAGTTGGAACGCCTGGTTGCCGGAAAGGCGAAGGACGGCTAGGCCGGAATCTCCCGGGGGCGTAGCGATGGCGACAATGGTGTCTTCTTGACTGGGTTTAGTGGCCTCCATGGGGGCAAATCAATCGGAAGCGATGGATGATTGGGAGCTGTGACCGTGACAATTACCTGAAGCATTTTCTGCATCGCGTCCAAGCAGGAACAGGCGTGCTTTTTCATAGCTCTTGCGTTGAAGGTAGTGCAGTAACGTGGGGTGAGTATCCTGTGGAAGCGCCTTCGCGTGCTTGTCGATTTGCTCAAATAGACCGATGAGATCGGGTTTTGCCTTCTGAGAGGCCAACTGCTCGACCGCATTCTTGAGGGTTTCGAGGCTGTCGAGTAACTGTTGTTCCTGAGTCATCATTGCCTCTGCATCATCTTGGTTTGGGAAGCCTATTTCAACCGATTATTCGTGAAGAACCATACGAACCCTCAGGCTTCCAAGATAAACTTGCAACACCGCTTTTATCTGGTGAGACTCCTCCAATGAACCGTGTTGAGCAGCGTTTTGCCACACTTAAGGAACAAGGACGAAAAGGCTTGGTCGTCTACATTGGTGCAGGGGATCCGGATTTGGCATCCACCCACGCTCTTGCATTAGGATTGGAAAAAGCGGGTGCCGATGTTCTTGAGCTTGGGATCCCGTTCAGTGATCCGCTCGCTGATGGATTGGTGAACCAGTTGGCTGCTCAACGTGGGATTGATTCTGGGACGACGCCTGCAAGGGTGCTTCAGACCGTATGCAATATCAGGAAGGAGTCGGAGATCCCCATTGTTTTCTTTGTTTATTTCAACCTTCTTCATCGCTACGGCCTTGAGCGATTCATCAAGGATAGTGCCGAAGCTGGCGTCGATGGGATTCTGATTCTGGATTTGCCGCCGGAAGAGTCGGGGAATTACATCGAGACCATGAAAGAGCACGGTCTCTGTCCGATTTTTCTGGTAGCTCCGACCACGCCTCCCGAGCGCATCGACTCCATTGTGCAACACGGCCGAGGTTTCATTTACTATGTTTCCCGAGAGGGCGTGACCGGCATGCAGTCAGAAGTTTCTTCCCGCATCGATGAGATGACGGCTTCCATCAAGGAAAGAACCGATCTTCCCATCGCCATTGGGTTTGGGATTTCCAACCCGGAACAAGCCCGTCAAGTTTCCGAAGCAGGGGATGCCATTGTGGTGGGGAGTGCGATCGTCAATCGAATCGCGGAAATGGGAGGCCAACCTGAAATGGTTGATTCTGTTTACCAGTTCGTACGCTCGTTGGCAGAAGGAATTCAACAAAGCAGTCATGACTGAGCCTCGTCACAAACGATTTGCCATTATCATGGCCGGTGGGCGCGGGGAGCGTTTTTGGCCCATGAGTCGTGAATCAACCCCCAAGCAGTTGATTCGTTTGTTGGGTGATATCTCCTTGCTTCAGGAGACGGTCCGTCGCATCAAGTCGGTCATACCTCTTGAGAATATCCTGGTGATCACCAATGAAAGTCAGCTCAAGGCCGTGCGACGACAACTGGCTCAACTGCCCTCAGCCAATGTGATCGCCGAGCCATGTGGTCGCGATACCTGCGCTGCCGTAGCTCTTGGGGCTGCCATTGTGTCCCAGCGCTGTGCTGATGGTGTCATGGCCGTGCTGCCTGCAGATCATGTGATTGCCCAACCCAGGGCCTTCCAGAAAGTGTTGCGCGATACAATGAAGGTGGCCGCCCAAAACGATGTGATGGTGACCATTGGAATTCCTGCAACCGAGCCTTCCACTGCCTATGGCTACATTCGTTTTGTTAAAAAGAAGCTGCAAGCCAGGGAGTATGACAAGGTGGCAACTTCCATGCATCGTGTTGAGCGCTTTGTCGAAAAGCCCAATCGATCAAAAGCCAAGCGCTTTATTCAGAGTGGGCACTACTACTGGAACGCAGGAATGTTCATTTGGAGCGTGAACACCATTGTCCATGCCATGGAGAAACACCTACCGGCCATGGCAAAGGTCATGCATGAGTGGATTGATTGTGCAGGTAACCCCCGGAAGCTAAAAGCCCATCTGCTTAATGCCTACCCCCGTATTGAAAAGATTTCGGTCGATTTTGCTCTGATGGAAAAGGCTTCCAATGTTATCATGGCTCAAGGAGCGTTTGGATGGGACGACCTTGGGTCATGGACTGCCTTGACTCGGCACGTTTCTCAAGATGCGCATGGAAATGCCTGGTTGGGCCAGGGAGTTCAGATCGACTCCCATCATAATATCATTTTTGATGGGAGGCGTCCAAAGCTTCGAACTCCGCTCGCATTGGTGGGTGTCAAAGAGATGATTGTGGTGCTCACGGATGATGTGTGCCTTCTTGCAGAGAAATCACACGATCAGAAGATCAAGGCCATGGTGCAGACACTGGCTCGTTCCTCTTCGACTAGACATCTAGTCGAATAAATGTCCTATCCAAAGAGGGTATCAGGTCAATGGGCTCAACCCCAGGTTGGACTTGCTCTCTTTCATATCCAACCAAAGGGTTTCAATCGTCTTCTCTTGCCCCGGCAAAATCCAATCAGGTGCTACTTCAGAGAGAGGGGCAAGAACAAAAGGCCTCAAATGAAACCTGGGGTGCGGCAGGGTCAATAAGGTGGATTCTCTCTGGTGCGGGCCGCATGCAATCAGGTCCATGTCCATGGGTCGTGGTTCGTTGGCAATCCCGCTGCGCTTGCGCCCTAACTTGGCTTCAATGGACAGCAGGTTGTGGAGCAATGATTCTGGGTCCAAGTCAGAATTGGCATGCAGTGCCATCGCTGCATTGACAAAAGAGGGAGAGCCTTCGGGGCAGTCCATCGGGGTGGTTTTCCACAGGGATGAAGTGACGATCCGGGCATCTATGTGCTTTTGTAGTAAATCGATCGCAAGATGAATCAATTCCTTGGAAGGCCCCAAGTTGGATCCGAGAGCAACCAGCGCGCTGCGAGGACAAATGACTGTTGCCATGCGCCCGGGTTGGTTTATTTCAGTCCCAGAACATCCTGCATGGAATAGAGGCCGGGTGGTTTATTCACGACCCACGCGGCAGCCCTGAGAGCTCCATTGGCAAAGGTGTCGCGGCTGGAGGCCTTGTGAGTGAGTTCAAGGCGTTCACCGTCATTGGCATAGATGACGGTGTGGTCTCCCACGACATCCCCACCTCGAAGGGAATGCATGCCAATTTCATCTTTTGTTCGCGCACCGACAATACCTTCTCGCCCATGTTTCAGCTGGTCTTGCAAGGAAACACCCCTTGCCTCCGAAAGGATTTCAGCAAGAGTCATCGCAGTGCCACTTGGTGCATCCCTTTTCATGCGGTGATGCATCTCGACAACTTCAAGGTCAAAGTCAGTTCCCAGTATTTCAGTGGCTTTTCGAGTGAGCCAGAAGAGGGTGTTGACCCCCGTGGAGTAATTGGAAGCCCATACGATGGGGATGCGAGAAGTCAATTCGAGGATCGCCATCCGATCTTCCTCCGAATGTCCAGTGGTTCCGATGACCAGGCCCTTGTTGCGTTCA
Organism: uncultured Verrucomicrobiota bacterium; assembly: GCA_902560705.1. Classification (GTDB taxonomy): domain Bacteria; phylum Verrucomicrobiota; class Verrucomicrobiia; order Limisphaerales; family AAA164-E04; genus UBA7971. The sequence goes on from CACEMW010000009.1 coordinate 54,126, forward strand.
GCGCAAAGGGAAGCAAAGGGTAGAGTGACTTCGTGAAAGCTGAAGTCAATGATCACGTCGCCTTGGTCGATGATGGAACCAAGGTCATCGCCCATATCAATGGTGCCGACAACGTTCAATCCAGCATAATGAGTGGCGCATCGCGACAAGGCTTCTCCCATGCGTCCGTTGGAGCCAGTAATAATGATATTGGTCATAGGTTTTGGCCCGCGAGGGTCAGTGTCTAGATCCTTTTGCAGCTCATAGATTTACTGCAAGAATAGTCCGCCTCTGACCTTGCCTCAGCGGCCATGGGTGGTATTTTTGTCATAACCTCATCCTATATGCAAACCAATCACATGCCCGCCCCTCAAATCACGCCATCTGCATGGTTGCCACCCTTTTTCCTCGGCTTGCTGCTTCATGTCCTCCTTTCCTCCCCGACTGACGCCCTCTGCGATGAATCCAACCCCAGTGTGTCGCTGAAATTGCATGCGAGCGGTTTTACCTCGCCTGTTGCCTTCGCCCCTCTGAATGATGGGAAAGGAACCATGGTGGTCGCGGATCAGGTTGGGACCCTCAGTCTTGTCAACTCTGCAGGGATTCAACGAGGACAGCCCTTTCTCTCTATCACCGACCGGATCACTAAGTTGAATGCCGGATTTGATGAGCGTGGCATCCTGGGGTTTGCTTCCCATCCGGATTTTTTACGCACCGGAAAAATTTATGTGTATTATAGCGCCCCACTAGGCGCCCATGCAGATCAAGAATGGGATCATACTTCGCGCGTTTCTGAATTTTCCGTCTATGAGAACGATCCTGAGTTGGTGGATCCGCGAAGTGAGAGAATCCTCCTGACCTTTGACCAACCTTATTTCAACCACAATGCTGGTGCCCTGGCTTTTGGTCCACAGGATGGGTTTCTCTACATAGCGACCGGGGACGGTGGCAATTCCAATGGAAGAGGTTTGGGTCACTCTGAAATCGGTAACAGTCAGGATTTGAGCAATCTTCTGGGGAAAATTCTGAGGATCGATGTCCATCAAGGTCAGCCTTATGCCATTCCAAGTGACAATCCTTTTCAGGGGGCTGATCAGCGAGCAGAGATTTATGCGATCGGTCTGCGCAATCCGTGGAGGATGAGTTTCGATCGCGGCGGAAGTCATGAGCTATTCGTGGCTGACATCGGCCAAAACCTATTTGAAGAGGTCAATCTGATTTCCAAGGGAGGCAATTATGGGTGGAATATCCGGGAGGGCAGGCATTGCTTTGACCCCGATTCCCCAAGGTCGGCCCCTGAGGCATGCAGCCAAACCGATATCCGCGGTCAGGCTTTGGTGGATCCCATTATCGAGTATAAAAACCTCAATGCCTTCCGCGGTGAACCCGATGCCCATGGAATCAGTGTGACCGGAGGCTACGTTTATCGTGGCTCTAAACTAAAGGGGCTTGAGGGAACCTACATTTTTGCCGATTGGAGTCAGAATTGGGCCTTGCCGCAAGGAGTCCTTCTTGCCGCAAGTCCCCAGAGTGATGGCACATGGAACGTGCGTAAACTTTCACACGGTAATCCTGTCCTGAGAGGATATATCGTTGCTTTTGGTGAGGATGAAAAGGGTGAACTCTACGTCCTGACCAATGCCTCCAATCAACTGATCAACCGAAGTGGAAACGTTTTCAAGTTGCTCCCTAGTTCTTGAATGACACTTTTTTGAGGTCATCTGACGCATGAACGGATCATGCAAGCATCTTTGAACAATATCTTCAACACCCCGGAAAGTGGGCCAAATTTTTGCAGATTCAATCCATTGTCATTGTATTGAGCGTCAAGATTCGGCTTTTGGTGTGGCCATCGAAGTGTGGTCCCTAACCCAGCAATGATCTGCGAAAACTTTTGGCGAGCGCCACAAAATCAAACAGCATCAATGAACTTGCAGGGCAGTAATCGTTGATCCATGGCAGAACATTTTCTTTGAGTTCTTAACCGCGAATCTGACGCTAAAAATCTCACCTTTTACATGGAATTTAAACTTGTTCCACCGGTGGTTTTTCTCCGTCTTCTTTCGAGTTGCGATCCTTTTTATCGAGCACCTTTAGGTCAATATCATCATTCAGGACAAGTGAATCCGGTGGTACGGAGTGCGTGAGGAATACATTGGCTCCAATGGTACTTCGCATGCCAACGGTGGTGTCTCCCCCCATGATGGTGGCATTGGCATAAAGGGTGACGCGGTCCTCGATGATGGGGTGACGGCGCTTGCCCCTTAGTGCTTGTCCACCCTTCAAGGATCGGCCGATTAAAGCGACTCCTTGGTACATCTTTACATGATCCCCAATGATGCTGGTTTCCCCAATGACCGTGCCGGTTCCATGATCAATGAAAAAATGACTACCAATGCTGGCGCCCGGGTGAAGATCCATTCCTGTTCTAGAGTGAGCCCACTCGGTCATGATTCGTGGAATGAGAGCTACTTGATTGCGATACAATTCATGAGCCATTCTTTGCACTGCAATGGCCTCTACGAACGGATAGGCAACGATAATTTCGTTTCGACTCAAAGCTGCCGGATCGCCGTTGTAGGCCGCATCAATATCTGTTCGAAGGATATCCTTCAGATCAGGTATTTTAGACAGCAAGGTCATCGTCAACTCCTTGGCTAACGACGTAATATTGGCCTCTAGCCTGCCTTCAGGCGGGTGGTATCTCAGGCTTTTTTCTATTTCTTTTTGCAGACAATCAAAAACTTTTTCTACAAGTTGATGCGTTTCAGTTTTTAGCTTTTTTGAGTGGATCAGCTTCTCCTGAAAAAAACCTGGAAAGAGCAGAGTCAATAAATCCTTTGTGATGTCAGCGATGGCTGATTTGGAGGGCAAGTTGACTCCATCAAGATGGTTGATGCCACCGTGGGCGTCGTATGAATTAATCAGGGAGGAAGTCAGTCGTTGAAGGATGTCTTGCATGCGTCAATAGGGTGTTCAGTTTTCACTGAGATCATCAGGTGCTGTTGCCTGGAGTTGCTCTTCCCAGCCCATTTGACTCATGATGTCTCTCCAAAGGCTTTGTGGAGGATGGTCGAAAATGAGTTCTTTATTGCCAGGGTGTATGAGCCAAGCCCCTTTTGATACCTCATCATCCAATTGACCAGGGCTCCAGCCGGCATAGCCGGAAAAAAGTCGGAAGCTTTTCTGAGGCGAGTAATGCTGACACCACTCTTCCAGATCCTCCAGATGATGTCCCAATGCGATTCCCGGCAGAATTTCCTCGGCATTGATGAAGGCATCGGTCATTAGGAAACTCAATGCTCCAGGCTGAACGGGGCCACCGACAAAAATGGAATGGTTTTTCAATGAGTTGGGAAGCTTGAAGGGTGATGCCGTCGCAGGTGGGGGGGATAAGAGTCGATTGAGTATGAGACCAAAAGCGCCCTCTTCATCATGTTGACAGATCAGCAAAACACTTCTGTGGAAGAATGATCCAGCCTGACTTCCACCATCCAGGATGAGTTTGCCGCGCAATGTGTTTGTGGGTAAGTCCATGATTTGATTTTCACCCGACAACCATGACCCGCGAGAGGACGCCTCTACCTCTGTGACTCCAAATCGGTGCGTTCAGAGAATGATGGATGATACTTAAAAAAAGCATTTTTATTGATTTAATATGACCCTGTTTCAACCATTTGTCCAAATTATGCCGTTATACGAATTTGTCTGTTCCATGTGCCAAAAAGAGCGCGAATTGTTATTGAAGAATCACGATTGCTCCAATGTGGCATGTCCCAGTTGCGGTTCCTCCAAATTGGTAAAAAAAATGGAGTGTTTTTGCGGCATCTGCCAGTGAATCGATGCCATCCATGGACTGTTCCGTAAACCCCTCTTCCTGCGGGCGCTGCCACATGGATAACTGAAAGCCAAAGCGGATCCCTTAGCTCAAATGGATTTTGACAAAAGCTTTGAGCTGCTCAAGAACTTGTTCGGTGCTGACGTCCTCCAGACAGTGAGGCGTCTCGAATCGGCAAGCATCGAAGCATGGCTTGTAAGGGCAGTCTGCTCCTTCAACCACCATACCGCCTGGGTGAGCCGGACGAAACCACTCGGTGCGTTGAGGCCCAAAAATACTGAGAGTGGGCAGGCCCATTGCCGCTGCAAGGTGGCCGGGACCAGAGTCATTTCCTACAAATGCCTGGCAGGATTTCATGGCTGAAGCCAGCTCGCTCACGGATTGGGGTACACAGACCTTCTTTTGGTGAGCTTCCCACCAAGATCGTTGATGCTTGTCGCAAATGAGCAAAACTTCGATTTTCGCACTTTCGAGCCAGTCCAGTAGTCTCAGGAAGCGGTCCAGAGGCCATTCCCGAACAGGCTGAGCTGCACCGCTGTGCACCACACAGCGTGGTGGCCGATCTAGGCCGATGGTTTTTTCGATGCACTCCTGTGCCTGATAAACCGGAACATCGACCCCAATTCTCTGGCCTACCAAAGACCACTGATTGAACCGATGAGCTTGATCGGGTGGCATCGGAATGCCTTGAGTCAAGAACCATTGACTACCTCTTCGCGGAAAACCGACTCGCTGGGATGCTTTGGTAAACCACATGAAAAGATGGTCGCGTGGATCCCATCGGGCGGAGACAGCAACATCAAATCGCTGGCTTCTCAAGGTGGACAAGGTTTGATGGAGCGATTTCCAGGGCCATCGATCAAAACGATATTTTCCACGGAAAACTGTCCACGGAGCATGCCAGGATAGAACGTTCGCATCGGGCCACAGAAAGGGCCGCAAATCATGCGCATAAGATTTCGCCACAACGGTGACCTGAAAACTTTGGGTTGCCTTGTTGATGAACGATGAAGCAATGGCAAGGTCTCCCAGTCCCCATAATTCCAGCACCAACAGCTTGGGCAGGTTCTTCATGGTTTGCGTGCCACCAGGTAAGCGGACCACCCCAGCCAATGAATACGGGCCGTGCATCTTTGGCGACTTGGAGGCAGGAACATGAAGAACGGCCACAAGGCGGCAAAAAAGAGATTTCTCGAAGTCCCGGAATCCTTCACTTCAAAACCCTGTCTGAGGCATAATTGCGCCAATGCTCCCATGCTGACAATGCGGGTATGAGACAAGTCATCCCAGAAATTCATGGTAAAGGTGCCCACGGCGGCCCCTCGGGCACTACCCAGGCTCAGGGTTTTTGGATGAGGAGTTTCAATGTACAGCTGACCGCCGGGTTTGAGAAGGCGATAAGATTGTGCAATCAGCGGTTCCAGACGTTCCAAATGTTCGACCAAATGCATGCAGCTGATGGCGTCGATGCTTTGATCATCCCAAGGTAAAGGCTCGTGATTGAGATCACCACGGTGAAATCTGCAGCCTTTTGGATAGGCGCCGGCTTGACCCTCGATATCGGTTGCGAAATAATCAAGATCCGGCCGCATTTCATGGAAATGCCTCAAGGTTTCCCCGTCGGATGATCCAATGTCCAAGAGTGCACCGTGGGTTGGGGCCGATGATAAAAAACGAGCCCGAGTGTCAATCCATGGGATGTGTTTGAACCATTTCCAATGCATGTTCTTCAGGGCAGTATCGCGATTTGTTCCCTCAGGTCAAATCTCCGTTCAAATGATGATACAGCTTCTCGTATTGGTTGAAAACGACGGACGCGGACCGATGTTTGACCGATTCCCGTATGGCCTCCGGTGTGGCTTTGGGACGCGGGTTTTGCAGCAACTCCCTCAGAGCACCGGCCAGAGATTCTGGATCATCGGGTTGAAAGGTTTTGCCGCAAGATTCCTTGATGATATCCACGTTTCCTCCACTAGCGCTGACCAAGGCTGGGCATCCAAGAGCCAAGGCCTCCATCAATGCTACAGAACAGGGTTCATTGGTTGAAGGAAGAATGAACCAGTCTGCTTCACGAATCTTTTCCTCAACTTCGTGAGTGGGACCTCGCAGGCGAAAGGAATCTTCCAAGCCAGCCTGATGGAGACGCTCCCGAAGTGCTTTCTCGAAGGCGATTGCCTCTGGTAAATCCGGGGTAGGGCCCCAAATGTCAAAGCACAGTTTGGATTGTTGGGAGGGCTCAAGCAATTCAAGGGCCTTCAGAATGAGATCCCACTTTTTCCATCCTATGACATTGCCAACCCCAACCAACTTGATGGATACGCGGGGTGGGGTCGCATGAACCGAGGGGACCGGCCTGGTGAGAAGATCCTGTGCAAAGCAAGCCGAGATAATGGAAGTTCTGTCCCCTGATTCAGGAATGTTGTAATGCCGAGCCATGTTCGGCGTAAGCAAGACGGTGTGGATGCGGGGTTGCCTGGCTGTCCACCGGTAGAGTCCCGTGCGGTGTGCGTAATTGTGATTGGTGAACAAGACCTTACGCCGAAGCATTTTTGATGCGAGTATGGCCACCAATAAGGTTCCGCGGCTGTGTGCGTGCAGCAAGTGAAAAGGTTCGGTTGACAACAGCGATTGGAGTTCCTTGAAGGCCGGCCACGCCTGAGCCAAAAGCTTCCAATGATGAATG
>CACEMW010000010.1:0-55901 GCA_902560705.1 uncultured Verrucomicrobiota bacterium
GCATCGGCCGAGTCCCCGTCGGTCAGTTCCAATTGAACGGCCTTGGACTCCCAGGCAGACAAATCCCATGAAATGCGTTGAGCGATATCTTGACGCGGTGGAAAAGCTTCCAGCAAAACATCTCCATTTCCAACATCCATGAGCCTTATCGCATTGAGATGGTTTGGCCCTTGATTGGGATATCCTTGATGGCCTGCCAAATAAAAGCTCAAGGTAGCAGGTGCCTGGAAGACAGGAGAATACAGAACCCCCGTGTAGCGTTCCCCATTGGGGGGCAAACTACACCAGAACACGTCCTCCGCAGGACCATCTTCAGAGACTCTTTTCTGAATAAACCAAGGATTGATGGACTCACCTTGTTCCCTACCTCGTGTGGTTCGCCACCCCCTCATGGCCTGGTCCGTTTCCACAATCGAACGTTCAAGTATGGTTTGGCCCCATTGCAGGATGGACTCTGGGGTTTCCATTCCCCGAGCTAGAAGACCCTCTTGAATGGCTCTGAAGCGTTTCATCTCAAGCTGCGGGCCTGAATCCGCCCGGTCCATCAGGTAGTTCACGACGCCTTCCAGAGTGGTAACATCCGCATGCCGGGCCATGTGAACAATCATCGCATCACCCCTCTCAAGAGGTAATCCGTGGATGTCCCTCAAGGTTCGAGCAATGAAATTTCCTGCTTCTGCAATAGGCACCCCTAATGCCACATCCATGATCTTTTCACGAAACTCCCTCACCCATGAACGCTGATTTAACCACCGCCATGCGTCATCATTCATGAGTTGATTGCGCAAGCAAAGACGAAGCCCATGAAGCAGCTGCGGATCTTGATTCCCCATGGATTGCAACCGAATCAGGCAAGGATGTATCGATCCCAGAGAAGGATGCAGACTGAGGGCATGAGCAGCAGCACGCTGCACCATGTGGTGTTGGTCTTGCAATGCAAGACGTGCCCAGTGCAGCAGACTCTCATCAGGATGGTGCTGTTCGGCCAGAACCAACAGGGCGTGCACCCTGACTTCCATCGAAACATCGTTCAAGGCATCCTCTAGCATGCTTTGAACAAGGACCTGCGTGCGATGCATGACCCATAGCCCATGAGCTCGCTGTTGCCAGTTGGAAAGACTTTTGTTGTTCCATTTCTCCACCAGAGAAACTCCTGCAGCAACACCCTTTTCATCAGCCAGGAATTGCGTCGCAAGCATGCGTCGAGTGATGTTTGGGTGCCCCAATTGTTCCACAACCTCTTCCATACTGGCAGTGGTCAAATCCATCAGCCCGTGGCCTTGGCTTAAGTGGCCGGGAGCGCCCCGGTAAGTAAGCTTCCAGATTCTCCCGCGATGACGATCCCGTCCTGGATGATCCAGAGGCACCTCGTAATGTCCGATAATCCGATTGTAGAAATCGGCAATATAAAGAGACCCATCGGGGCCCAGCTGTAGATCGACGGGCCGAAACCATGGGTCTCTTGAACTGAGCAAGTCAGGCTGCTCGATCGCCTTCTTGGATGAACCCCTGGCGATAAGGATGTCCCTGTTGAGCCGACTGGTCATGACGTTCCCGATAAACACATTGTCCTTGAAAGAGGTGGGCCATAGTTGATCGTCGTAATAAACAATGCCACAGATGGCAGTCGATCCGTGTGCATGCTCCATTAAGGTAGGCGCAAACCCCAGCCCATCATGCGGTTTCCCAAAGCTAGGGTAGAAGGCACCTCGAATTAGCTGATAGACAGGCGCACTGTGGCAATCAGCGGTGTAAAATTGCCCGAAGGGATCCATCGTCAGCCCAAAAGGGTTGACCTGCCCAAAGGTATGGGGCTCTACCCGCGATCCGTCCAGGCGAATACGATAAGTGTGGCCGGAATTCATGAACAATTCCGATCCATCTCTACCTCGCAGAGTGGAATTGTTGTTGAAACCATGGGTCGCGTAAAGCCAGCCGTCTAAGCCACGGGTGAAAGAGGCATTCATCCCGTGGGTATCCCTCTCCCAGCCCAGAGGGCCATACCGCTTCTCCTTCAAGTCAGCTTGACCATCGCCATCAGTGTCCTCAAACCACCAAATATTTGGAATACTCCATGCCAAAACTCCATTGCCATATGGATACAAGCCAATGGGAATATTCAAGCCATCGGCAAAGGTGGTCACCTGATCGTAGAGGCCATCCTCATTGGTATCAGTGATTACCTTGATGGAGTCCCTACCCTTTTTATTTAAATCGACCGGGTACGGATACTCCAGAGTATCGGTCACCCAGAGCCTGCCTCGTGCGTCAAAGGCCATATTTATTGGCTTGGCGATATCGGGTTCCGAGGCAACCAGCTCTATCTCAAAGCCGGCCGCCAAATCGAACATGGACTGTTGAACTGTGGGGCTGAGTGGATCGGTAGAACGAACACCTGCTGCGAACCTATCCTCGACACCTGCTCCATGCAGTTTGGGGTGGCCTGTCATAAAAAAAAACATCAGGCCCGTTAAAATTGCACCCTTTATCTTCATATGTTTTTACACTGATCTCATTAGCTCGTTGAAATCTCGAAAGATCAAGAAACAATGGTAACCTGAGAACTTGCAGAAGGCTTCCTTTCTATCAAGAGTTTCGCCTGCCAAAACGAAGGGCAAAGAGATCGGCGTCCTTTAGATGAATTTTCATCCGAAAGGGCATCTCTTCATCCAACTCAATCATGGGGCCACGTTTCCATCGATACGGACGCTGCACCTCGTTGCCAATCCACTCCATGGCATGGTCACCCGCATAGCCTTCAATGGGCTCCCCATCCTCATCCATCAACTCAATGCGCAGGAACCCTGAAGCGGAAGTCGAAGCATTTAAAAAAAGATGATTACCAGAACGCACCAACGGTTTGGATATCCAAATCCCCGGATGATCGCCAGCCCTCACCGAGCTCAAGCCATCCAGTCGAAAAACATAACGATGCAAATGAGCGGTCGGTTGTCCGTAGTCCTGATTGGTGTAAAAAGACATCTCATGAGGGGAAGTCTCCACCCAGCCCAGCACGGGGTAATTGGAACGAGAAACCCAGTTGCTGGCCCCAATACCTGGCCGCAATAGCGCTTCAAGGTGAAATCGTTGATACAGCAAGCCACCACGAGAAGTCATCAAGGCAGCATCGGAGGTATCATTGTAATACTTGGGATGCACCTCAATGAGCCGAGCTTCCTCATCTGAAAGCACCTTACGGCCAGGAAAGAAACGCGCAGGTGTCGCCACATAAATGTGTGGAGCTCGGAAATAAGGTTGGGTTTGATTGGTATACAGGTGTTGGCTGGGGCGTATGGAATCCGTATCACTGAAACGCATTTGGCCTTCTGCTTTCCAGTCGAGGAAATCAACGGAAGAAGCACGCGCAATACTACGAATGCCATCGACTGATGAGCGGTAATAACAGAGGTAGCGAGATTCATGGGGAGACCAAAAGGCTACATTTTGAGAATCCAGCACCCAACCCTCAGGGGAGAACACAGGCGAGTCACTCAAGGTTTCCCATTCCAGTCCGTCCCGGGACCCAAAGGCCATCAGACCGGAAGAAGCAATCCCTGCCAATGCCTTAAATCGGAAAGCCTTGGCAGAGGGATTTCGATCGAGAAAAGGCGAAAAGTTGTGACTGAACGGTGCCTTATTAGACAAGATAATATTGTTCTCGGATGCATGGTCTGTGGAGTAGAGCCCTAAGGGGGGCTTGTTCCAATGAATGCCATCCCGAGACTCTGCAACACACGTTACTTCGGCGACACTTCCGTCCTGTCCGGCCTTGGGCAGCCCGCGATAGTAAAAAAGAATGCGATCGCTTTCCTGAACCATGCTACCATACCCACTGAAGGCGCCTTCCCATGGTTGATCAAAACGCATGACCTCGCCCCGATCCACAGGTGAGTGAAGGTGATACCGAACATTTTCCATGGACTCACACAAGAAATCATCCACCATCAGCTCAAGTCGATCCCCAACATCAATGGCCTCGGCCATGGCAGCCAGAGGCCACAAAAAGATCAAGGCAAGTCCACGTATCCAGTCCTGCTGTAAAGGGTTTAAAAAGCGCATGGTGATGTCTCCTTTATCCTCCACTTACCCCATGATCACAAGCCCTGAATATCGATCACATGGCAGATCTGGAGACAGGGTCCTCAGGGTCTTCCAGAGTCTGGCCAATTATCGGGAACAATCATCCAACGCTGGGCAAATTCATAGGCGTTGCTCACGGCTGGACAATAACACGTGGCCATGACCGCATGGACCCCATGGGCCATCTGTTCAGACACCTGGGCTACAAAAGTTTCATCATCCATCCCATCAGATGGGCTGGCAGGACTCGAAAAATGCATCCAGAGAGGTTTGGAGTGAACCACCCATTTGCGACTCTTCCCCTCATAGATGAGGAAGCGGCTCAATTCAGATAGACGCAACCATTGACCCTTGGAATGGTCGGGAGCCAGGCCCTCGGGAAAGCGCTTTGGTCGCTCTTGATCTGGACGGTAAAAAATCCATCCACGAGTCCATGATCCAACGTAATCTGGATCGGGCAAGTGGGCACAACGTCGAAGGAGTTGCTGATCGATCAGCTTACTACGTTTCTTTTCAAACGAGTCTCTTGGATTAGGGCCAATGTAATGATACTTCCCCAACTGCCTTTCATCCCCGAGACAAAGATAACATTTAAAGGCGCACTCGATCTGCATCCGAATTCCCCTTTCATGCTCGAGATAAAAATCAATCTCCCCTTGCGTTCGACCATCGCGAAGCAATGGGATGTTTCGAACAATGCGTGAGATGGACCGAAACCGCTGAAGAGAGAGTTCCACAAGGTCTTCAAAATAGCGACCTACGACAGGTGGATAGGCTTCTCTGTGTTTGGAGGTAAGTTGTTTGAGTGAAAACTCCATGGGAGGCCCACACCATTCCACAAGCTTCGCAAGAGTTCCCTCACCCTCCAGCAGCGAAGGCATTCGATCCATCCAGGCCAAATCATTGGACCATACGCAAGGAGAGATCACGCCATCCATGCCATGGCTCCTTCAAACACCTTCCAAACCTTTTGTGACGTCACCAAAGCGCTGAATATCCATACCCATTTTTAGCATGAGCGAAAGGTAAAGTGAACAAGCCTTTCGCTCACGCTTGGGACGCTGGGAAACATCCACCACCGATCCCACAGGAAGATGTCTCTTACCTCCTGCAAGGATCATGGGAATTTCATCTGCCTAATGCCGATCGCCATCAAAAAGATTGGAACAGAAGAGCAACATGCAGTGGTCCAGAAGAGTGGAGTCGCCCTCGGGAAGACTCTTCATACGTTCGATGAGGTAAACCAGCTGCTGAACGTGGAATTGATTGGTCTTTAAATACATGGCCTCCAATTCAGGGTCTCTTCCATTATGGGGCAGATCCAGGTGCAGGCTCCCGATGAGAAACCGTCGGGAAGACCAGAGCAAGCTCGAGTGCCTCTCGGGAGATTTGTTCGAGCTCTTGCAAGGACAAAGCGTCAACCAATTCGCTTTCCTCCTGATCCCCTTCCTCTTGGCTAATTCCTTTTGCCGAGCGACAACCACGCCAAAGAGCTCTTCCATCGAGGGTTGCAGTTGCGTCCACGAGAATGAGCCTTCCGGTGGCGGTGCAGGTAATCGTTGCCAGGCATCGATGACAGACTGCAAGGCTGGATGCGCATCCTCTATATGCAGTGCGTCATGGATAAGTTCCACAAAGGAAGGTACCAATCCTTGTGATTGGGCCACCTCTGTAAGGGTGGTCCCCTTCAAGCCCAAGGTTTCGCGATGCTGAAAAAGCCAGCAGGCATAAAAGGCTTTAGGATATTGATCCAAACCATAGGGTTCAGCACCCTCACCGGCCCCCGTGCGGAAACCCCGGGCCCGATAGAGTTTTTTGATCCGGACAATTGCAGACAATTCCTGACCGCTTTGCCCGGGGTCATCGAAAAAGTAAAGCTCGCCAGACCCCATAACCGCTCTGGCTGCCACCCCTTTTGCCGCTTCCAGATAGCGCTCGATATCCGAAGCTTGCGTGAACTGTATCTGGCCTTGGTTGGCGAACCCTTCACCACCCACCGCATCCACGGGGAGGATATCCCAAAGATCCATACGCAGTCCCGTCAAGTCTTCGATGGCATAGTGATATTCTTCTCGCGTGAGTCGACGCATCGGCACAGCGCCTCGTGCACGCTTTTTGTCTTGCGATCGCTCTTCCATTTCCTCCTCAATGAGAGAAATCATCTCATTCCGCTCAGCTTCGATGGGCTGTGTGGCCTTGGATAGAGGCATCTCCTCTTCCCTCAACACTTCCAGAACAGCTTGCCAGGTGGAATAATCTCGGGCGAAGGAATCCCTTGTAAGCATGAAACTCAAATCCACATCACCCTTCTGCACCTACTCAGAATGACACTCCAGAGAATAGGTCCCAAACCATTCAGCGGCGCGTCCGGTAAAAGAAAGATCATGCATGTCCGCTGTTGGTACGTCTGCAGACAAGGAGTGAGGCGTCCAAAGGATGGGTGAAAGCAACAGGACCAACCAATATCGAAGGGTGCGGACGGGTTGCTCGGCACCTTTTAAAGCTAAGCCCAAATGCCTAGAAGCTCAAGATGAAGTTCTCTCCCCGCAAAAAGCAAAGCCACTTGGAAAAGGGCTATTAGAGGTGTTTGATATGATGCCGATATTTGCTGGCAAGGGCAGCATTGTGGTCATCACCATCACTATTACTACTGATGTAGACCTCCGGATGGCCACCCTTGGACTGAATGAGAGCCACCGCGGCGACGATCAACAAATTGACAAGATAGGCTCCGGTGATCGTAGAGGTCGCTGCCACTCGCCCGGGAATGCCTGTCATTTCAATGGCAGCGTCTCCCTGGACTCCGCAATTATCCAATACCAGGTCGGATACATCGCTCAAATGCTTTCCCGAAGGATGACGAGAGGGCCAGGCTTTGGCGTGGTTGACATTGATCAAGGCAATCACTTTGAGCCCCTTCTCTCGCGCATGCATGGCCATTTCTATCGGCAAGGCGTTTCGCCCCGAATTAGAAGCCACCAGGATGACATCTCCCTCTTGCAGCGGATAATCACTCATCAACTCGAGAGCGGTCCCCTGTTGGCGTTCAAAATCCGTTGCTTGCTGAGCGCCCGCAGAAAAATAAATGCGATCATCCAAAATAGGAACTGCCCGCGCCAACCCGCCAGCTCGGTGAAACACCTCCTCTGCTAGTAGTCTGGAATGACCTGTGCCGAAGGTGTAAAACCAACGGTCGTTGAGCAGTGCTTCACCGATCCACTCAGCGCCGACGCGTAATGAGTCCCATTGCGTCTTCCTGATGGCGTTCAACTGGTCAGAAACGGTTGTCACGTAGCGCTCTGCCTGGGTCATAATGGATTCCATTTTGCTCATCGTTAGGGTTGCTTGAAATGTATCAAGCTTTTTCCCATAAAATAAACCTCTTCCCAAGGTAAATAGGCATGCTCAATGAAAGCGTAGCCAGCTTTGGAGAAAAAATTCTGCGCTCGGCTATTTTCAGGATGCACGCTCACGTGAACACCCGAGCATGCTTGATGTAAAAGCATTTCTTCGGCTCGCGAGACCCAGCGCGATCCCATGCCCTGATCTTGATACTGAGGTAAAAGGGATAGATGGAGATGAGCTGGATATTGGCGCATCCAGGAGGGGTGGTACGTCTGGTCCTCACCGAGTGATTCCCACAAGGCTACATCCATGTCTGTTAAGGGTTTGTTCAGTCCGGATTTTGGCCATTTTTTTCTTAATTTTGGCAACCAATGCATCCTGAACCATTTCTGGAAGCTTAGGGTATCGCTGGCCATCAGCAGATACCCGACGATACCATCATCATCGCACAAAACTTCCGCCATGGAATGCTGCGATGAATGATAGGGACCTAAAAACAAATCCCCCAGCAGGTCAGAATGAAAAAGCTCCCCGGACGCGTCACCACCAGCCCACGCGGTTTGCAGACAAATATCATAAAGAGTCTCAAGGTCTTCTTCTTGTGTTTGCCGGTAGCCTTGCATGGAAAGGATTGGGGACGCATGACCCTAGCTAAGGGTAAAGTCAAATCTGGCCATTGATCCACTGGAATCTTGAGAAAACGCCTCAAATACCGCAGTGATTGGTATAAGGATACATAGTTGCATCGCTGCAAGGGCAAGTGTAGTGTGAGGCCAGTAGAGATGTCTAAAAACGCACAAAACAACCGAAAGAATGGGGAGCCTCAGGGCGGAGGGGACATGAAAGTGCCCCCCCAAGACCTTACTGGTATGGATGGCCATACTGGGCCTCATTCCCCTCATTATGTTCCTGCAGCGGCAGACCCCAGCCGGCAATCCTGAGACTATCGATTATGCCAAGCTTAAATTTATCAGCGAGAACGGTTTAGTTGAAAAAGGTGTCATCAATTACGATCCTCAGAGCCACCTGCAGGAGGTCAATGGAATCTATCAAGGCTACGACATTGCCAGCAATGGTGAGATAAGTCTCAAAGTCGACGAATCCAACGAGCCCATCTCACAACCCTTTACTATCAAAACCGTGATCATGGAGGGATTGCAGGTCCAAATGCTCGAAAGTGGTAAGTTTAAGACCACACAGCCTAACACCATGCTGACAAGCTTCCTGTTCTCCATCCTTCCTTTCCTGATCATCGCCGCATTGATTTATTTTTTCCTCATCCGACAGATTCGGATGGCTGGAAAGGGAGCGTTAAGTTTTGGCAAAAGCAAGGCTCGCATGCTCAGCAAAGAGAAAAATCGTACAACCTTCAAGGATGTTGCCGGGGTGGACGAGGCCAAGGAAGAAGTCTCCGAATTGGTTGAGTTCCTAAAAGATCCAAAGAAATTTCAGAAACTAGGAGGGCGAATTCCTAAAGGTATCCTCATGATCGGATCTCCCGGAACCGGGAAAACTCTACTAGCCAAGGCCATCGCCGGAGAAGCTGACGCTTCATTTTTCAGCATCAGCGGATCGGATTTTGTCGAAATGTTTGTGGGTGTGGGCGCAAGTCGCGTGAGGGATATGTTTGATCAAGCACGAAAAAGCACTCCATGCCTCATCTTCATAGATGAAATTGATGCTGTAGGACGAAGCCGAGGTCATGGGTTGGGCGGAGGAAATGACGAGCGTGAACAGACACTCAATGCCCTACTGGTTGAAATGGACGGCTTTGACACCCAGGAAGGGATCATCATCATAGCCGCAACCAACCGGCCGGATGTGCTGGATCCAGCCCTTCTCCGACCAGGTCGCTTTGACCGACAGATTACAGTCAATCTACCCGACATCAATGGCAGAGAGCAAATTCTCAAAGTGCACGCCAAAAACGTGAAACTCGGGCCCGAAGTGGATTTGAGCGTGATTGCGCGAGGAACCCCAGGATACTCTGGGGCTGAGCTCGCCAATCTGCTCAACGAAGCCGCTCTTATTGCAGCCAGAGCCAACAAGAAATCCATTGAAATGCTTGAATTGGAGGAAGCGCGTGACAAGGTGAGATGGGGGCGAGAGCGTCGCAGTATGGCCATGACGGATGAAGACAAGAAAATCACTGCCTGGCATGAAGCGGGTCACGCATTAGTCAATGTCATGTTGGATCACACTCACCCGCTCCACAAAGTAACCATCATTCCGCGAGGGCAATCTCTGGGCTCCACCATGTCTTTACCCAAACAGGACATTCTCAACCGACAGAAACGGGAGATGGAAGACATGATTGCGGTCATGATGGCTGGAAGGATCGCTGAGCAAATTGTCACCGAGGATATTTCAACCGGGGCTGCAGGGGACATTCAGCAGGCAACGCAGCTCGCTAAGGCCATGGTATGCCAATATGGCATGAGCGATCGCTTGGGTATGGTGCAGTATGGGGATGACAACGACTACGTCTTTCTCGGCAAGGACATGGCTCGAAGCAAAGCCTACAGTGAGCATACATCTCAGGAGATTGATGTAGAGGTCAAGCGCTTGATAGATGAAGGTTACCAGACCGCTGAGACGCTCATCAGGGAAAACCGGGAGAAACTTGACCTCATCGCCACAAGCCTGCTGGAGGTTGAAACGCTGGATGGACGCCAGGTAGAGGATATCGTCAAAACCGGTCGCTGGGATCCGCCTCAGCCACCTCAAGAATCCTCTACAGCAGATGCTTCCGATGTAAGTCAGGCGTTGCCTCAAAGCGACACCAAAAAGGATGGGCCAGAATTGGACCCCGGTTTTGGAGGGGCCTCGCCCGCCACCGCTTAATTCTCACCACCCACCATGAGGCGTCCGTCGACATCGGAAACCCAGGTCATTATCGCTCCATCCCTTCTGGCTGCTGATTTTGGTTTCTTTCAAAGAGAGACCGAGCGAGTAGCGAGGTCCGATGCGGAATGGCTGCATCTCGATATCATGGACGGTCATTTTGTCCCCAACCTGAGTTTTGGACCTGATGTGGTCGAGGCCCTGCGCCCAAGGAGCAGTCTCTTCTTTGATGTCCATCTAATGTGCTCCAAGCCAGACATCCTGCTCCAACCTTTTGCGATTGCTGGAGCCGATTCGATCACGATTCATGTGGAGCTGGGAAGACGAGTGGAAGACCTCATTTGGCAAATCCGATCCTTGAAAAAAAAAGTCGGACTGGCGGTGAACCCAACTACATCCATCGACGATGTTCAACCCTACCTCGACAAGATTGACTTGCTCCTCATCATGACGGTTAATCCAGGATTTGGGGGGCAGTCTTTCATCGAGGAAACATTGCCCAAAGTCCAGCAAGCCTACAGATGGAAACAACAACAGGGTCTGTCTTTTCGTATTCAAGTTGATGGCGGCATCAACCAAAGGACCGGTGGTCTTTGCGCTCAAGAAGGTGCAGACACATTTGTGAGCGGCTCACATCTTTTTCGCCAAAGAAACATGAAGTTTGCCGTAAGGGCATTGCGGAAAGCATGCAGCGAAGCTTCCTCCTATGGCGCTCACATGCAAGGCGGCTCCGGGGACATCCAAGACTCCTTGCTTTAATCCCTATTGGGGGATTGCCCCTCCGAAGGGCCCCCTCCTTTGGCGGGTTTTTGGAATGAAGACAGGTAGAAGACAACATTCTTAATTTGCTCGTTGGTTAGGGAGGAGGCTACTGCGCGCATGGTGGCTCCACCCAAGTCCTGAGGGTGATATCCTCGCATGGAGGATCGATATTTTATGAGCTGCTCTCTGAGATACCAATCTTCTTGAACGTTGAGTGGAGGGGCACCCAAAACCTGGTTACCTTCGGCCGTCGGCCCATGACAGGAGGCACACATCGCATAGAGTGCCTTGCCTTTTTCATGATTCCCTAGCACGGTCCGAAGAGGCTCAAGAGCGGGTAGATTGGCAATATAAGCAGCTAGTCGAGGCCAATCCTCGGAATCCCCGAATTGCTTGATGACCGAGCCCATCAGCCATTCACTTTTATTTTCCGAAAACTTCCCTCGAATACCTTTACTGAACTTTTCGAGCTGTTGATGCAAATACCACTGAGGAAGCCCCTCAATCATGGGCCCTCGTTGCATTTCGATCGTCGAGTGGCATAGCTGGCATCCACGCCATAAGGTTTCAACATTACTTTCTGCAGATGCATCCGGTGCTTTATCTTCGGCTAAAAGGACTTCACAAAACAGAAGAAACAGTAAGTATAAACCGCATGGAATCACACGCCAGGGCATCGGATCAAAGGTTGCAATTGAAGCCATATTTTCTAGTCTACCATTAATTCACCTACGTAGCAAAACGACCATCATCCGAAGCATTCAAAAAGGACTCGGCCATCGAGGATCCACTTTGATTGAATTGCTTGTTGTCATTGCCATCATAGCGATACTCGCTTCGATGCTGCTTCTAGCATTGGGCAAGGCAAAGAAACAAAGCAAGCGTGCCGTCTGCAAATCCAGTCAACGCCAGATCGCGCTCACGATGCTCATGTATGCCAATGACAACAATCAACGATTTCCTGAAGGTCTCCGAGACAATGGTATTGAACATTTCCCCTTCATTCACTCCAGGGTTTTTGACTACATGCAAACCCAGGGTGGGATGGCAACCAACTCCTTTAACTGCCCCAACAAGAAGGATTGGTTCTGGGTCCAACCCGGGATCGGCTATCGGCTTGGCTATTATTTTCTCTGGGGGCATCGAACCCATCAGGACAAGCGTCGTCGCGACGCCGATTATGGGAATGAACCCTGGCCATGGGATTCTCACCAAAAGGCCACTGACGATCCGTCTTGGCTCATGATTGGCGATGTCATAGGAAAAGGCACGGTCAGCCCACCCATCACCTCGGCTCCGCATGGGCCAACCGCGCCCGTAAAAAGCGCCGAGCGCGTTTTTCCAGAACCCAGCGAATTGCGCTCGCAAGGAGGTCATGTGGGCCTGGTCGATGGGTCCGTTCAATTCAAGAAACAAACTCAAATTTACCCCCGCAATGCGACGATCCCGTTTACCAGTGTCATAGGCTACTGGTAAACCCTTCTTATATACTTATGTGATGGAAACACCTAGCGCAAATTCCCAAACCTACTGCCTTGGCCTGGACTATGGAACTTCCTCAGTCCGCGCGCTCATTACCAGCACCCATTCGGCAAACGCCCTAAGCAGTGCGGTCTGCGGTTACGCAAACGGCGAAGACGGCATCTTGTTGGACTCGAACGAGCCTGACTTGGCCAGACAAGCACCCTCAGATTATTTAACAGGTGCCAAAAAAGCCATTCGGGAATCTATCGCCCAAGCAAAAGCCAAGGATCCGTCCTTTGATGTATCTCAGATCGTGGGATTAGGAGTGGATACCACGGGCAGCACTCCCATCCCCGTGGATCGCGAGGGACAAGCACTGGCCTTGACTCCTGCCTTTGCGGAGCACATCGGCGCCCAAGCCTGGCTATGGAAGGATCATACCGCAGCAGAGGAAGCTCAAGAAATTTCCGAGCACGCCCGAAAACAACATCCTGAATACCTTGAAAGTTGTGGTGGTTCCTATTCCTCCGAATGGTTTTGGGCCAAGTTACTCAAAATGGCAAGGGAACATCCCGAAGTGGTGGAGCAAACCTATGGCTGGATCGAAATTTGTGATTGGATTCCTGCCGTTTTGACAGGAAACACGGATCGTCCGGTAAGAGGCATATGCGCCGCCGGTCACAAGGGGCTTTATCATGCCAGGTGGGGGGGGTATCCTGAGAGGTCATTCTGGGAAGGGCTACACCCTGAATGCGCCAGAATCTGGGATGCCCTGAAAGGGTGTCAGGTCCAGGTCGTGGGTCAGGTGGCAGGGCGACTAAGTCCGTCATGGGCGCTGGAATTTGGACTTCCCTCTGGCATCCCCGTATCAACCGGCGCTCTGGATGCCCATATGGGAGCGGTTGGAAGTGGCATTCAGCCAGGAACCATGGTCAAAATCATGGGAACTTCAACATGCGACATTGTGGTGGCTCCATTGCATGATCCCCTACCCTATATTACAGGTCTCTGTGGTATGGCTCCGGAAACGGTACTACCCAAATGCCATGGCATTGAGGCAGGGCAATCTGCCGTAGGAGATCTCCTTCATTGGTGGACAGATCGTCTTCTCGAGGGGAGTGCACACACGCATGATTCACTCAGCCAACAGGCGTCCATGTTACGCCCCGGACAATCTGGCCTCTTGGCCCTTGACTGGAACAACGGCAACCGAAGTTTGCTATGTGACCCACAACTGAGTGGATTACTGCTAGGGCAAACACTCCACACTAAGGCCCATGAAGTCTATCGAGCACTCATCGAAGCAACGGCATTTGGAGCACGCATGATTATCAATCAAATGAAATCTTCCGGAATCGTTATCGACACAGTTGTTGCCTGCGGGGGCCTCGCCGACAAGAATCCCATGATCATGCAAATTTATGCCGATATTCTTGGTCTTCGCGTATGCTGTTCTGCCTCCGAGCAAACCTGTGCTTTAGGCTCAGCCATGGCAGGCAGCGTGGCTGCTGGCTTTCACCCTGACATCCAGACAGCTCAAAGGAGCATGATGTCAGCTCATGAAAAAGGCTATACCCCCAATCCAGAGGCTTCCAAAGCCTACGACCCACTCTTCTCTCTTTACCGACAGCTACACGATTCTTTCGGAGGCGTGAAAGCTTCTTCAATCGGCATGGGCGAGGTCATGAAAGAGCTGATCCGTCAGAGACGGTTGTCTCTCAATGGATCACCCTAAACTTACTTTGTCATCCAAGAGAAGGCATCTACCCGAGTAGTTGACGACTCAAGCAGTTCTCCGGTTCAATGGGGTGATGCTAATGTCAATGACAGGATATGGTCTGGGGGAAACACAAGGCAATGGCCTTCGGGTGACCATGGAGATGCAGTCCATCAACCGCAAGCAGCTGGAATTCTCCATATCCCTTCCAAGAGAATTTGAATCCCTCGAGGGAGCATTGAAGAGCAAATGCACTCAGGCCTTTTCCAGAGGTCGCATCCAGTGCCGCATTCGAGTGACTGATCTCGAAGGTCACGAAAGTGTGCGCCCCAAAATCAATGAATCGCTGGCTACGGCTTGCTATAAGGCCTTCGACCAACTGGCCAAAGAGCTCAACCTATCCCAAGGTTCCTCCTTGGAATGGCTCACGAGACTTCCGGGCGTTCTTACCATGGAATCCAATCTACCCAATGCGGAAGTAGCGTGGGATTTGCTCGAGCAGGCCGCAGACAAAGCCATCACAGAATTACTGGATATGCGAAGGCAGGAAGGCTCTTTTCTATTGAAGGATTTGAGGTCGCGCATTCTAAACCTTGAGGAATTTGTTTCTCAGATCATTCCGCTGACCTCCGAACTCACCCAACGCCATCGTCAGAATCTCCTGAAACGATTGCAGGAAGCTGGGCTGGAAACGATCGACCTCGACGATGATCGATTACTTAAGGAAATAGCGCTTTTCGCCGACCGATGTGACATTTCCGAAGAAATCACCCGCTTGAAGAGCCATTTTGAGCACTTTGAGAAACTCATCCATAAGGGGGATCCTGTTGGCAGAAGTCTGGATTTCCTATGTCAGGAAATGTTCCGTGAAATCAACACCATTGGTAGCAAAGCTAACAATCACGAAATTGCCCACTTGGTTGTGAGCATGAAAACCGAATTGGAAAAGTTTCGGGAACAAGTACAGAATCTTGAGTAATGGCTAAAGATCTTGCCAGTACGGGACAAAAACAATGGATTTTGTTAATCTCAGCCCCTTCCGGCGCTGGGAAAACGACACTGTGCCAATCGCTTCTTCAATCCGATAACCGATTTCGAAGGTTAATCACCTGCACCACACGCCCACCTCGTAAAGGTGAAAGTAATGGGGATGATTACCATTTTCTGAACCGAGAGGCTTTCGAACAACAAGTTGCTCAAGGCGAGTTCATGGAACATGCCGTCGTCTATGACCACGTATATGGCAGCCGAAAGAAGGATGTCATGAGACTTATCCATCAAGGGTATCACCCACTCCTCAACATTGATGTTCAGGGTGCTGCCAGGATAAGAGAGCAGAACCTTCCAGATCAATTGGGTGTCGACCTGATCACCGTTTTTCTATGCCCTCCATCGCTTGAAGAACTCGAGAGGCGCCTCAGGGGAAGACAATCAGATCAGGCGGAGGTCATTGCGAGGCGACTCAAATCAGCCAGAGATGAAATCCTCCAATGGAAAGCTTTTGATTATTTTATTGAATCTTCCACTCGCTCGCATGACCTTGAGCGCCTCGAGCAGATTGTAAGTGCCGAGAGTTTGCGATGCCACCGTTTGAGCTCCCCCAACGCCTTGAGCTAAGTGTCCTATGTCACAGAATCCACCATCCAAAACCATCGCTTTAGGAGTGACGGGTTCCATTGCAGCCCATAAGGCCATTGATATTGCCAGTGATCTGACACAAAAAGGTCACCGCGTGAGAGTCGTCATGACAAAAGACGCCATGCGCTTTGTCACCCCACTGCCCTTCAAGACACTCTCTCGTGGGCCCGTTATTACAGACCTTTACGATGAAGAAGACCATTGGAAGCCCTCGCATATTCAATTGGCGGATGAGGCAGACGCCATCCTCATCGCTCCATGCTCAGCGACCACCATTGCGCGCATCGCTCACGGCCTTGCAGACGACGCCCTAAGCGCCATTGCCCTTGCACTGCGCCCCAAGACGTTACGCATCGTAGCACCTGCAATGAACGGTCACATGTGGCTCAACCCGATCACTCAATCCAACATACAGATTCTGAAGGACAACCAATGGCATGTCATCGGTCCCGCCGAAGGCATGCTTTCGTGTGGTTACCAAGGAATCGGAAGACTTTGTGATTTCAGCACTATCGTGAAAGAAACGATGGGGCTGCTAGCTTCCATCTAAAAGCGTCATGCACCTGCCTCTCCATGCAATCGCTGACTTTTTCAATAAGCGATGGCCTCACCTGAATGCTCATCGAACATTCCAGAGCAAGGTAGAGAATCGGTTGTGTCTGGTGGAAAGAAATATCATGCTACCTTTGAAGATGGTGTGTCTTTTTTTCGTTTGTCGCCACCTCTTTTTCATGGATCTTGAACTCGATCCGGAAAGTGCTCGGGTTGTCGCATTGTCATCGGTAAAGGTTTTTTTTCTGCTCTATCTTCCACTCACCATCGGATGCTCCATCATGATTTCAGGCATCCGATCCTTACCACTGTGGTATATCGAACTGGTGGTTCTAACCGTGGCCATTTTGGACATCATACTGCTTTCTGCGCTCACATTGATCACAGGAGGCTTGGAAAGCCCCTTGTTCTGGTTTTATCTCCTATTGAGTTTTCGTAATTCCCTGAGCATCTACTCACCCACCACACAAATCACCGTCAATGCACTTACGATTCTTGCATATCTTCTTGCGGGCCTGACCGACATCCGCATCGCTCAAATTGCTGGTGAACCCATCGAAACCAACGCGGACTCCTTTACTCTGCGTCTGCTCATCTTGGGGGCAATGACCCTGTTTTCGTATGCTTTCCAAACCATGTTTGACAAATTGCGCGAAGCCGAAGATGAGGCGAAGGAATTCCAAATAAGACAGGAACAACTCCAAGCCACCGGTCGGCTTGCTGCAGAAATTGCCCACCAGTTGAAAAACCCCCTAGGTATCATCAACAATGCTGCGTTCACATTGCAGCGCACAGTCAAGGACGGTAAAACCATTACCCAGCAGATCGATCTCATCCGCGAAGAGGTTCACCGGAGTGATCGGATCATCACGGATTTGATGGGGTTTGCGCAGCTTGCCGAAGGAACGGTTCAGCCTCTGGATATTACTTCCGAAATCGATTCAGCTATTGAGCAGGTCTTCCCAAACGCCCTGAGTAAGGGAATGACCATTAACCGTAGTTATGGAACTGCTTTGCCCAAGGTCACCATGCAGAAAGGTCATTTCAGTGAAATCATCGTCAATGTTTTGCACAATGCCAGGGATGCCATGAACGGAAAGGGTAACATTCACTTGGGGGCCAAGCTGGGGGAAGGTCTCTCAATTGATATTATGATCGAAGATGATGGCCCAGGGATGTCCCAGGAACTGCTCGATCAGGTCTTCGAGCCCTATTTCACGACTAAAGAAAAAGGGACTGGCCTTGGGCTTGCCATTGTAAAGCACAACGTCGAGATATACGGCGGTAAGTTGATGGTGGAATCACAACTTGGCGCCGGCACCAAATTCATCATACAATTACCCGCTCGGGCCCTTATCAAGCTCCGAAAAAACTTGTCATGAAGGATCCTTTACCCCCTATGCTCATCGTTGATGATGAGAAGAACATGCGCTCTTCACTTGAAACAGTGATGCATGATGAGGGGTATGATGTGGTGGCAGTTGAATCAGCCGAAATGGCTTTGGAGCTGGTAGGCGAAAAACCCTTCTTCATGGTCATTACCGACGCCCGCCTGGGCGGAATGAGCGGATACGACTTTTTAAAGGAAATGACCAAACGGAGTCCGGAACTCCCAGTCCTCATGATCACCGCATATGCCACGCCAAAATTAGCTGTGGAAGCCATCAAGTCAGGCGCCATTGATTACCTAGCTAAACCATTTGCTCCCGAAGAACTTCTGCATGCTGTGGCCCGGTGCGCCGAAAGACATCAACTAATCCAGGAGAATCTGGCCCTGAAAAACGCACAAGTGCCGTCCTTCACGCTGGAAAGTATCATTGGTCGATCAGATGGCATCGAAAAAATCAAAGACTTGGTCGCTACGGTAGCTAAAACAAATGCCACCGTTCTGATTTTGGGCGAAAGCGGAACAGGGAAAGAACTCATTGCAGGGGCCATCCACACCCTCAGTGAACGACGAGGGGAAAGTTACACTCGCATCAATTGTGCCGCCATTCCCGATCAATTGCTGGAAAGCGAACTATTCGGCCATGAAAAAGGATCTTTCACCGGAGCCATCCGCAGTAAGACCGGTCGCATGCAGGAAGCTGACGGTGGAACGGTCTTTCTGGATGAAATTGGAGATATGAGCCGACCTCTCCAGGCAAAATTATTGCGTTTTCTGGAAGATGGCACTTTCACTCGCGTAGGCGGTAATGTCGAGCTCAAGGTCGACGTTCGGTTGATTGCTGCGACCAATCGCGACATTGTCAGCGCCATCAGAAACCACCAATTTCGTGAGGATCTTTTTCACCGACTAAATGTGGTTCAATTTACCCCCCCTGCCTTGAGGGAGCGCGGTGATGACATCATCATATTGGCAAATCATTTCCTTTCACAATTTGCTGCAACAATGGGTAAGCAGCTTCGAGAATTCAGCCCTGAGGCAGTTCAAATCATACGAAACCACCACTGGCCAGGCAACGTGCGCGAGTTGCGCAATGCGGTTGAGAGGTCCGTCATCCTCGAACAAAGTTCACACATACAGTCAAGCAGTCTGCCAAATTTTAAGGTAGAATCCCAACTAGGAAGCACTGATACATCCGCGCAGCTTTCGAACGAGTCTTACGAGGAGCAAATGGCACGGTTTGAGCGACAAATCCTCTTGAAAAAGTTAGCTGATAATGACTTCCAGATGGAACCGACAGCTTTGGCCTTACAAATGCCTGAGCACGAACTAAAATTTCGCATGCATCAATGCCAGATTCATCTTTCCGGAAACTCATTGGATCATTGAAAGCATCTCGCAAAACGTTTAATTCAAGCCCCATGTCACCGCACAGCCTTTTTCTTCCCATAATTGCACAATTGGACCCGCAACGAACGACCGGTTCTGCAATACCAATAAACAATGATGCCAACAAGCCGGTGTGGTATTTCGATGACATGGGGCTTGTGGCTGGTATCGCCCTGGCGATCATGGTCGTCCTTGCAGTCATTGCAGCTTTCATCAAGAAAAAAGGAGCAGCCACTACCGGAAACAGGGCCTTTAGACACATACCCGATACCCGAAAAATAGACAAAAATAGCCCGAATGGTGACCCATCTCACAGAAAAAAACGGCGTCGAAGAAAACGAGATCATCGACCAAGAAATCCTTCACTATCGGAAACGGGTGGCTACCCCAATTCAGATAAGAATGAATGAATTCTATGGCTAGTCCTTCCGGTCATTCGATCAGTCACCATATCACCAAAGGTAGTTCATCAAACCTTGCAATAGCTTTTTTTCCACTCTCTCGAGAAAAACGAAGTGCCATGACTGCTCTTTATGCCTTTTGCCGCTGTGTGGACGATATCGCAGACAACGTCGATGTAGCTATCGAAGAACGTAAAAACTTACTGAATGAATGGCAGGAGAACATTCGCAATGCATGCGCCGATGCCTCTTTTAGCTCCCACCTTCCGGTCATAGCCGAACTCACTCCATGGATCCATCGCTATCAACTATCGTTTGAGGACTTCAATGATTTAATTGAAGGCATGGAGATGGATTTGCACCTGAACCGCTACTCAACCTGGAAAGATCTTGAGGCCTATTGTTACCGTGTAGCATCCACTGTCGGACTACTCAGCATTCGGATATTTGGTTATCAAGCCCCTTCGACTCGAAGATACGCTTTCCACTTGGGGCAGGCTCTTCAGTTGACCAACATTCTCCGTGACATCCGCGATGATGCCACGCTTCAGCGCATCTACCTGCCCCTGGAACTACTAAGCCAACTGGACATCAGTGAAACAGAAGTCATTGAATGTCGCATCCCCAAAGCCAAGCTTGCCACCCTCGTAGAGAGAATGTCTGCTGTGGCATCTAAACACTACCAAATGGCCCGAGAGGCCCTCTCACCGTTAGATCGCCCTAACATGATTGCCTCCGAAATGATGGCCAACCTTTATTGGCGATTACTGAAAAAAATCAAATCCCACCCACAGAATTTATTGCAACCAGAAAAGATCAGACTCAGCAAGGCCACCAAAATTTCGGTCATCATGCAGTCTGTTATCTTTCACCGTTGGAGCCTGCGAAGTCAGTCCTATGGTTAAGCTGGGAAATTGGAGCCAAACAAGAAGTGACTTTTCCCGGGGTTTACGATCAGGCGATTGGCCATAGCTTGTCGCTCCAGCAACATGGCATACTTCATCCCTCTGCGAGCTGTCGCGAGACTCAGTTCGATCAGCCACTGTCGTTTCCCCAAAAGCACAGGCACTCTGATAAAATCAGCGTAATTCCGAATGCCCATTGGAACTCCGAACCTTGCGCTGAGCATGGATCACATGAGTGTATATTTCTCCGATCGTGGTTTCTCCCGGAATCTTGAGATAGAAGGTAACGACTTCTATGCCATGAGAATGGCTTGCCTCAATATCAATGACCAGTAGCGTCGAAGTCCTGGCACCTGTATCGATTTTGACCTCCACCCTTTTATGATCAAATAAGGGACGCGAGTTCAGGTACAACCTTCACCATGGCGGAACTGCCTCAGCGATCAAGCTAACTCCGGAGGAGCGTTCCTCAGCAATCCGATCAGCCCGCATCCTCGGGTTAAATTGTGCGGGTGTCGACATTCTCCGGTCGAATCATGGTTCGGTCGTCATGGAGGTGAATTCTTCCCTAGGCCTTCGAGGTGTCGAAGAATGCACTCACAAGGATGTCGCAGGACGCGTCATCGAGTTTATTAGAAACACGCGGTAACCGGAAAAAACAAAACAAAGTGAAAAGGTTAGAAAGCAGAATCCATCCACTGGATTTCGGTTAACTCCTCGGGCATGTTCAGTCCATTGGGTAGGATGATGTAAACAGTCCGATGGGATGCGTTCCAACCTCTCATGAAAGCATCTACAGGGTACTTCGTGCGGACCATGGGACACTTGGCGGGATCATTCGCGATGACATGCTGTGACTGATCCCAGCCTGCCACGACAACCAAATGTCCGTCATTGTCTCCCTTGGAAGCCTTCCCCTTGAGCAAGTCGTACGAAACCGATGCAGCCACTGGGACCCCAAGTCGGAGGAGATGAATCAGTGAGTCCAATGATGCCAGGCGACACACCCATGAACGCAATCCATCATGCCCTCCTGCGTGAGCTACGTTAAACGACCAGTTACCAGTTCCTGGCCAGCCAGGATCAAAAACTTTGGCCGATGTTTCGGGAACTGCGTAGTGCCAGGAATCCATTCCCTTCATTTTCGACCAATACTGCATGATCATCGTTACCGAAGTTGGACTACACCAAACCTTGCCACCCATATAATCAAACTGACAGAGGGGTGGAACCTCAACAGACCATCCGTCGTCACTTGGCAACAATGGGTTGGGTGACGGTTCTGACCCAGGTCGTCCAACACAGAATCCAAACAGTTTTAATTGAGGTTCCGATGAAGACTGAATAGCTGATCGAAGCGTCCAACGAGCCAAACAGGCCGTTTTTTTAAGGATCAGCGTGTCCGTTTGTACCGCTCCGTAAGCATCATTCTGCCCATTAACACTGGTTCTGGATCCTTGTTCTCCTCGTTTTTGAGCCTGACGATTCCAAAGACCAAAGGAATAGCTGCTTTGGTGCCCATCTTCGAAAACCAAATCTACCCCAATGCTCAAATCATGCTCTCCGATTCCCTTCACATTCCAAGACGGGATCCACTGAGTCCCTTCCTGCCAATCACCCGGTATCGAAATCTCCCAGCTCCGCTCCTGAAAATTGCTTTCGGTGACAT
Organism: uncultured Verrucomicrobiota bacterium; assembly: GCA_902560705.1. Taxonomy (GTDB): domain Bacteria; phylum Verrucomicrobiota; class Verrucomicrobiia; order Limisphaerales; family AAA164-E04; genus UBA7971. Next base: position 22,154 of record CACEMW010000010.1, read on the forward strand.
GAGGTTGAAGTGATTGCCATCCGAAAAATTGAAATGAGGCGGCATGGGCACTTGTCTGCATCAGAAACAAAAGAAGGAAGGTGGGGAATTTAGCCAATGACATCCCCTCACCGAACCGTAACCGGCTCGTTGGGATTACTTTCCAGGTGGGGCAAACTTTCAAGAAACATTCGCTCATGGCCAGCGACCGTACGATAATCAAAAGACTTGACAAAGGAAGCACCTTTTTCCCCAAGTTCAAAAGCTTCGTGTGGAGATTCCATCCATTTGAGGATTTGTTCGGCAACTTTCAAGGGCGCCCTAGAAGGCACCATTTGAATGACTTTGGAGAACAATTCGCGGAATACCGGCAGATCGTAAGCCACCACAGGGAGACCGCTTGCCAACATTTCGGTCACACTGAGCCCCCAGCCTTCTTCAAAAGAAAGGCTCACACCCATTCTCGATTGTTTCAAAAACTGATTTTTCTGCTCTTCAGAGATGCTTCCAGTAAAAGTAACCGAGTCTGCCAAACCCCTTTGTCGGACTTGCTGCATGATGGCTTTTCGATGAGGCCCTTCACCTATGACGAGCAATCGGGCGTTTCTACGCTTGGCTATAACATGCCGCCAGCAGTCAACTAAATCAAAAACCCCTTTTTGCATATGGATCCGCCCCAGGAAAACCACATCATAGTCTTTCTCAACAGACCGTGCAGGGTCAAAATCAGAAAGATCAAGTCCACAACCGATGACCTTTGTCGGGCTCGATGGCATGCGCCACTCGACCAGCAGACGTTTGTATTGATCGGCCACACTCTGACTGAGACAAAGTGTTCCCTGCGCGAATCGACAACTAAGCCAAATACTCCATTTCTCGGAAATCAGAAACAGTCGATCGAAAAAACTAACCCTTTGATTTTGACCATGCAGTAAGTGTTGTATTTTGACACACAACCTTGCCTTGAATCTACGACTCAACACCCACGCAGGGAAAACCTCAAAAATAAGCAGGTTTGAAGCGTAAACCACATCATAGCTCTTTCTTCTCGAAATCCAGAATGCCGAGAGTGTGCGCATAGCATAAGCAGGAAGATATCTCCAGGTCTGTTCCAAGTAACCAGTCGCATCAAACCACGGATCGGAACACACCAGGCCAGCCGACGGTATGTACCCTTGGATCTGTGGGTATGCCGCCTTGGCTACCATAAAATCAACCTCATGCCCGTCGGCAATCCACGCCTTTGCCATCAGGAGATAATGCCTTAGAACCCCGGACATTGATTTGCCGTCGTTCAGGGAATTATGGACCACCAGTATTTTCAATACTTTGGATACAAGTTAGACGGTTTTTAGTCGCCGGAACGTCTTCTCAAGGAACGCATAACCGGCATCATTCAAGCATCCTAGGGAGATTCGGCTCCATCACCTGTGCTCCCCGACATAGGGATAGGCGAAATGCATTGCCCTTTGAAGTGAATAAAGCACCAGCAACCCACAAGCCCCAATGCCAGTGACCACCAGGGTGACACCCCGAGACCTGAAAGAAGATATCCTATGACAGCAGCCAGCCCCCCCGCACACAATGCGTATGGAAGCTGAGATTTGACATGATCCATGGGATCACAACCGCTGGCAAAAGAAGAAACAATGGTTGTATCGCTAATCGGGGAGCAATGGTCGCCAAAGACGGCTCCCGCCAACACGGAACCTATGGTGGAAGTCACGACAGGATGCAGATCCTGCCCAAGCTCCCATTGAGTGAGCTCCAACGCAACGGGAATAGCCAGAGGCATCACAACCCCCATGGTTCCCCAAGAGGTTCCGGTGCTGAAGGACATAACTCCGGCAAGGAGGAACACCATCATCGGAAGCAACGAGGAGGGAAACCAATCCCCGAGAAACCCGACCAGCCATTGGGCCGTTTCCAGCTCCCGAACCACATGGCTCAGGGTAAATGCAAGAACGAGAATCAACATGGGCATGAACATCGTGCGCATGCCGTCGAGATAGACCTGGATTAAAGGTTCTTTGGTCACTTCAGGCAGATAGAATCGGGTAAGCACGATCACCACAACAGAGACAAAACCTGTGACTGTCAAAAAGACAACGTCGGCACGGGCTTGTCCCAACACGTCAATCATACTGGAAACTCCCCACGGTTTCTCTAAACCGCCTCCATCCAAAAAGAGACCGAGGAAAACCCCGGCTACCAAAATAACAAGGCTCGTCACACCAATCCACATACTGGATTGTCTGGAGGCCGAAGCTGTCGCTCGACGTCGCGATGGCAGAGCTTGTCGAGCATGGCGTTCAAAGTTCACCATGGGGCCGCATTCACGTCGCATCCATATGGTGAGAAAGACAATCGCCAACATGAAATAATTATAAAAACGAAAGGGCAGACTCTCTATCAAAAGTCTGTAAGGGGCCAATTGCCCGGTAGGATCCTGGATTCCCGCGTTTTGAAAGCCTGCCAAGATGAGGCCCATTTCTGTGGCAATCCAAGTGCTCACAAGCGCGAAAGAGGCGATGGGAGAGGCAGTGGAATCAACAATAAAAGCCAACTTTTCACGGGAAATGCCAGCTCGATCCGTCACCGCTCGCATGGTCTTGCCAACAAGCATGCAATTGGCGAGGCCATCAAAGAAAACAAACCACCCCATGGCAAAAGCCCCCAGCCCAGCACGACGCCGGCTCATGTCTTTGCCCAAGAGATGTTGTGCGACAGCCAACATACTACCATTTCGATTCAAAAGTTCCACAATCCCACCCATGAAGAAAGAGAAGAGAATGACACTGACGTTCCATGGTTTGGCCAAAACCGGGATCAGATGTTGATCAAAAAAATGAATGAATGCCCTGAAAGGATTTCCGTGATCCAGCAGCAAACATCCAGAAAATGACCCTACTAGCAAGGCAAAGTAAATATCGCGGGTCATGAAGGCCAGAACAAGAGTTAGAAGGCTTGGCCAAAGGACCGAAGGGCCACTGATTGATTCGGGAAGCAGGACCCAAAGAAAGGTTATGAGAAAGAGGGTCACACAGACCCACTGCTTCCCGTGTTTGATGTGACGACTCATGCCTTATATGATAAAAGACTACTCACGCCAAGGAGAGATGAAAAGCCTTTGGCGACAGCTCAATCTTGCCGGAGAGATTTCATCCTCCAATTCCCAGCCGTTGACACTCATTACAAACGAAGCGATCGGTCATTCCTGCAATGTAGTTACAGACCGCTCGGGCGAGTTCATTCTGACCGTTCACCTGACCATATTGCGCGCCCATTTCCGACGGATTTTTAAAATAATATTCGAAAAGTGGTACCAGCAGTGCGACAGCTCTCCGGTTGGGTTCGTGGACCTCTGGGTGATAATACAAGTTTCGGTAAAGGTATTCCCGAAGCTCCAGATTATGCTGTTTTTGTGGTAGACTGTAGGTAACCAGAGGCATAGGAGAGGTTCTTACCTCAGACACATTTCGCACGCCTTCTGACTCGAGTCTCCGAGAGGTGCAGTTGACCACATCCCGAACCATGCCGTCGATTAGGCATCGGATCACATAAAAGTGCTTGGCTTCCTTTTCCAATACACCAAATTGCTGCTCAACGTGTTTTTTGGCCAAACGCCACGCTTCGACTGAGCTACTTAATTGATTCTCAGTCAATAAACCTGATTCCAGGCCATCATCCAAATCATGATTGTAATACGCAATTTCGTCAGCCAGGTTGGCCACTTGTGCCTCAAGGGATGGCTGATGACGGATGATGTGCGGTTTGTGCGGATGCCCCTCATCAAAAACGTGATGTTTGCAAAGACCTTCGCGTGTCTCCCAAGTCAAATTTAGACCAGGGAAATCTGGATACTTACGCTCCAGGGTTTCGACTATTTTGAGGCTTTGCAGATTGTGTTCAAAGCCACCGTGATCCTTCATCAGGTGATCGAGCGTTTCCTCACCTTTGTGGCCATAGGGCGCATGCCCCAAATCATGAGCCAATGCAATGGTTTCGCAAAGATCTTCATTTAATCGAAGTGCACGAGCTATGTTGCGCGCGATACCTGCCACCTCTACGGTATGCGTCAAACGGGTCCGTAAGTGATCACCAGTCCCGTTAAGAAACACCTGGGTTTTGTATTCCAATCGCCTGAATGCCCTGGAGTGGATCACTCGATCGCGATCACGCTGATAATTTGTTCGCCACTCCGGGGGTGGTTCCACATGCACTCTACCACGCGTTGTCTGACTTAACTGGGCGTAGGGTGCCAGGCAATCTACCTCCCGTGCCTCCAGTTCCAAACGATCACAAACCCCTTGCATGCGTCAGGCCAAAGAAAGCAAATCCGATGGAAACGCATCTTCCAAAGGGATTCCCTTGAGCTTCAAAAGCCTTCGAAGGGTATCTTCAATCAAGTTATTAGGACAACTCGCACCGGCTGTAATTCCAATGGTAAGCTCTCCGGCTGGGAGCCAGTCGTATGTACGAATCTCCTTTTGTTGATGTTGATCAAAGTGGTATATAACATGTTGATCTTCAATCTTTTTCGCATTCTTGATAAAGTAAGTCGGCAAGACGGTCTCACCCATTTCCGCCAGATGAGACGTGTTGCTGGAGTTGTAGCCGCCAACCACCAGCAAGAGATTCATTTTTTCCTTCAGTAGACTTTGCAGGGCATCCTGTCGATCCTGTGTAGCACTGCAGATGGTATCGAAAAAACGAAAGTGTTCAGCTAGCTGATCAGCACCATACCGCTTTTCCATGGCTGCACGTAATCGCTTCTGCACTTCCTCGGTTTCGCCACGAAGCATCGTGGTTTGGTTAGCAACACCGATAGTGACCAGATGCTTGTCTGGATCAAAGCCATCAGAGTAGGCTCCCTTAAACCTTTCGAGAAACGCTTCCTTGTCTCCACCTTGAATGATGTAATCACAAATCAAATCCGTTTCTTCCAAGGTGAAGGCTACAAGATAGTGCGCCTTCGATGCTGTAGCCTGCGAGCTTGTGGCCTTGGTCTCTTCATGCCAAGCCTTCCCATGAATAATGCTTGTCACGCCATCTCCAGAGTATTGCTTAACTCTCTTCCAGACGCTCAGGACATCACCACACGTGGTATCAACGATCACACAGCCTTTTGCCTTAATGGCGGAACGAGTGTGCACTTCGGTACCGAAAGCGGGTATAATAACCACATCCTGATCGTTCAATCTTGAAAGCTCTTCAGCGTTAGGGCACCTCGATAAAGCCTCGATCCCCATGGCCTCAATCTGCTCGTTGACCTCTGGATTGTGAATAATTTCACCCAGAAGAAAGATGCGTTTAGGTGGCGCATAGACTTTGCGAGCCGCGTAGGCCAAATCGATTGCACGTTCCACCCCGTAACAAAAACCAAATTGTTTGGCCAACCGAATGGTCAACTTTCCGGGAATATGTAATCGATTGCCTTTGGATCGCATGTATTCCACCAGCTGACTGCGATAGTGACTCACCACTTCGGCCTGCACTTTCTGCATGACATCTGGCCGGCGGAGGTTTATTTTTTTCTTTTTAGTAGCGGAGGATTGGCTCATGCAAAAATCACATTAATCTCCAGCTGCTCGGAAGGAAAGGGCAAATCAATATTCCCCTAAAGACTGGGCCTACTGATTCAATCGATGGTAACGATCGACTTCTGGATTTTTAAGACGAAGCGCCGCCCCACTGGGCCAGGAAACCAACACTTCTTCCACCTCCGACAGCTCACCCAAGCCAAATAATAATTGATAAGCGGCTTGGGTGCGGTATCCGTCTCCAGAAACCACTACCTGTGGAACGGTTTCGCCTTGCAAACGGAGCTCGACAACACATCCCATGAACGATTCGGGACCTTGTCCCTCATCAAGGCTCAAACCCAGCCAATGATGATCGGTTTCCAAAAAGTTCGGAAAAAGGTGCAATGCTTGTCGCTCATCAGGCCATAGTTCAAACGAAATGACGCATAAATCGGGCCTTCCATTGAGGTCAAGATCCGCAGCAACCACATTGCGACAATCCAAGGAAAGTGCCAGACCAAAGAGATAGGCCACTTCCAACCACCCTTCCGCTCCCTGATTCAGAAAGAAACGATTCCTCTCATGCCCCCCAAAGGAGCCCCCTGCACGCCTGAAGGAATCTTGTTTATCTTGAAAAAACTGATCACGTCCCACATGGTCCTGCGAGTCTCCAATCCAGGCATCTTCACGCCAGAATTCGGATTCATAGTCGGCCACCGTGGGGCCGGTGATATGTCCATTGACAACATAGAGATCCTGATCCCCATCCAGGTCCGCATCAAAGGCACTGCAACCCCACGACCATCCTGTACGATCCAAAGCCATGCCTGAAGTCCATTCAAACCCCCCCCGATCATCGCCTAGAAACAAACGGTTTCCATGATTCATTCTTCGTATGCGCTGGCGCGTCGGCTCAGTGGTCACATTCCACATATGGCAAGACAGCATGCGATCGGCAGCTGGAGAATGCATTCCAATCATCCATAAATCCAGCAGACCATCCCGATTGAGATCCCGTATCAAATGTCCCATCCCAAACCCCTTCGATACCCCCAGCCAGGGTATGGTGCGGTCCACAAATCGCCCAAACCCGTCGTTTTCATAAACATCCATTCCGGCGAAATCACTCACAACGACAAGATCAAGATCCCTGTCCCTGTCCAGATCCACCAGGGATCCACTATATGTTCTCCTGAATGCTTTGGACGACAAACCGGAGGCATTTGTTTGATCGGAGAAAATACCTCGTCCATCATTGGTCATTAAAAAAGCAGGATACCCATCATTGGCATCATCAAAGGGCGTTGGCATTTGACCTCCTTGATAAGGCACTTTGTATTGCCCAACCCACAAGTCGAGATCGCTATCTCCATCGATGTCGCCCGCACTCAGAACGAAAGGATTCTCAGCTTGATCCTTGAAAATAGCCTGTTTGAGCGGAGCAGAAGGGAAGCCAGGTGTGACATCGCCTTCAAAGAGAAAGAGCCCCTCTCCACTCATTGCCATGTAATCCATATGGGCATCACCAGAAAATTCTGCGAAAAGACCGTGTTGCAAATTTCTGGGAAGGAAGGAGGACAAGGCCGCACGTCGGAAGCGGCCTTGCCCCGCATTCCAGAAAATTTGGTTGACTCGGGAAAGAATCATCTCCGGCAACTGATCGCCATCCAGATCCACCACCTGTAGATTGGGTTCGAGCACACGAGCTTCGACTGAAGGAGAGACATCGGCAGCCATGACATATTCAAAAGGAGTGATTCCTTCGCGTTCCACCCATTCCACCTGTTCCAAATAAAGCGTCTCGGGTCTCATTGGCTCCTCATCCATGTTCCAACCCACGCGCAAGAAGCCTCTGATAATGTAACGTTTTAGGCGTTTAGGAGATTTAGCGAAACATTCGAAGGCGATTTTGGACATGGGCCATCTGTCTGATGTGGATGTTGAAAAAGCCACATGTCGCCACTGAGTGGCCTCAATTTGCCACTCTTCTTCCCGCCCCATATGGAGCAAGCGTTCCCAGTGGTTTGCATCCTTCTCAATTACAGGCTCCCCCATCCGCCTTATGTGAATCCCATGGTCCAGCGCGCTGAATGGCGACCATGATCCGTGATACCAGTTCCGTATTCCAACGGTCTGCAAAACGGCCCAAGGATCGGGCTGTTGATTCAGAGCATCCCAAAAACTTTCAATCGCGCCATGGATTGGCTCCAGTTTTTTTTCCCATTGAATGACCTCCGATGGGTAGCCGGCGGTGTCTATAGGGGCTGCTGTTGAAAGGTCAACAGGGGAATCCACCGGTCTGAGCTCCTCGGAATCACGACATGCGGCGAGCATGCCCATGATGAGGATAACCCCATTCAGTCTGCCTAATGAGGCAAGGCAACCAACAAACGACTTGATCCTGAATGGATGGAGGTTCATGATGGATTCATTCCAACAAAGTGCCTGGCCCAAAAAAGGGCCTTCCTAGGGTCAAACTTCGACTCGAGAAGGAACCTTGGGCAGAGCACCCAAACCTTCCATCCTGGATTTTCCATGTCTGACCGAATCAAAGACTACAAATTGATCCAAAGGTACCAAGTTGAAGACCTCGAAAAAGATGTCAAGGAACACATACGAGCTGGATATGAATTACTGGGTGCCCCTCACTTGACAACGGATCAAGAGAAGATCCTCTACACTCAGCCCATGATTCTTCGCGGAAACTTTTAGTCCAAGGATCCGGCTTGATGCTGGAAGATCTCTTGAGCATGATAAGAAAATGGTCATGAATCACTATCAAAACCGATGGTTCGCAGGGATAGCCATTTCACTTTGCTTGCTGTTCACATTTCACTTAAGTGCCGAAATTGGGGTAGGAGCGAAACCAGCAGCAGACTCCGACGTGCTCTTCGATGGCTCACGCGCTTCATTGGATGAAAAATGGACTTACTGGGAAGGCCCACGATTTGCTTCCTCTCTCCCCATCAAGTGGAAGATTACCAAGGACCCAGTGGACGCAGGCAACGCCATGATCACCTACGACCCGGCAGCCGAAGGAGGCGTTTACGGTGCCGCCGATATTGTCACGAAAAAGACGTACCGAGACTTTCGACTTCACGTCGAATTTCTCATCCCAGAGGCAGGAGGCAATAGTGGGGTCTACCTACAGAACAGGTACGAAATTCAAGTGCTCGACGGGGACAAGACCAAGCACGGCATGGCAGCAGTCATCAACGAAAGCGAGTCTCCTTATCATGCTTATCGTGGTCTCGGAAAGTGGAACGCATACGACATCAACTTTCGTGCCGCAAGATTCAAAAAAGGTCAACGAGTGGAGAAAGCCATGCTAACGATGTATTTCAACGGAAAAAAGGTGCATCAGAATTTCCCCATCAACAAAGTATGGGGAGGCCCTAACTCCGGCATGGATGGTGGAAACAATGGAGGTTTGGGTATTACCGATCAACCCGGCGGACTGAAGTTGCAATGTGAAGGTCACGCCGTGCATTATCGCAACATCTGGATCAAGGACCTTGAACTTAAAGCGGAGCAAACCGATTTCGAGGAACCTATTCTGAACCCAGCGCCCTGATTTGCTAATTCAATTCAAAGAATCCCACTCATGAAATCGAATGCCCATGCCAAGAAAAGGCACTGGAGCCCACTTTGGGGTGTCGAGGGTTTCGGGTATCTGATACTGATTCTGGTAGGCGTTCCATGGTATTGGCCTGAAGACTCTTCCTTCTTGCTTGCCGGCATGCCTGCTTGGGTCTGGACATCGCTTTCAGCCTCTTTTCTTGCGTCCTCTTGGACGGCATGGATCATTCTCTGCAGGTGGCCTGAATCAGTGGATTAGTCTTTATATTTCTTCGGCCTAAGAAGCCATCATGAAAGCATCCGTTATCCCATTTGGTCCAGGGGGTTTGTCATTTCTTGGACTTTATTTTCTGATCCTGGTCGCCATTGGTTGGTATGGATCCAAGGCCCGGGAAAGTCACTCCCTGAAGGATTTCTACCTTGGAGGCAAAGGGATCGGCTGGTGGGTTCTGCTGCTCACACTTTTTGCCACCCAGTATAGTGGCAATACGATGTTTGGATTCAGTGGCAAGGCCTATCGTGTAGGCTTTTCATGGATCACTTCCGTACACTTCATGACGGCCATCATTGTTGGCTACTTGATTTACGCCCCCCAGCTTCTTCCTCTTGGAAAAGCCCATGGTTTCATCACTCCCACCGATTATTTAAATCACCGCTTCCATCATCTGGGAATCAACCTCATCGCTCCATGCGTCATGATTCTTGCATTAGGGAATTTTTTACTGGCTCAACTGATGGCCATGGGGCGCGCGCTGCAGGGCCTGACGACTCTTCCCGACAATCAGGCCTACATCATCGGAGTCATTCTGCTGGCGATCATCATGCTCATTTACGAGACCTTGGGCGGCTTTCGGGCTGTTGCCTGGACCGACGTAATTCAAGGGGTGATCCTCATCTTTGGTTTCGGTGCGTTGGTCTATCTGGTCTGGGCTCATTACGGAGGACTCACAGAAGCTACACAAAATCTTCTTGAATCTTCTGAAAACTCGACAAGGGAAAAAGTTTTACCCCCAAATCGCCTAGGAACTGTGAGATGGTTCAGCTACCTGGTTTTGTTTGGGCTTGGCGCATCCCTTTACCCGCAGGCGATTCAACGCATTTACGCCGCCAGAGACAGTCGTTCTTTAAGAACAAGTCTCGCAGCCATGGCCTTTCTGCCAATTGCCACCGCATGGGTTGCCGTCATGATTGGTATTACCGGAGCAGCCCACCATCCGAATTTGAGTGACATTCAAAGTGACCAAATACTCACCATCATTTGCCGCGATATACAACAGTCTTCTCTGTTTGGCTACAGTTTAGTTGTCATGCTTTTTGCAGCAATCTTGGGCGCTCTCATGTCAACAGCCGACTCTTGCATGCTGACCCTCTCTTCCATCGTTACAAAAGATTTTTACTTGCGCTACCTGAACCCACAAGCTTCGGAACCCACCCTCACAACCCTCGGGAAAATTTTGTCCTGGTTGGTCGTAGGAGCTCTTTCGGGACTGGCCATTTACATGAACGCCTTGCCCGCGAAACCCACTTTGGTCAAATTATTGGATCTGAAATTTGACATGCTTGTACAGTTGGCACCGGCGTTCATGCTCGGTCTTCATTGGCGAAGGCTCTCCGGCCATGGGGTCTTTATCGGCATCATCGCCGGACTTGCCATCACTTTTGGGCTTTACCTCACTGGTTGGGGGGGGAGCACAGGGATCCACTACGGATTATTTGGACTAGCAGGCAATCTGATGTGCGCCCTTTCACTGTCCTGCCTCACGGTTCGAGATAAGGAATCTTTCCTCGATTCATGAAAATTGCAGCTGCAGTGAATCTCATAAACGAACACAAAATTCGTTTGGCGCAAAAATATGCATGAAAGGCACTTTTTTGAAATCGTTTTTCCAGCCGATGATCTGGACTCTGATCCTCTTGGTCTTTGTCAGCCACCGGGCGGTTCCCGATCAAGTGATCATCACTGAGATCATGCGAAAACCAAAGAAAGCGGATGCTCCTCAATGGGTTGAGTTGTCCAATCTGACTTCCACCGTTCTCGATTGCGCTCAATGGGAGCTCAAAGGCCTGAACTTGATGTATACCTTTGCAGATTTTAAGCCAGACTCTCCGGCTGATGGTTTCATCGCTCCTTTCGAAACCTGGATCATTTCTGATACTTCCCCGGAAGATTTCAGGAATTATTATCCCGAATCCCAAAACACTCGAATCCTTGGGCCTTGGAATGGGTTTATCTCTGAGCAGGAAGATCACCTGGTCCTTGTGGATAAAAATCAGTTGCCGATGACGGGCGTCGCCATGCACCAAGGGCCACCATGGCCAACGTTTGTCGACAGGTCAGGATATACACTGGAAAACACCGATCCCAATCGAAATCCCATGGATTGGCGAAACTGGAGACGAAGTCGTGCAACAGGTGGAACCCCCGGCAAGTGGACCCTTCTGGACAAAATAATCCCAACGGGCACCTCAACATTTAATGGTCCTTACATGCGGGACATTCTTCTCAACTCAGAAACCTCATCTATGACCATTGTCCTCGCATCGGATCAGGAGGACCTACTAAGTCTCGAGAATTACCAGATTTTACGCCATCCAGATCTGAAACCGTTGATCCAACTAGATGGCGCACTATCCTCAAAAAGAGCCCGCGCATTTGACTGCGAGGTCGACAAGCTGCCAATTACCACTCAAGGTTTTTATCTCGTTGATACTCAAATGAGCCAATGTGTTGACGAAGCCTTTCCCAGGCAGCTCGCCAAAGGTTTCAGCGTTACCCGCTACTCCAGTCAACCCCAGTCGTGGAGGACCTTCACACCCACGCAATCTGGCAACCCTCCCCTTCCTTCCCCCCTACCCCTCATTGTCATCAACGAAATCATGTTTGATCCACCGTACGGTAAGGAAAACCTTGAATTCATTGAAATTCACAACACCCTCAACGAGCCCGTAGATATGAGCCTTTGGACATTGGAGGGTGGCGTGCAATTCGATTTCCCAACGGGCACCATCATAGATGCAGGAGGATTTGCCGTCATCGCTGGCAAACCCGGCAAATTCCAAGAATCCTACCCAGGAGTTGAGTGCCTTGGTGGATTCAAGGGCAAGCTTTCCAACCGCGGAGAACGCCTTTGTTTATTCGATGCTTTTAGTAACTGTATTGATGAAGTCCATTATGGTGTTGAAGGAGATTGGCCCTCGCTGGCAGCAGGACATGGTAGCAGCATGGAATTGCTACATCCCAATTCGGACAACCAACTCTCATCGGCCTGGGGTGCCAGCCGACAATCCCGCTCCTCTGATTTCGAACCCCATATATTTGACTTCACTTATCGGGACATCCTACCTCTTTGGAGCATTCACGATCATCGGGAACTCCACTTTTACCTGACCGGGAAGGGGCACTTGGTGCTGAAAAACATCAAGCTCTCTCAGGTTCATGAAGACAAAAACCTGCTCGACAATGTGAGTCGTCGCTCCGTTGAAAATGATGGCGCGACAGGATGGCTGATGCAAGGTAACCACAGCGGAAGCTTTCTCAGCGGCGATGAACTTCATCTCTTCGCAACCGGGCATGGCGACAACAAAGCCAACAGGATTGAATTGGATGCCTTGAAACTGAAAGAAGGAGCGTCTTATCGATTGAGCTTTGATGCAAGATGGGTTCAAGGAACCCCAAGGATGATCGTGCGTACTTGGAACGATACCTTTTCTCAATCAATCGAGGTTGGCATTCCATCGAACCTGGGAACTCCGGGTGCCCTCAACACGCAGCGCACCAAAACTCCCCCGCCTCAAATAGAGGATTTGGTGCATGAACCTGCCGTTCCCAAGCCTGGCGAACCCATCGTTTTCACGGCAAAAGTTGGTTGGATGGCTAAGCCCGGCATGGTGTCCTTGGTGTATCGCCTGGACGCATCACCGGCACTGGGATGGCAACGACAACCCATGCATCTATCCTCAACCGTTGGAAATGTGGCAAATTCCACCTACGAAACAACCTTGGAATTTTCGGGAGAACAAGGAGATCTTTTGGAATTCTATGTCGAAGGGATCAGCTTGGATCGTCAGCGCAGCACACTGCCCCGAATGCCGAGTTCCCATTCCGCTCTCTGCGTGATTGATGGAAGGGAAATTCCCACCGACCTGCGGCGAGCCCGATTATTGGTCCGGTCCCGAGACTTGAATGCCATCCAGAATGGAGAAAGTGCCTCCTACGAATTCCGTTACCCAAGGCTCTCCAACCAATATTTCAATGCAACCTACATTCATAACGATCAAACGATTCATTATGGGGCCTCCCTTAGAGCCAGTGGTAGCGCATGGACACGCCAGGCCAACATGGCCAGAGGTAAATGGAAGCTTCCCAAGGATCGTCCATTTCGCAAACACGTCAAATTTACCTACGATGATGACCCTACAAGACAGGGCGGCATGTTTCGTCATCATAATCGCATGGTGCGCTATTTGCTTTACCTTCTTGGTCATCCTTGTGGCGAAAACGAATTTCTATATGTCATTCTAAACGATGGGCCCGTCATGCTGAGGGAAGAGGTCGAACCGGTGGATTCGGACTATCTGAGAAGAAACTTTACCGACGGACACAAAGGGGAACTTTACCGCGTGGATGATGCCTGGTGGATGTCGGATCATTGGAGTCTACGTCATCGTGATGCCAGTTGGGACACTGCCGACACCGTGGCTGTCGGCTACTACAGGAATGCCTGGATGAAACGCTCTGCAGAGGAGGCGGATGACTTCTCGGCACTGACCCATTTTTTCGAGCTCATCAATCGTCCCGAGTATACATTGGAAGAAGTAGCCTCCTTACTGGATGCAGAAGCTGTGCTCAAAATGACTGCGGTTTTGGGGTTTGTTGCTGACTGGGATACCTTTACCCAGTCGCGTGGAAAGAATGCTTATTTTTATCGCCGACCTGAAGATGGCCTTTTCCAATGGCTACAGTGGGATTCGGATCTCGCTTTTGGATCCCGCCAATACCGAAACTTCTACGGTGGATCTCAGACCTTCGTGCGCTGGGTTGAACACCCCGAGAACATGGATTTGCTAAGGCGTTACTTGAAAACATTGGTCGAGTTGACCGAGGGAAAGGACAGTCGAGTGGAAGCCTGGATGTATCAAGAGTCTAGCCGTTTTTCTCAATGCCGAATCAATGCTCCCTTTTATCGATCCTTTTTTCAATCGCGCAAACAGGAAGTTGATGTCATGACAGATTGGTAGTAAGCATGCTAAGGTCGTCATTGATGCTCACTCTGAGGCGCAGAGCGTCAACAACTTTGTGAAATACCCTTTCGAGAAGAAATAACCTGTGATGCCTAGTGAAAGCAGTCATGAACGCGTTCGACGCAAAGCGCGAAAAAAGCGACGGAAGCGTGGGGGACACCGAAAAAAGGTGGGATATAGCGAAAGCGTGATCGTTGGCTTATTGGTAATCAGTTTCCTGGGAGCCGTGGGGCTTTGTGGCTGGGTTCTTTTGCCTCCTCTTCTCCGCTACCTCAGCGAATCAAACCTCTGGTAGGATAGCGGGCATTTTCTTTAAAAACCCTATGATGGGTAAACAAGTCTTTGAATCGCTCAAAAACACGATTCAGTCCCGCATGCAGAGCCTATCAAATTAATAGGGATCTCCGGATGCAAGATTCCCGCGCTTGACCTGAACAGGTGAACGCTTAATACCGGAAAACAACTCTGGGCACCTTCCGATCTGCTAAAACTCACATCGACCGCAACAGCACATCGGCCATTTCGGAGGGGGTTTGAGCGACATGAATGCCAGCGTCTTTGAATGCGGCTATCTTAGCTTCAGCCGTCCCCTTGCCCCCGCTGACAATCGCACCAGCATGACCCATTCTCCTCCCAGGAGGAGCGGTGGTTCCAGCGATGAAGCCAGCCACTGGCTTTTGGCAATGTTCCTGAATCCATGCAGCCGCCTCTTCTTCAGCCGAGCCACCAATTTCCCCTATCATGATAATACCATGGGTGTCAGGATCATCGTTAAACATCTTAATCACGTCCAAGTGAGAGGTACCATTCACAGGATCGCCGCCAATCCCTACGCAGGTAGATTGGCCGACTCCTTTACAAGTCAGCTGCCAGACAGCCTCGTAGGTCAACGTCCCGCTTCGGGAAACAACGCCAATGTTCCCTTTTTTATGAATGTAACCAGGAGCGATGCCGATTCGACATCCACCCTTGGAGTCCTCCCCATCCCCTGGCGTGACCAATCCAGGACAATTTGGGCCAATAAGACGCGTTTTACGCCCCTTCATTGCGTTCTTAACACGAATCATGTCCTTCACCGGTATGCCCTCCGTGATGCAAATCACCAAATCCAGATCCGCATCCACACCCTCCAGAATGGCATCGGCGGCAAAGGGGGGTGGAACAAATATGGCGGAAGTAGTCGCTCCTGTCTGTTTGACAGCTTGCGAAACGGTATCAAAGACAGGGACCCCCTCCTCAAACTGCTGCCCGCCTTTGCCCGGGGTGACACCGGCGACGATTTGGCTTCCGTAATCAAGACTCAATTTGGCATGGCGACCACCAAAACCACCCGTGATGCCTTGAACCAATACCTTTGTATCTGAATCAACTAAAATAGACATGAATATAATCAGGAAAAATTAAAAGAGGTCGGCTAACACACTACCCGACAGCTGCGACGATTTTCTGTGCAGCGTCTGCCATCGAATCGCCACTTACCAAAGACAGGCCTGAGTTTTCCAGAATCCCCTTGCCAATAGCCACATTGTTGCCTTCAAGCCGAACGACCAAAGGGAGCGAAAGATTGGTCTCTTTTGCAGCTGCGACGATGCCTGCAGCAATGACATCGCATTGCATGATCCCTCCAAAGATATTCACCAAAATGCCTTTGACATTGGGATCGCTCAGAATGATACGAAAGGCCGCAGTCACTTGTTCGGTAGTCGCACCACCGCCCACATCCAGGAAATTCGCAGGTTCCCCACCGTAGTGCTTGATGATGTCCATGGTGGCCATAGCTAAACCGGCACCATTGACCAAACAAGCAATGTTGCCATCAAGCTTAATGTAATTAAGATCAAATCGGCTGGCTTCAATTTCCAGTGGTGCCTCCTCTCCCAAATCACGCATTTCCTGAATGGCAGCATGCCGGTAAATCGCGTTGTCATCAATGGAGATTTTGGCATCGACCGCTGCCATGGCCTGCGAACCATCGGCATTTTCTACGATACAAAACGGGTTGATTTCGACCAAGGAAGCATCGCAATCCCAGAACGTTTGGTAAATCCCCATGAGGCACTTGGCCGCCTGACCAATCAACGCCGAAGGCAGCTCAAGTTCCGCAGCAATGCGCCTGGCTTGATGAGCCATCAGGCCCATGGAAGGATCCACTTGAAGCTTGACGATTTTTTCCGGAGATTTTTCGGCAACCTCTTCAATGTCCATCCCCCCTTCGGTACTTGCCATGATCAATGGCAGGGAAGTCTCACGATCCAGCAAAACCGCCAGGTAAAGCTCACTGACGATGCTTTCAGCGCTGGCGACCAGAAGGGTTTTCACCTGTCGCCCTTCAGGGCCCGTTTGTTTGGTCACCAAAACTTCACCCAACATGGACTGGATCTTGGCGCTGGCGTCCTCAAGATTGCGGGACAGATGAACCCCTCCTTGAAAGCCACTTTTGAAAGTGCCCTTGCCGCGGCCTCCGGCATGAATCTGCGACTTGATGACAATCATGGAATGGCCCTCCTCAAAAAGGCCCTTGGCAACTTCCACGGCTTGTTCCACCGTCTGACACGCGTGTCCTGATGGGACCGCCACCCCGTGTTGGGCAAGCAATTCCTTGGCTTGATATTCGTGAATATTCATTAAAAAAAGATTTTGACTGCAGCAGGGTCTTTCTGAGGCTTGCTCATCATTCCCTGATCTGTGCTAAAGCGCAGGATGTTCAGCGTGATTCGATAGAAGTCGCTTTCAGTCCTTCGGGGCCTATGTAATCACTTTGAGGGCGAATCAATCGATTGTCCGCAAGTTGCTCCAAAATGTGAGCACTCCAGCCCGAGGTCCTAGCAATCGCAAATATGGGCGTGAATAAGTCTATGGGAATGTCTAGAGAGTAGTAAACACTGGCAGAATAGAAGTCCACGTTAGCATGGAGCCCTTTTTTCTCCTGCATAATCCCGGCAATCTTGTCGCTCATTTGAATCCATTTGGGCTCAGCGATTTTTTCACCCATTTTTTGGACCATGCCCCTAAGTTTGACGGCGCGAGGATCAAGAACTTTATAAACACGATGTCCGATACCCATGATCTTCTTCTTCGTCGCCAAACAATCTTGGATGTAGGCATCGACATTTTCCAGAGAACCGATTTCCTGAAGCATTCGAATCACAGCTTCATTAGCTCCGCCATGGAGAGGCCCTTTTAAAGTACCTATCGCACTTGTAATACCGGAATAGATATCCGACAAAGTGGCCACCGTGACCCTGGAAGCGAAGGTGGAAGCATTCATGCCATGATCGGCGTGAAGGACATAACACATGTCGAGGGTTGCAACACTCTCAGGATCAGCCTCCATTCCGCCATTTATCAGGTAAAGAAAGTTGGCTGCCTCTGATAAGTCATCGCGTGATTGGACAAGAGGTTTGCCCTGACGATGGAGATGAAAATATGCCGTGATGACAGGAATTTGAGCGATAATTTTCAATGCCTTTTCCTGCAAAGGTCCAGGCTCGTTGTTGTCGACATCCGAGTCGAAACAGCCAAGCGCTGAAACACCTGTCCGCAAGGCATTCATTGGCACTGTTTCTTTGGGGAGGGAGGTTATCAGATCAATGACCCCTTGGGGAAGTTTCCGGTAGCCAGCCAGCTTGGCTTTAAGCTCTTGAAGCTCTGGCACATTTGGAAGGCGGCCTTGATGCAACAGGAAGACTGTCTCCTCGTATCCTACGTTCCCGGCAAGCTCATTAATGTCATAGCCACGATAAATCAAAACCCCAACATCGCCTCTCACATCGCTGAGGTATGTTTTGGCTGCGACGATTCCCTCCAAACCTTTGGATCCTGTACTGCTCATATTACCTTGCTTGCTGGTAGCTTATACTTCTATTGACGTGATGAATACTAAAAGACACCCATTAATCTAGGGAAGCAAATCTGACACCGTCAAATACTTTCAACTTTCCCGACCAAAAACCAACGCAAAGGTGTCCAATGATCACTGCTCAATGAAGATGTTTTTGGGAGAACGGCCTTAGATATAGATCGGCGAGGTTGATGCAATGTCAAGGATATGAGGGTTGTTTTCTGTCTCTTTCAAATTTTAAGGGCGACACAAGCCCCCAGATGCGTCCTCCGCGCAGATCTCGGCATGCGATTGCTCCGAATGAGCAGTTAGGTGGTTAAAAAAAGCCAATTGGACAGGAAATCCGATTGGTTCGGTATGTCTAATTTTGTTCACTTCTATGTTGCTCAGGAAATTTATATTTTTTTATAAAATCATTATCACCTAAACACCAACGCTTTAGGTATTTTAATTAATCCAAATAGGAAATTGGCATCCTGGGTGCTGGAGACGTCTTGGTCATTTTTTAGGACACATAGCACATGAAAAAAATAGAAGCCATCATCAAGCCCTTCAAATTGGAGGAAGTTAAAGAATCACTCAACGAAGTGGGTGTCGAAGGCATGACAGTCACTGAGGTCAAAGGTTTTGGCCGTCAAAAAGGACACACCGAGATTTATCGCGGTAGTGAATACACCGTCGACTTTCTCCCTAAGATCTTGATTCAGGCGGTCGTGCCAGACGAACGATGCGAGGCCGCTGCTTCAGCAATTGTGAAGTCGGCAAAGACAGGAAAAATTGGAGATGGAAAAGTCTTCATTTATCCGGTCGAAGAAGCTGTTCGCATACGCACTGAAGAAAAAGGTGAAGAAGCACTTTAACCCCTAACCCAAAAACGAAAACACTATCAACTGAACTTATGAAACGATTATTGACTAGTATTCTATTATTAACGGCTCTCTTGGGAACACCCATGCAACTGGTATTGGGACAAGACGAAGCCGAAGCCGAGGCTCCAGCCTTCACCACCATGGAAGAATTTCAGGCCATGCCTCTAGCATACCCTAAATTCATGGTGGACAATTTGTGGATCCTCATTGCTGCAGCACTTGTCTTCTTAATGCATCTAGGTTTTGCAACCATCGAAAGTGGACTGACTCGGCAGAAAAACACCGTCAACATCCTCTTCAAGAACGTTTTTATCATTTCGATGGGTGTCTTGACTTATGCCTTTTGGGGCTTCAATTCTATGTATCCTGGGGATTTCAATGGCTGGTTTGCATTGGGTACCCCGATAGCAAATGCGTTTGAGGGACCTGATGCACTTGCTAATATGACCAGTAATTATGCGGACTACACCTACTGGGCAGACTTCATCTTTCAGGCCATGTTTGCTGCTACAGCAGCCACCATCGTCTCAGGAGCTGTTGCTGAACGCATCAAACTACCATCCTTCATGATTGGAGCCACGCTATTGGTTGCTTTTGTTTACCCAATCACAGGATCATGGAAATGGGGTGGCGGTTGGCTTGACGTAGATGGCTTTTATGATTTCGCTGGATCCACCTTGGTTCATGCCTTCGGAGGATTCGCTGCTCTTGCAGCCGTGCTCCTCCTTGGAGCTCGCAAAGGCAAATACGTCAATGGACAGATCAAACCCATCTTGGGACACAGCATGCCTTTGGCGACCATTGGTGCTTTCCTGCTGTTTTTGGGTTGGTTTGGTTTTAATGGCGGTTCCGTGCTGAGCGCAGATCCTGGTTTGGTATCGCTCGTTTTTGTCACTACAGCCATGGCTGGATGTGCAGGAGGTCTTGCGGCCATGGCGGCCTCATGGATTTTCCTCAAAAAGCCTGATCTTTCAATGGCCCTCAACGGGCTCCTCGCTGGATTGGTCGGAATAACCGCAGGTGCTGATGTCATCAGCCCAATGGAATCTATACTTGTAGGAGCGGTTGCCGGAGTTCTGGTAGTTCTGTCTGTTGTAGCGCTGGATAAGGCCAAGATAGACGACCCAGTAGGTGCCATTTCAGTTCATGGAACCTGCGGCATCTGGGGCACGTTGGCAGTGGGAATCTTTGGTGGTTCAGATTTCTCCTTCGCCACCCAGCTTAAAGGAACACTGGCTATTTCCCTATTTGCCTTCTTCGCTTCACTGATTGTGTTTGGACTCCTGAAGTTCACCGTTGGGTTGCGGGTTAGCGAACAGGAAGAGGAGGAAGGATTGGATGTGGGAGAGCATGGCGTTGCCAGCTATCCTAACTTCCAACCGGCTGTGGATCTTTGATTCACAGCTCCTCTTCAGAAGGTTGAAGGCAAGCCGCCCGGATTTTCCGGGCGGCTTTTTTGTGGTCTTACCCAGCAAGGTATTTGCACAAATGGTTCTATCAACAAGAGGACATCCACCCTAATCATCGCAACCAGATTCTACGCGAGTAAGTCAGGCCTAACCCCATCCAAAACAAATCTCGAGGTAACGGATGGTTTTTGCAATTGATCAGCAAAATAAGAGAACCTTCTATGGGCGACCGCTCCCATGAGCGTGAATAAAAAAACGCTCAGCACCAGGTGCCAAGCGTCTGAATCTCGAAATGAGGATCGATGGAATTAGGCCAACGCGGCTTGTGCGGCTGCCAGGCGTGCCACAGGCACACGGAAAGGGGAACAGCTCACGTAGTTCAACCCTAATTTGTGGCAGAATTTTACGCTGCTGGGCTCTCCACCATGCTCACCACAAATGCCCAACTTGATATTCTTTCGAGTGCTGCGTCCTTTCTGGACGGCAATTTCCATGAGCTGCCCCACACCCGTCTGATCAACAACAGCAAATGGATTGTTAGTGACAATTTCCTGCTCCTGATAATGAGGCAGGAAGGACCCGGAGTCATCACGGCTCATACCAAGAGTAGTCTGCGTCAGGTCATTGGTTCCGAAACTGAAGAACTGAGCTGTTTGAGCAATCTGATCCGCAGTGACGGCGCCACGAGGCACTTCTATCATGGTCCCCACCAGATAGCTCAGTTTCACTCCCTTCTCCTTCGAAACTTCTTTGGCCACTCGGTGGATGATCTCAGCTTGAAGCTCAAGCTCCTTACTGAAGCCGACCAGAGGAACCATGATTTCAGGTTTCACCTTGATTTTCTTCTTTTGAACGTTCGCAGCCGCTTCGAAAATGGCGCGGACCTGCATCTCAGCGATTTCAGGATAGGAGATCGCAAGGCGACAGCCCCGGTGACCGAGCATTGGGTTGAACTCGTGCAATTCATGGACCCGTTTCTGAATCTCCGCGGGCTTGACCTTCAATTTCTTCGCCAAATCGGCAATCTGTTTGCTGTCGTGAGGCAGGAATTCATGCAAAGGTGGATCGAGCAGGCGAATGGTCGCAGGAAGGCCGGCCAAAGCCTTGAAAATACCTTCAAAATCTTTGCGCTGATAGGGCAACAGCTTCTTGACTGCCTTGCGACGGTCTTTTTCGTTTTCAGCAAGAATCATTTCCCGGACTGCATCAATACGATTGCCTTCGAAGAACATGTGCTCTGTGCGACAAAGACCGATGCCAGTGGCACCAAACGAAACAGCGTTTTTAACCTGTCCAGGAGTGTCTGCATTGGTTCTCACCTGCATCTTGGTGGCTTTAGCAGACCAGTCCATGATCTGCTTGAAGTTTTTGTAAGTACGGCTGCGCTTGGCTGTTGCTTTGTTTTCCAGAAGCCCTTGAATGACCTCTGAAGGAGCCGTCTTCACTTCTCCCTGGTAGATTTCACCGGACGTACCGTCGATAGAGAGAAAATCGCCTTCCTTGAAGTTCAGCTTACCGATCTTCATGGTTCGCTTGGCGTAGTTGATCTGCACTTCGGCAGCACCGCACACGCAGATCTTACCCATCTGACGGGCGACCAGCGCCGCGTGTGAGCTAACCCCACCGCGAGCGGTGAGAATACCGTTGGCAGCAATCATGCCCCTCAAATCTTCCGGAGAGGTTTCCAAGCGCACGAGCAAGACTTCCTCACCCTTTCCTTTGGCGGCCTCAGCACGATCCGCATTGAAATAGACTTTACCCGTTGCCGCTCCAGGTCCGGCAGGAAGGCCCTTGGCGATCGCCTTGACTTTCTTGACGGCTGATTGATCAAAGACGGGAGCCAGAAGCTGGTCAAGGTCATCTGCAGGAATCCTCTTGATGGCATCTTTCCAGGTGATTAGCTTTTCCTTCACCATTTCGCAGGCAATACGCACAGCAGCCAGGCCAGTACGCTTACCATTGCGAGTCTGCAACATGTAGACTTTCTCCTCCTCGATGGTGAACTCAAAGTCCTGAACATCACGGAAGTGCTTCTCCAGCACCTTGCAGATCCGCATCAGCTCCTTGTGCGCACTGGGCATGACCTTCTTGAGGTCTGCCACAGGATTGGGAGTACGAACACCCGCTACAACGTCCTCACCTTGGGCATTCATCATGAACTCACCCCAAAAAACATCTTCACCCGTAGCAGGGTCACGGGTAAAGGCCACACCGGAACCTGAATTTTCGCCCGTATTACCGAAGACCATGGATTGAACATTCACCGCAGTCCCCCACTCGGCCGGGATGTTATATTTTCTGCGGTAAACAATGGCACGATCGTTCATCCAACTACTGAAAACAGCACCCACGGCACCCCGCAGTTGATCCCAAGGATTGTTGGGAAATGCCTTGCCGGTACGCTGCTTGACCAGTTTCTTGAACTCATTGACCAGGACCTTCAAGTCGTCAGCAGACAAAGCCGTGTCCTCAGCGTGTGCATTTTTCAGACGCTGCTTCTTGACCTTCTCGATGACCAGTTCAAAAGGTTCTTCATCTTCGCTAGGTAACTTTTGGACTCCCATGACCACATCGCCGTACATTTGGATAAAACGGCGGTAGCTGTCCCAGGCAAAACGTGCGTTGCCACTGGATGTGGCAAGCGCTTCGACGGTTTCATCATTGAGGCCCAGGTTGAGGATGGTATCCATCATACCGGGCATGGATTCGCGAGCACCAGAGCGAACCGACAGAAGCAGAGGATTGTTCTTGTCTCCAAATTTTTTACCCAGTTGCTTTTCCATGCGACGAACACCCTCCTCCATCTGAGCCTGAAGCACCTTGGGGTACGTACGCTTGTTGGCGTAGTAATAAGTGCAAACTTCCGTGGAAATGGTGAAACCTGGAGGCACGGGCAACCCGATACGGGTCATTTCAGCCAAATTGGCTCCTTTGCCACCGAGAAGTTCTTTCATCTTCCCGTGGCCATCTGTCTTGTTTCCGAAGTGATATACGTATTTAACCTTAGAGGTTCCTGATGCTTTTTTAGCCATAATTTTTGTGTGCGGTGAATCTAGAGAAAGATTGCCGAAGTCCTGACGCAGCTTGAACTATAAAAGCTCAAACGAGCGGCGAAAATATCAGACGCGGCGCAGCTGTCAATGTCCGAGTTGACCATCTGTTGACCGCCCTCTACCAAAACTGCCAGGAATCCGCCCACACGACATAGAGCCCCAGGAGAGCGTTGGTGATCGCATGGGCCGTCATGGCATCCCCTAGATGCCCTTTACGGAGCACCA
Organism: uncultured Verrucomicrobiota bacterium; assembly: GCA_902560705.1. Taxonomy (GTDB): domain Bacteria; phylum Verrucomicrobiota; class Verrucomicrobiia; order Limisphaerales; family AAA164-E04; genus UBA7971. The sequence continues at coordinate 45,875 of CACEMW010000010.1, forward strand.
GCCATTGGAAGGCAGCACCACAGAAAATGCCAGCCAACCATTCTTGATGCACCATACCAAAGAGAATGCTCGTCGCTAAAAACGCTTTGAAGTGAAAGCGGTTCAGCGGCACCGATTCGATATTCGGGGCCACCCAATAACGATAAACGGCCGATCGATAAAAAACCTCCTCCAGAGGAGGCACAATCAGTGTCGAGCCGAGGATCCGGATCCCTACAAACGTCCACGCCAATGCTGGGTGATCCGTGAAGAACTCGAAGGGATTCCACTGCCACGGTTTTTCCCCGGCCCCGTCTCCCAAAAGAGCTCCTAGACGCGGAATCACGCCGTCCAGACCGACCCAAATCAAAAAGCAGGCAAGTCCGACGCAGCAAGCCTCCCAACTCATGCGCCAGCGCATCTCCTTCACCTGGCTCCACATCCATGCAATCAGACCGATCCCGATCAACGTCTTAAAAGCATAACACCAAAAATGCGAGGCAAGCCCGAAACGTCCCTGACACGTTGTCAGAATGAGAAAAAGAATGAATGGCAACACTCGGGTCATGAACGCGGTTTGCCACCACTGAGGTTGGGCCTGAGAAGAAGAGGGCATGAAAAATTAAAGGCGATTCATCGAATGGACTTGGCACTGTTTTGGCAGTCCAACTGCCAGCGCTCGAACTCACCACGCATGCGATTGAGCAACTCCACAGAAGTTTTTGAAAGATCATAAGCTTCCTCAGGATCCTGTTCCAAATCAAACAGCATCTCCGTTTTACCTTGATCGGGGCTGTAGTATTTCATGGCACCCTTCATCCAGGCAAACTGGGGGCCCGACTGAAACCCAATGACCCTTGTGGCCATGATGGGTGATGGGGAATCCTTCCCCGAACCCACCAAAACCAACCGAAGACTGGTGCCATCGTAGGGCTTATCCGGCAATTTCACCCCACAGAAATCGGCGATCGTTGGGAGGTAATCACTGGTCACTCCAGGCACTCGGGTTCTCCTGCCAGCCGAGACCCTTGCTGGCCATTCCACGATGGCCGGAACACGAATTCCCCCCTCCAACAGGCTGCGTTTGCGACCCCGAAAAGGCCAAGCAGAACCAGGTGCAGAGAAGGATCGACCTTCAGGACCATTGTCGGAAGCAAACCAGATCATGGTCTGATCTGCCAGCCCCTCCCGCTTGAGAAAGGAACGCAACCGTCCAACCTGATGGTCCAAGGCTGAAATACATCCGTAATAATGTTGATGGTAAGCGCCCAGGCTCTGATAGCGCCCAGACCATTTTTTGCCCGTAACTACTGGCAAGTGAGGCGCATGGAACCAGATCACTGTCAAAAAGGGCACATGATGAGCATTGGCGTCAGCCATGAAAGCCAGGGCCTGGTCCATGATGGATGCAGAGTCATCCCCATCGAGAGCATCCTCGACGCGCCCCTCTGGCATCCAGTAGGACGTGCCATAGGGCTTGCGGCTTCCCGGGCTCAATGGGAACCAGCAAGTACGATTGAAAGATTTCGGGCCCCACATGGGATCCCAGGTAGGGACTTTTGCCTCAGTGCTGAAAAAAACATCAAATCCGTGTGAAGTTGGCAGCGTATGGTGTACATGGTTCCGATCACCTCCTCGATTGGAATCCCTTCCCTCCAGGGTCAACGTACCCAAATGCCACTTTCCAAAATGCCCCGCCCGATAACCTAACTGGCGAAGACACTCTGCAAGGGTCCACTCAGATTCCGGTAAATGACCGGAGTTGGCAGTACGAATCCCGTAGCGATAGGGATGGCGGCCAGTCAGACAGGAACCCCTGGTTGGGCTGCAGACAGGCGCGGCGGCATAGAAGCGATCAAAGACCAAGCCATTATTGGCCATGGCGTCCAAATGGGGCGTCTGAACCACTTGATTGCCGTTGAAGCCAACATCCCCCCACCCAAGATCATCAGCCATTATGAGAACGACATTTGGACGGGTGGCTCCATTGGCCCCTCGGGAAACAATCTCTCCCACGGACTGGCTAAATGCGAGAAAGAAAAGGACAAAAGTCAAGCCTTGTACGGGAGGCACGAGGAGCCGACGCTGGCGTACAATAAGCACCATGGCTTCGCATGTTGTCACGAATTTCACCCCGGTTCAACCATGGATGGTTTTGAAAGAAAATCGTCATTTGAACCCACCTTCATCGGTGCGAGGCCGCCAATCGGTAAAACCGGTGCGGTTTGCCGGGAGCCGTCGAATCAATCCAGCTTGCCGTTCCATCGTTGCCCAGGGAAACATCCGAGGAAGCTTCTTGCCAAACACTCAGGTCATTGGAGTGGGAGACGGACCAACGAGTATTGGGCTCTCCTTGCAACCTCAGAACACATTGTCCATCTGAAAGTAACCCTACAACCAATATGGAGGGTATGGGCAAAGCGCGGTCAATGGATTCCAAACGGTAATCATCAAACACCAGAAAATTATCTCCGGGATTCCTTGGATCATAAATTGCCCATATGGCATCCATGTCTGCCAAATCGAGCCGATTTCCTTGGGTGGTCATGGGAAGTGCATCGACAACAACCACACCGCCCATGGAGACTGTCCATTGATTGGATTGGAAATCCATCTCCATCGTCAGGTCATAGAACACGCTATTCTCAAATTCATAACCGGTGGTTTGAAGAGGTTCCCCATCATCCAACGCGAAAGCGATGTCCTTCGTCTCATTGTCAAAGTCCAGCGTAAAAAGTCGAAATCCCTCGGTGTTGTAGGCGCTCCATCGAAAGTTGTCGCGTTGCTCATTACTGGAATCGACGATTGACATCACGACGGAAAAACGCAGCCGCTGATTGCTGACAAAATCACTGGAAGGATAGTCAAAAGGCCTCAGCAAACTCAAAAACTCGGTATTCAGTTCTGGGTCAGGGGGTAAATAGCCAAGGTAGGCTTGCTGACCACCACCCTCTAAAAAACCATCAACCAAGCCCGAAGATCCATTCACCGTGCTTTCCAGAAAGCTATCCCCGCCATCGAAAGCTAACCACCCCATTTGTCCAATAAGGTCTGCGTCCAGCTGATACCCCTCTTTTTGTTCAAAGCCAGTCTCGAAGACAACCTGTAATGTTTCTTCCGCAGCCCGGGTCACCCATGTTCCACACACGAACAGCAAGCATAGGCACCCCTTGATGGAACAATGTAGATGTCTGGCAAAGGCACTCATGCTTGTCACCGTCTTGGTCGGGGAGTGACCGAACCAGTCGATGGACGACTAGGCTGTGGTCGACTATTTGCCGAGGAACCTGGGCGCATACCGCCGCCCATGGAGGGTCTGGAGGCCGGCGTGGTCATCGACGACCTTGGAGCCATGGATCGAGCAGGCGGCGATGAAGGCCGCCTTCCGATACCTCCCGATCGGGTCGTGATAGTTGGCCGGCTACTTGAGGTCGACGGCCTTGGGGAAACCATGCGACTCCCTCTACTACTTGATCGGGTCGTGATGCTTGGCCGGCTGCTTGAGGTCGACGGCCTTGGGGAAACCATACGACTGCCGCTACTACTTGATCGGGTCGTGATGCTTGGCCGGCTGCTTGGGGGCGATGGTCTTGGAGAGACCATGCGATTCCCGACACCACTTGATCGTGTCGTCATGCTTGATCGATTTATGGGCGGAGACACGGTTCTGGGAATGGATCGATTTGCGAGGCTACTGGATGAATGCGTGATCCTGGAACGATTCGATAGCCGAGACTTGTCGTTGGCAGTCGTGTCAATGGTTGATCGGGTGGCTGACGGATTCGACGTCATCGCAGAAGCACTTGGCGTGGGGACAGAACGACGGTTTTGTAGCGATCTGTTTGCGGAAATTCTGGAGGATGCAGAAGGCGGAGAAACCGATGGTTGGGTCCAGTTTTCCGAACCCGTTTGATGCGCTACCGCAGGTCGTTTCACAACGCGCCCTGAATTGCGAGACGACACTAAATCTCTCGAATTCAAGCCAGCAGGATCAGAACCAATACCACCCCCTCGAAGAGGTTTTTGAGTTTTGGTGTACGATGGGCGACTGGATGAAAGACGCGACGAACGACCTTGGTTTAAGCCACTATTTTGCCGTTGAAGCGGCATGGCGCCCGAAAGTTGTTTGTCCGTTGCCAGGTTCCCTTTCAAACCAGCAGATTGAGTGCTGGGTTTTGAACGCATGGCGAGGGAATTCTGAACTCCAGGAACCGAAGCCACTGGTTTATCTCCAACAGGCTCCGATGGTCGCATTAAGGCAGGCCGCTTGGACTGCCGATTGAGCAGCTCTCTTGATACCATCGGGTTTTGTTTGGACATGGCGGGCCGGTAGACGGGCAGAAAATCGCCCTTGCGTCCTGAATCCGCATCCAATGTTGTTTTTTCTGGCCCAGCAACATCTTGTAACCGAACCGGCTTGAGTTCCTCACGATTTTGAATGTTTAATTGCTCAACAGAGATACCCTCGTTGATCACCTGATTGTTGTTGACCACGTTGTAGTTGTTGGTGATGGTCGAGTTTTGATACACGTCTCGAGCGGATTCCAGCTTGATTCCATGCCTTCCAACATGATCCTCCCGAAAGTGCCTCTTAGACACAAAAGCATAATGGGCATGCCCCAAACCAAATCCGAATCCGACAGAAACCCGATTGCCCTGATAAGTGAAACCGATGCCGCTATGATAGTGAGCAGCCGGGGGTAAAGGAGCCCAACCACAGTAGGCGTCAGTCGTCCGCCAGGTCACCCATGAAGGGCCCCAGACCGTACCAGGAGACCACACCCACCCATAAGAACCATGGAGAGCCCACCGGCCATAATGGAAGGGTGCCCATCCCCAGGAATAGTGGGAATTCCAATACCAACCACAATCACTGTAAACCCAACGACCGTTATCACAATACGGCCGCCACGCTGGATTCCGTATCGCCACTGTCGGTCTCCAGCACCAACCATAATCACTGACGTGAACCCAAGCTCCGTAGGGCTCGAGCTGCTCATGGAAATATTCCGTTGTCACGGTGGTGGTTTTTTGGATCGTTGGTGAGAGGCTTTCTGGAGCCATCCCTGCTGGGCTTTCACCCTCGGACATGGCAGTGGTGTCCATCGTAACCGAAGAGTCAGCAATAACATTATTGTCTGACGGGTTGACCGCGACGGGAGAACCCCCATTTCCCAGAAAACCATCCCGCTCCATCATCAAACCTATCATCTCTTCAGAAACACCGATGTCCTTGAGGTAGATCATTTGATTCGCATCCAGGGAAAATGGTTGCTCACTGGTTTGTATGAAAGTGGCCATGACTGCTTCGGACATCAACGCTTCATAAAGCTTGACCACCTCCATCGTCGAGGCACTCAATTCTGCCGGGTAAACCATTTGCGACTCTGCCTGGGACACTGGCGCCTGAGACACTGGCGCCTGGGATACCGGCGCCTGTTCGATAGGCGGTTTTACTGAAGTGGTGGTCGTTGTCGTCGTCACCTTTCGGACTAAGCGTGGCTGGGTCGCAGGAGTGATAACGGTGTGCGAATCGTGAGAATGACACCCGACCACACAGGGCAATATGAACAAACTGAGCCAAACCATATGCGGCAATCTTTTTGAGAACTTTTTCATGATCATCCTTTTATCTAGACCGCACTGCTATCATGCGGCATGGAGACCCAATGGTCACTGTCTTTTTCTTATCGTGCCCACTTGCATTTTGACGGACACATCTTTCCTAGCGAAAGCCAGGCGAAAAAAGGGACATCTTTTATTTAAAAGCTATCAAATTTCCCCAAAGAACCGTGCTGAACGACTCACTGATTGAAAAAAGACAAAGAATATGGGAATATGAAAATCGTGGTCAATCCCCCTCAAATACAGATTCCACAGCTCAGTGATCAGGAATTGCGTGACCTGAGACAAGCCAGACTGTTACTTGAGCAACCCACCCTGGCCATGCGGATGACAAAACACCTCGGACGCCCTGTTGAGCGCGTCATGGAAGCCATGCCACGCATCATCCGAGCGACCATTGAAACCAGCTCGATGGTCGCCCTCCGACAGGCCACAAGGGTCGCCACTTGGACACTTAACAAGAAACAAGTTCGGCCTTCCTCAGAGGGATTTCATCAGGTAGCCCTACTAGTGAGCGGAGGCATGGGAGGCACATTGGGACTTGCCACCTTGATCTGGGAGCTGCCTCTTTCCACCACCCTCATGCTGCGATCCATTGCAGATATCGCGAGGAGTGAGGGGCACCCCTTGAGTTCCCCCGAAACGCTCACTTCCTGCCTTGAAGTCTTCGCCATGGAGGGAGGTTCGGAAAGCCAACCCGAACATACGCATCACTACTGGGCCGTTCGACTTGCGCTCGCCAAGGCTGTTTCAGAGGCCACCGTTGCGCTCGCGGGTGCGCAGGCAGCCAAGGGAGCAGCAATAGCATTCACTCGACTCATAAGTGTCATAGCTGCTCGCTTTGGCCTCATCCTTTCACAGCAAGCTGCTGCCAAAATGGTTCCGTTGATCGGTGCAGCAGGCGGGATGACCGTGAATTTACTCTTCATCCGTCACTTCCAAAACATGGCGCGCGGACATTTTATCATCAGGCGACTCGAAAAGAAGTATGGAACAGAAGCGATGAAAACTCTTTACCGTTCGGTTGCTCTCCCGATATGAAGTTGCATCGGCGCTGAAAATTTCCCAAACCCAGCCGCATTACCTTTGAAGATACTCAAGTGTTACCTTGGCTGCTTGGTGGAAACCTCTCTGTGTTGCTGGCTCCACCATCAATTCCGCCAAGGCATTACGAACCTCCTGACGCATGGATGCTGACTGAAGCATCTCCAGGACCTTGCTCGCAATTTTTTCGCCACAGGCCTCCTGTTGGATGTATTCGGGAAATACTTCTCGATTCAACATGATGTTTGGCATGGAGATGTATTTTACCTGGACCAACTTTCGAGCAAGCTGATAGGTGAACCAGGAGAGGCGATAAAAAACAACCGTTGGGACACCATGATAGGCGCATTCTCTGGTGACCGTGCCAGAACAAGCAATTGCCAAATCAGCCTGCTCAAGAGCTTTACTCAAGCCACCCTCCTGAAAACGCAAGCCCGGCAAACTCCCTAATAGGCCCTTGGCTGTTTCCAGATGCTCCTGATTGTTGAGAATCATGCAGCAATCCACCTTTGCAACCCGCTGTTGGATATGTTCCAAAACCTCTCGTAGAATGGGCAAATGCCTCTTTAATTCTCCTTGCCGACTCCCAGGAAGCAAGACCATGGAAGGAGGGGTCGAAAGAGCTTTATCGGCTTCAGGAAAAAGATCCTGGTATTTCGCGCGCATGGGGTCACCCACATATTCCACCCTGAAGCCAGGGGCCCTTAAATGGTACCATTTTTTTTCAAAATGAAAAAGGCTGAGCAGGCAATCCACATTGTTTTCCAAGGTGTAAACACGATCCGATCTGGAAGCCCACACCTGAGGTGAAACATAATACAGGATGTAGGGGTTCCAGGATACTTTGGATCTCCTGATGGCTTTTCTGAGGGACTTTGCGAAACGTAAATTGAAGCCGGCGTAATCGGTTAGGACAATGACCTTGGGACGCCTGGCGATGGCATGATCTACAAGCTGTTGCATCCAGCACCGAAACTTCAGCACATGCTGGATCACCTCGAAAAACCCGAAGACTCCATGCTTCGCCAAAGGAATCAGCACCTCGACTCCAGCATTTTCCATTGCTTCACCTCCTGCTCCCCAAAAAGACAGATTTCCCTGCTGGCCTAGAGACCCCTTAAGCGCACTCACAAGTCCCGCAGCCATCGAATCCCCACTGGGCTCGCCAGCCACCAGCATCAGCGATCTTTCAGAAGCTCCATCCACTGAGACGGATTCCCCATGGTCGCGATGAAGTCCTTTGGCATGCATTTGCGTATTAAGTAATACTTGAAAGTGCTCCTTTGAAATATCCGTCCCGATTCACAGATTCAAGCCCTGGGATGATAAGCTTGATGGATGTGTCCCAATTTTTCAACAGCGACATGGGTATAACGCTCGGTAGTCGCCACGCTGGCATGCCCCAACATTTCCTGTATGACACGCAAATCTGCCCCTCGATCTAATAAATGCGTGGCAAAACTGTGACGAAGCATGTGGGGAGTCAGACGCCCCTCGATGCCGCATCTTTTGGCTCGCTTGATGAACCGCAACCAGAGCGTGCTTCGGGCAAAGGCACTTCCACGTTGGGTTAGGAAAACAGCCCCCGGTGTTGAAGAGCGTACCAGTTGGGGACGCCCTCGATCCAAATAATCATGGATGGCACTCTTCGCAGCCCCCCCCACAGGCACAACTCGTTCTTTGCCACCTTTGCCAATGACCTGAACAAACGATGCATCCAAATGCAATTGTTCCAGACGCAGTTGGGTCAATTCAGACAGCCGGAGGCCGGCGGCATACGCTAATTCCACCACTGCCTGCTCACAAAGACTAAAAGCGGTTTCTGGCTTCTCAGGCCGTAGAAAATTTCCTACCTGCTCATACGACAAGCTTTTGGGAAGGCGCTGCCATCGCCTGGGTAAACAAAGATGCTCAGCAGGGTTACGGGACAAATGCGATTCAGCTTCGGCATATTTAAAAAAGCTGCGCAGGGCAGCGATCTCCAAATACAGAGTCTCAGGGCTGATGATTTTTGAGACCATGGTATCTCGAGAAGGTATCTGCCGCTTGCGCTCATGCTCCAAGAAAAGGTTTAGCATGGGCAGATCCACATCACACCATCGCTTGATGGAGCGATCGTTCTGGAGCCACCCAGCGACACGTCGTAGAACACCCGAATAGGTAGCGATGGTTTGCTCGGCATGGCCACGCTCTTGACGCAAATACTGCAAAAAGTCATCTAGTAATGTTTCCATGCCAATGGAGTGCTATCTATCTGTGTCACAAGCCTCGTTCAGTGTTACTGCCCAAGGAGCCGTGAGTCGAGGGACCTTCCGGATACCCAAAAAACATACGCTCCCACATATCATTTGACAAACGCAGCTTGTGAAACCATTTTATACCACGTGCCTCGATAGCTCAATTGGTAGAGCAGTTGACTCTTAATCAATTGGTTGTAGGTTCGAGTCCTACTCGGGGTACCAACTCTCCCCATGCTTTCTCGCTCGTGGTAATAATGAATAACCAACTACTTACAGACATGAAGAAAACGATAACCTCGTCAACAGAGGCAAAAAATGGTGTAGGACGAAGATCGTAGATGGCAAAGAACACAAAGCTCGCCAGACAGCTATCCGCACTGCCAACTCGCACATTAAAAATGTGAGATCGCTTTTCAGCCGCCGCTTCATCGACAGCTGCAAGCTCGATCTCACTGCCTGGCAGTCCAAGCCCTTACCCAAAGCAATTGACGACACTAATTACACGGTCAAGGACAAGATCGACACGTTCAAAGTGATCATCAAGCGATGCGAAAAACTAAAGGCCTTGAACCCGGCTGCCTACCTCGCATACTACCTCCAGTTGCATTGCGTTCTTCGCCGCAACGAGGCTGCATGTGCCAGGTGGAGTTGGCTCACCGAGGATTCGCTCCCGGTGCAGAGCGAGGATGATTTCTCTATCATGTCTGGGCGCTCCAGGGAGGCACCTCTCAGCCCGGATCAAGTCTCGCACCTCCGGTCTTTCCGAAACAAATTAGTATGATAGCTTAATTTTTACTAAAGCAGTTGATTTGAAGATATTGCATTAGCATGATCAATAATATGGAAAGCTAAATACTTTCCTCGTCTAGGGGAGGAGTAGTTGTCGGGAAGCTCAAAATGTGGATCAAAAACAAAACTTCGAGAACTGGAAACTTTTCAAACTATTAGTTGAAAACAAGTTGCTCAGGAACTGGACCGTAAAAAAAGCAGTGGGGCAGATGGACAAAGTGTCGAAGCACTCGTGTTCGGCGGAAGAAGATATGAAAGCCCTTGGGTTGAAGCCAAAAGGCGATCTTATTTGAGAAAACTCGCGCCAATTAAGTTATTCTTCATGATATAACTTTTCGCGGATTTCTTCA
>CACEMW010000011.1:0-52871 GCA_902560705.1 uncultured Verrucomicrobiota bacterium
CCAGTCACAGGTGGTGTTCCTTCAAGGCTCCAGAACCCTGACTCAGGAAGTGTTTGGACTGACTCCGGGCCAGACCCATTGGATACAATTTTACTATGATGCGCGAGGATGCTGCGGAGGGACGATTGACCTAGAAGTAAAATGGGATGATGTTTCCCTGGATCAGATCAGCAACATCAAACCATCTACTGATGGCAATCCCTACAAATTCCGCAACGTAGCTTTTGTTCCGGAATTTGACGGCGGTTTCCTGACCTTTGAAACAACGGCTAGTGGAGATGCGACCCTGAATCTGGATGCGGTCAGCTTTGTGATTCGATCCGAAGGCGAGGTTCCCGTCATGAACCCCAGTTTTGAGGCCAGCGGAGAAATATTGGATCCCGACGGCATCATCAGTCCTGCTCATATGGCCGGATGGGTGGGAGAGGGAACTTATGGGGTGAGTCTGGATGGCGTCGGCACCTTTGCCGACAATGGTCGCTCATCCGAACCCGAATATGTGGGATTCATCAACGGTATTGGTTCCCTTTCCCAGCGACTGGACAATCTTGTCGTAGGCAACACCTACAGTCTCAGCTTTGAATACAATGCACGTTCCGGGGATCAAACCGACCTGGAGGTTCTTCTTGATGGGGAGTCTCTTTTCAAGGCTTCTGTCAGTGCGGTCGGTGGAAGCAACCCTTACCGAAAAGGAGCATTGAGTTTCGTTGCCGACAATGTGCAGAAGCAGTTGCAATTTCTGCAGACCAAGGAAGGCGACCACACCTTGCTGCTGGATGCCCTGCACCTGGAGGGCGACGTGGGGGCCTCCTTTCCTCCCGTGAGCGTCTTTCCAACGGCTCTTGAACTGGGCCCCGGAGAAAAAGCAGCCGTCACCGTGACAGTCCCCGAGGCCTACCTGGCAATTCAGTCGGCCGATGTAGTCTTCAGCAGCCCTAATGGAGGTATCGCTTCCCTGCTGGGGGCGGGCGAAGACGGTTTTCTGAGGCTTTCCTTTGGTCAAGGGGGAGACAACACTCAAACCTTTGAGGTGCTCGCCAATGGCAGGGGTTCGGTGAGATTGCTCATCACCCCTCCCACCGGCCTTGAAATGGCCAATGACACCGCGATCAACGTGATCAGCTCCTTCATCAAGAATGCGAGCTTTGAAAGCAATGAGGCGCCCGATGGGATCGGCGTGGGCGCGATTGTCTCATGGAATGGGGGAAGTGGGCTCAATCAAGCCAAAGGTCCCTTCCACGACAATGGGCTGATCCCAGACCGCCGCCAGGTGGCTTTCATCCAGGGTAGCGGGAGCCTTTCCCAGTCAATCCAAGGATTGAATCCAGGCCAGACCTACTGGTTGCAGTTTTATTACAATGCCCGCAACTGCTGCGGAGGCAGCCTCGGTGCGAGTGTCCGCTTTGGTGGTGAAGAACTATGGTCGGTTCAGGAGATCCTTCCTTCTGTGGAAGAAGGTCTGGAGTCTTACTATTTTCAGAATGTGGTCTTTGAGCCAGGCACCTCGGAGGGTTTGCTGGAGTTTGTGAGTGAAGCTGAAGGGGATGCCACCCTTCTGCTTGATGCCATTCATCTTCTGCCCCGCGGAGAAGAGGAGGAGATCGTGATCCGCAACCCCAGTTTTGAAGCCAGCGGCAGTCCTGTGGGCGTTGGCTACATTCAACCAGCGGCCATGGCAGGCTGGGAGTTCAGCAGTGGCGGACGTGGTGTCAATGTAACAGGCATGGGGCCGTTTTCGGATAACGGATCAGGATTGGATCAAGACAGTGTTCTCTTCATTCAGGGTGCTGTCATCATGGGACAGTTCCTTGAAGGTCTGGAACCGGGAGAACCCCATACTCTTTACTATTACGTCAATGCGAGGAATTGCTGTGGTGATGGTGTCACCGCCTACTCGGTGGCTTTTGACGGTGAGCTGCTGTTGGAGGAAGAAGTATTGCCAGTTGGAGGTAATCTACCCTTTCATCTTCGGTATCTGACCTTTGAGCCCTTGTTCTCTGATGGATTGCTTGAGTTCACGACCAATCCTCAAGGGGATCACACCCTGCTGTTGGATGACCTTCATCTTGTCAAAGGTGAGTTTGTGCCTCCGACGCCTCTTCCACCCGATGTGCGTCTGACCGTTGCCGCGGGGGAAGATGGCTCTATCGTCCTCAGCTGGCCAATAGCTGCAGCGTCTTTCGAGCTGCAGCAAACGGCTTCCCTGACAAGTGAGTGGGAACCTGTCGGTGAGACGCTGGTTATCGAAGGAGATCATCAAAACCTCACCTTGCCGACGGATCGAAACGCATTGTTTTTCCGACTTTGGGCTCCTTGAACCGCCCATCTACGAATTGAATCATTCCGAACCCCCATGAAAGCGTCAAACTCCACTGAGAAATCTCGAGCCTTCACCCTCATCGAACTGCTGGTGGTCATTGCGATCATCGCCATTCTGGCTGGCATGCTCCTTCCGGCTCTTTCCAAAGCCAAGACCAAGGCACAAGGCATATCGTGCATGAACAATCTTAAGCAATTGGGGCTGGCGTGGCACATGTATCCGGGGGATCACAGTGATCGGTTGGTGCCAAATGGAACCGGCAGTCAGAAAGGGTGGGTGGAGGGTTGGCTCAAGACCCCTACAGACGCAACCAATACGACTTTGCTGACTTCCCCGAGGGGCCTTCTTTGGGATTACAACCAGTCTCTCAAAATTTACAAATGCCCTGCGGATAAAAGTACTGCCAAGATTGGACGGGAGGTCTATCCGAGGGTTCGAAGCATGTCGATGAACGGCTGCATCAATGGAGACAGCTGGTATACGGATGAGATCGACAAGGATTTTTATACCTTTCGTAAGCAATCGGCCATTATTGCGCCCTCCAACAAGTATGTCTTTTTGGATGAACATCCTGATGCCATCGACGACGGCTACCATCTGACTTTTGTCAATCGGGTGCATCAGTGGGGCAACATGCCCGCCAATTACCACAACGGTGCTTGTGGCTTCTCCTTTGCTGACGGGCATTCGGAAATTAAGAAATGGCAGGATCCCGATACGCTTTCCAAGACCATTGTCACCAACCCTCGTGGAACGCGCGATGTACCTTGGATTCAGGTTCGGACGACTGAACCCAAGCGAAGCGACATTCCCTGGCCTCCGCGGCCCAGTAACTAGCCCTCAGGATTCAAGCCCTAACGGGCAGGCCCCCAGATTGTTTCCAAAAGCTCATGCAGTGAGGGATCATGCAGGGCGAGTTCGGCCCGCACAAAGGGAAAAAAGTCATTGCGATAGAAGTAGGCTTCGGTTCCCTCCGCAAAATACTCCTTGTGGTTGTTCAAGCCATAATGCTCGACTTCAGCCCCGGTGTACAGAAGCACCTTTTCATAGATACCCGAGGCTTTTGCTTTCTCAAACGCCTGGATTACGGGCGGATGATCAAAGCCCAGGATCTGATCATGGTAAGCGTGTGCCAGCTCGTGGAGGATCACCGCTGGATGCTTGAGCAGCTGGGATCGGGAGAGGAGCTGTCGGGCTACTGGGATGTGGACTTTGCGAGTCAATCTGGGATCATGCTTGTTGGCCAGTAACCACGATTGGCTGGGATGATACTGCATGGACTTGAGCCGGGGATGATCCTCCTCAATCCATATTTCGAGACGACGCATGCGTTCCAGTGGAGCCTTGGGGATAAGGATGCTGATGCGGTGGAGGTGGTCGGCGAGCATGCGCAATGCTTGGCGTCCCTCTGGATTCTCCTTGAGGGATGGCTCGATGTGGACGGTCCAGCCTTCGATCTTCTCCTGAACGGGGTCAAAGCGAGGCTGGAAGCGCCTTTCGGCATCTTTGGCAGGGAATTCCTGAGCCGGGGCAGCTCCCCATTGAAGGAAACAAATTAGAAGAATGATCAAAGGCCGATGGTCGATACGCATGGATGGGGTTTTTATAAAGGTTGCAAGGTTCAGGGTGTCTTTCGGTAATCTCCGCTGGTGGTATCCCGTCGGAAATCCAATGGCGTGATGCGCTGTTGTATCGGTGCCAGTGCCTTACCGCGGAGTCGATCGACTTTTTCCGCCCACTCAAACCATTCCTTTGCCATGGCTTTCACCTTGTCAGGATGTTCGCCAGATAGATCGTACAATTCGGTGCGATCGGCATCCAGATCGTACAACTCCCAGGCTCCCTTCTTGGCACTGACGAGTTTCCAGGAGCCCTTGCGCAGGGCACGATCGGTTCCAAAGTGAAAATACAGTGGATCGTGCTCAGGCCGCATCTGGCCCTTGAAAATGGGAACCAGGGAGCGCCCCATCAGGGGATCTACTTTCCGAGTGCCTGCCCTCTCTGGATAGGAAGCCTTTCCCAGTTCGAGTGCCGTGGCCATGACGTCGATCAGATGAGCGGTCTGATCGGTGACTAGTGAACCATCCTTGAGGGAGCGAATGCCAGCACCCGTGGTCGATGAAAGCCCCTTTGGCCAATGCACAATCATGGGTGAGCTGATGCCTCCCTCGTGCTGGTTTTGCTTGTAGAGCCGGAACGGGGTATTCCCGGCATGCGCCCAGCTGGCATCGTAGGTCCAGTAGGATTCCGGGTCCCAGGGTTTGAGGTAGCGTCCCCGGGTGCGTTCGAACGGGCAGGCTCCATTGTCAGAGCAAAACATGATGAGGGTGTTTTCCAGAGCATCCTGTTTTTTCAATTGTTCCATCAGTCTGCCGATACTTTGGTCCAGGACATCCACCATGGCGGCAAAGACTTCCATGCGATCGGCTTCCCATGATTGTTCGGATGCCGTCAGACTCGACCACGCGGGAACGTGATCGGGGCGAGGGGAGAGACCCCATTTTGAGGGAAGCAACCGTGATTCAAGTTGTCTTGCATGACGTTCCTTGCGGAGCATGTCCCAACCCATGTCATATTTATCCTCATACTTCCTGACGGCTTCCTCAGGTGCCTGGAGGGGGTAATGAGGCGCGTTGTAGGCCACATACAGAAAGAATGGCTGGTTGGATTGCAAAGCTTCTTCCATGAACTCAATGGCAAAGTCGGTCATGGCATGGGTCGTGTAAAAAGGTCTGCCATTGAGCTGCTGGGGGACAGGCCATTTCTTGCCATTGTAGCGAAACGAATCGTCGCCCTTGAAAAAATTGACGGCTCCGGAGAGGTGTCCCCAGTAACGGTCAAATCCAAAATCAGTGGGCTGTCCACTCAAGTGCCACTTGCCTGACATGGCAGTAAAATAACCTGCCTCTCCGAGAACCTCCGCTATCGTGGTTCCACGGCTCAGGCTCTCGCTACCAGCTTGATCGCAATAAAGACCTGTCAGCAATGAGACTCTCGAGGAGTGGCACTTGGCTGTGTTGTAAAACTGAGTGAAGCGCAAACCTCTGCGAGCCATCTTATCGAGATGAGGGGTGTGGATTTCAGAGCCGTAGCAGCCCAAGTCGGAGAAGCCGAGGTCATCGGCCATGATCATCAAAATGTTGGGTCTTTCTGTCTGCGCAACAGCGGCCCAGGTCCATAAACACGCAAGCAATAGAAAGCGGAGGCATGGCATGCCACGCATTCTCGGTGATGTGGGTATGGGGTGGCCAGCGGAAAATCCAGCAAGACGCCGTCAATTTGCCGTGAGCACTCTGAAAAACTGGTAGGGCTGATCCAGGGATGTGTGATTATCAAATGTGTATTGGCCATCCAAGGCACGCCCTTGCTCAATAATCGTCCACTCCAGGAGGTCAACACTCCCTTCAATCACGAAGGGGATCCCTGGAGGGGTTGAGATCTGGAGGGAGGGTTTGGCTGTGGGTGGAAAGATCGGCTCAATGGCCATGTCGATCAGGAGTTCATGACTCAAGGTCATGATTTCAGGGATCGCTTCCCGACCTGCTTCCACCGCAATGAAATAAGTTTCCTTCGCGTGAACCGGTAAGAGTTTTCCGATTCCCTCTGGTTCTTTTAGCGTGGTTAAGGTTCCCAGGTGATCCTTGATTTCTGGGAAGGATTGACCCTGAGCGTGATAAATACCCAGAGCTGCGGTCTCAGATTGGGTTTTGAGATTCAGTGCCAGAATACCATCCACCGGAGGCTGGAAAGCAAACCATGCGGACGCCGCCCCTAACTTGGAATCATGAAAGGGCTCGAGCATTTCACGATGGGACTCATGAACTACCACCAGATGTTTTCCGCTGTAGGCCGAAATGAAGGGGGAGGGTGAAGGAGGTTCAGAAGCTTGTTTGGGTTTTTCAGGATCGTGCGTTCGAACGTGTTCATAGAGGATGCCAAATTTTTCCTCCAAGGTCAGGTCACTGAATTTGCCATGGGGCCCAGGAAGGCTGATGGAGAGCGATATCGTTCGACTGACAGATGCATCACTCGAGGTCTTCAAGGCAAGCGTGTAATAACCGGCATGGTGATCGGCCATGGATTCGAAGGAGAGGACGGCTGAGTTGGCACCTTCGATAGGGATTCCGTTGTGATGCCACTGGAGTTGATAGGTCTCATTCCATGGAGAAATGGCCGCTTCGAGCTTGTAAGGATGGCCCCATCTGGCGCTGGCTGCCTTCGGAGAAATCACAACCGCAATGGAATCCAAGCCTGGTTCCAAATTCCAGCTCATGAGGATGTTTCCGGTTTGTTCGTTGAAACCATCCACTGCAATGCGATAGGACTCGCCAGCTTGAACGGCGAATTCAAGCTGGCTGGTGCCGAGTTTTCCTCCATCTGCATCGTGGCCGACGGTAGTCAGTTGATCGATGGTCGGGCCCTGGTAAACGGTCAAGAGTGTGTCCAGGCTGGAGCCTTCCAGTGAAATGCTGGCATGACCATTTTCGGACGGCGTCCATTCAAACCAGATGGAATGCCCACCGGTGATCCCGGCATGAAGGGGTTCACCCTCTTCCAGGCTCATTGCCCGGTTGTGGGTTCGAAGATGACCTGAGTCTCCAGTCAACGGCATCGCATCACCGAAGGCATCCCTGGGTTCCTGGACGGGCCAGTCAAGGGAGAGGTCGCTGGATGGAGAAAGCCATGCCTGTTCTGGTGTTTTGACCGCGAGGGTGTATCTGCCAGCATGCTGTCGGGTAAAATGTTGGGCAACACGCAAGGTTTTCCCAGTGGCTGCACCAATAAGGTGCCCATTGCGATACCACTGATAGGTCGACGTCGAAGGGGCGATCAGACCATAATCGAGCACGATGGACGCACCTTCGGCAAGATCGCGATTCCGGATGCTTCTTGTGGGTAAAGGGCTGGTGTCGGGTGAAGCGTTTGTCTCAGGCTCCAGCGTCCAGTTCATGAGAATATTTCCCTTCACACCAAGGAAGCCATCAATCGCGATCAGGTAGTCGACTCCCGCAAAAACATCAAAGATCACCCGACTGGTCCGGGCCCCTTCGGAATCGTCGTTTTCATTTACCCGAGTCAGTTGTTGGATGGAACTTCCGGCATAGACGGCAAGTAGCGTGTCAAAACTGGAACCTTCCAGCGAGATACGCGCAAGTCCCGTTTCGGTCGGTCGCCAGCGAAACCAGACTGAAGAGCCGCCGGGTCGATGGGCATGGGTGGGTTCGTCAGTTTCCCTAGTGGCCCGGACATTGCTGGATCGAAGCTGACCAGAATTTCCGTTCATTTCAGTAGGTTCGGAAAAAAGATCCCCGCCTGATTCGAATGGCCAGTCCATAGAGACAACCACGGGCGTGGAAATACTTTGACCGGCATCGTTCTGCGCCCGAAGGGTATAGGTGCCGGAATGGGATCGCATTTGAGGGGAAGGGATTTCCAATGCCAATCCTTTTTCCCCCTCCAGTCGTTGCCCATTCAAGAACCATTGGAGGCGCAATGGAGGCAAGGCACTGACCCCGGGATCCAAGGTAATCGGATCCTGTCCGCTTAGAATGAATGGATCCATGGGTTTCGTGAAAAAGGGGATATTTTCATCGGTCACCGTGACGGTGACGTGCAAGGCCCCGGAAATGTTGACTCCTCCTTGGTCATCAAAAATCCTGGCATGGTATGTTGTGGTGCCTGATACACGCGCTTCAAAAGTCATGGAAAACGGCGGTTCGCTATCGCTTGAATGAAACTGATTGTCTTGAAGAAAATCGACGCGCATTACGGAACCATCCTTATCAGAGGTGATGAGGTCAGCCACCCAGCTCCCCGGACCTGCTAAGGTGCCGGCAAAAGGTTCTGGAACCCAGGAGGCTTGCGGAAGATGGTTGGATTCTGATTTCCTGATAGATTGTTTCAAGGTGATCATGCGTGTTTCATCTCCCGCCTGAGTCAATCCCGACAACATGAGCCCACCGTCCTGAGACCATTCAATGCCTCTCGCTATCTGGTCACTCAGTTCTGGCTCACTGAAACGCGCCTCCCAGACCAGGGATCCATCGCGGTCGAATTTGATGGTGGCAATATCGCCTCCTGAGGAAACACCTGTCCGGTTGGCGACCAGGATGATGTTGTCCTGGTCGTCGATGGCGAGATCGGTCACTTTGTCTTCAGCACCTACCATCGATGGTGGCAGAAGCACGAACCATGGGCTTGCTCCATCTTGTTGCATGGTGCCCAAAAGGATCTGGCGACCCTCCGGGGCTGTTTCGGTGGTTCCGGCAAGGATGAGGTCTCCCCGATGGTTGACCTTCATTGCCGAGGGTCGTTCTGCCGCTCCATCAGGCAGGGCAATGATTTGTCTCCACAGGAGAGTTCCCGAGGCGCTTAGCAGCCATATTTCGATATCCCCATCTTCCGGGTTGTTCCAGCTTTCATGAACGACATAGGTTGCGCCATTTGCGGTTTGCAGCATGTCGACCGGTTGTAACGGACCCAAGCCCAATGCTGTCGAGGAGGTTTCCCACAAGAAGTCGCCACTCAGGTCGAACGCTGTGATCTTCGACTCGAGGAGAACTCCCGCATCATCGACGCGGGTGCTGGAAAGATACAGCCTTCCCTGCGAGTGGACTCCCAATCCACTCGGTGTCCATGGACTGTTTTCGCTTTGCTCTGAATCCAACCAGCGGAACCAGGAAGACTGCTCACCGAGAACATCCATCCTTTCCATGAAAAAGCGGTTTTCGTCACCTCGAGTGGCCTGCCCGAGAAGAAACAGGCTGTCCCCGGGACCTTGGCGCAGATCCAACCATTGAAAGGTATCGAATGCACCATCCCGTAAATCGGATGATGCATGCCTCCACTTTTCTTTTCCCTGGGTATTGACGGCTACCAAGAAAGGAAACTCGATATGGTTTGGATCGACTGCCGGGTCGCCGTCCAGTGGGAGCCTGCTCCTGCCACCCACAACGATCCAGCCATTGGAAAGAGTTATGGCTGCCAGGGCTTGTTCGCGGCTAAGATCGGAGTAACTGGGAAACGAAGCTTTTTTCAATGTCCCACTCGCATCATGCGTGGCAATCAGGAAGCGGGATTCCTGGTCTTCATTTGAGTAGAAAGTGCCTGCCGACAAGCTTCCACCCAGGCCGTCGTGAAAGGCTTTAAGGGGAAAAACGTTGGACCCACCATCACTTTCATATTTTGCGTCCCAATCAATCAAGATCTGCTCCGGGGTCAGCGAGGGATTGAGTGAAAGGGTCATCGTAGCGCTTTGGGTGATACCTGCGGTGTTGGAGACGGTGACATGATAGTGCCCGACCTGCTCTGCTTCAAAAGTATCAAAGAACAACTTGGTTGCCTGTGCATCTTCGATGGGAACCTCATTGAAAAACCACTGATAATGCAGCGGTTCACTCCCCGAAGCCTCGACGAACAATTCAAATGAGGCGTTGATTGGAATCGAAGCTGAACCGGTTTGAGTCAGCAGGAAGGGTGGCTCAAGTTCCTCGACTTGCTCTTCCATCGGCAAGGCTTGTCTGGTTTGCCAGGATGCTTCCGTTGCTGCGAGCATCAGGACTTGGGGCAGAACCAAGAAAAAAAATGTCAATATAGTATTACCATTCCTTTTGGAAAGCCTCAGGGTGAGAGGGCTCGCTGCCAGCTTGACCAAGTCAGACCGCAATGAGGGATACGAAAAAACTGTTAACATACGTTGTCTTCAAAAGGCTAATATCCACCAAATTCGAGACTTCTAAAGCAATTACGCTGCCAATACCACCACGGATACGAACTAAAAAAACTGCCTGGAGGATCCCTGTCTCCCAAGTTTTTTGTTCCCAAGGGGATGAATTCTTTCATCGGATGAGGATTCCCAGGCGGAGGCATGCGTCAGGGTCGGTGGAACAGGTGCAGGATTTCCTTTGCACCGACCTTTGCGAGAATGTCCTTTTAAACTATCTGGGGAAATCTAGTATCGGCCTATGTTTCGCATCGAAGACTACTTGAATCTTGAGCAGACGGCTCATGCTTCTTTATTCGATGCGTGTGGAATGCCTTGGGATGCCCTCAGGAGGCTGGAGGATTATTTTTCAGCCATCTCATTCCATGTCGACCCTTCGGTAGACACTAGTCTTGCCGGCTTTGTGGGGGAAAACGTATCGATTGGAGAGGGGACTCGCATTGAAGCGGGAGCTGTCATTCTCGGGCCTGCGGTCATTGGCCGCAATTGCCAGATTCGTCATCATGCCTACATCCGCTCCAACGTTATCGTGGGGGATGAGTGTGTGGTGGGGCATGGCACGGAACTCAAGCAATGCCTGCTCTTCGATCAGGTGATGGTTCCTCATATGAATTATGCAGGAGATGCCATTTTTGGCTTTCGCTCGCATTTGGGTGCGGGCGCCAAGATTTCGAATGTGAAATGGAACAACGGTGTCATTCGCATCGATGCTGAGGCGACTCATGGTCAAAAGGTGGAAACGGGTTTGATGAAATTGGGGGCGATTATTGGCGATCACGTGGAAATCGGTTGCAATGCAGTGGTCAGTCCGGGGAGTGTGCTGGGGCGGCATTCAGTCATCTACCCTAACGTGTTGTGGCGAGGGGTCTTGCCCTCGCACAAGCTGGTCAAAAACCTCGCCCAGCAGTCGATAACCGATCGGCTTCCGGATCTGGGCTGACTCGAGGTCTCACAGGGTTCAGAGTCATGATCAGGGCAACAGAATTTGAGCCGGCGGATATCCCGCACGAATCACTGATCGAGGAAGTGGATGCCGTTTTTTCCGAGGGTGGACTTCTATCCAAGGCCCGAAACTTCGAATACCGACCCCAGCAGCAAGCTATGGCCCGTGCGGTCGCTGAATCCCTCATTCATGGCGAACATCTCATTGTGGAGGCGGGGACCGGCGTGGGTAAAAGCCTTGCCTATCTGATTCCATCCATCCTCTTCGCTGCCAAGGCAGGTAAAAAAGCCATCATCAGCACGCACACCATCAACTTGCAGGAGCAGCTAGTGGAGAAGGACCTGCCCATGCTCCAAGCGATCCTTCCAATGAGTTTTTCCTATGCGATGCTCAAGGGTCGCCAGAATTATCTGTGCACCAAACGCCTCGAAAAGGCATGCCGCATGTCTGACGGTCTTTTTACGACGCCCGAGAGTGCCGAACTTCAACAACTGCTTGAGTGGTCCAGAACCACCACCGACGGGAGTTTGTCTGATTTGGATCAAGCCCCGAGCCCCAACGTCTGGTCACAGGTCTGTTCCGAGCGAGGTTTGTGCTCCCCCAAATCATGCGGCCCTAAATCGGACTTCTCGCAGACGCATCCGCCGTGTTTTTTTCAAAAGGCTCGTCAGCGGATTCTTTCGGCCGATGTGCTGGTTCTCAACCATACCCTTTTCTTTACCTTGCTCAACACGGTGGATGAGCCTGGGCAAGGCGGGGTGCTCTTCAAGAATGATTTTGTTGTCTTCGATGAAGCACACACCATTGAACAGGTGGCTTCCAGACACATCGGACTGAGCCTCTCTAGCGGTCAAGTGAGCTTTGCCCTCAACAAATTGTGGAACCCCAGAACCCAGAAAGGACTGCTTTCACAGCTCAAGAAAGGGAAGATGGTTCAGCAGGTCAGCGAAGCACATGAGGCATCCAATGAATTTTTTGAAAAGGTGGAACAGGCCTGTGAATCGATCCACCAGAATCAGGGCGTGAACGGAAACGATGGAAGGCCTTCTTCCTGGAAAAGTCGAGCAGGTTGGAAGGAATTGCGGATACGAAGACCTGATCTGGTGGAGGATAGCCTCTCCTTACCGCTTAAAAGGTTGAGGTCTTCCCTCAGTGAGTTGATTCAAGCTTCTGAAGATCGCGAAATGGCCCAGGAACTCCAGGACTGTCAACGGCGAGTGGGTGACCTCCAGGAGACCCTCACGCTCTTTCTGATCCAGGAGTATCACCCCTATGTCTATTGGGTGGAGCGCACCGGGCGTCACGGCCAAAGTCTCGGCCTGCATGCGGCACCCGTGGATGTGGCACCTTTTTTACGGCATCGTCTTTTTGAAAGTGGGACATCGATGGTGATGACCAGCGCCACGCTTTCAGTGATGGGGAAGCGTCAGGAACAAGCCGATTCATCATCCTCGCGTGCGATTCGGGAAGAGGAAGGTATGGCTTTTTTTGTGGCCAAAGTCGGGGCCCAGGGATTGCGCAAAATGCAGCAGGGATCCCCCTTTGACTTTCAAAAGCAAACCAAGTGCTACGTGGTCTCCAAAATGCCCGACCCAAGGCATGAAGATTATCAGATTTCGCTACAAGAGTGGATTGAGCATTTCATCCAACAAACCCAGGGTGGAGCCTTCGTGCTCTTTACCAGTCTTCGGGTTCTCAAGGAGACCGCTGAAAAGATGTTGCCGTTTTTTGAATCGCAGAACATCACTCTTTACGTGCAAGGATCCGGACTCCCGAGGTCGACGATGTTGGAGCGATTCAAACAAGATAAGAACGCCGTTCTTTTTGGTGCAGACAGTTTCTGGCAGGGCGTCGATGTTCCCGGGGACGCGCTTCGCAATGTCATCATTACGCGATTACCTTTTCAGGTGCCTGATCACCCGCTGGTGGAGGCTCGCCTTGAGCGGATTGCTGCCAGGGGTGGGGATGGATTCATGGAGTCGTCTCTTCCTGAGGCCATCCTGAAGTTTCGTCAGGGGATTGGCCGCTTGATACGCACCAAGGAGGATCAAGGGCTTGTGGCCATTCTTGACAGTCGGGTGTTGCTTAAAAAATACGGGCAACGTTTCCTGGATGCTCTTCCGGAGTCTCCTCTGCAGATCATTTGACATGACCCACGAAGCTTCCAACCTCAAGGGAATTCCTTTTTCCCTTTTCCTGGTCATGACCTTGCAATTTGCTGTCGGGGGTGCCGTACTTCCATTCATGTCCATGTGGTTGGAAGAAAAGGGATTGAGTTTTTCAGAGATCAGTCTGATTTTTTCGGTCGCCTCGACCACCTTTCTCGTTTTTCCCTTTTTGTGGGGCATGATTGCCGACCGCTATTTGCCGATCGAGTGGATGTTTTTCTTTCTCAATGGGATGGCTGGGGTCTCCATGTGGTGGATGCAGAGTCAGACCGAGTATGGCGGGTTGATGCTGAGCTTTGTTTTTTTCTATTCGTTTTATCACCCGACGTTCACCCTCATCAACGCGTTGAGCTTTCAGTATCTGACCCAGCCCAAGGAACAATTCGGAGCGGTTCGTGCCTGGGGTTCGGTCGGGTGGATTCTTCCCTCCCTGGTGGTCTTTGCCTGGTTGTTCTATCATCCGAATGCTTCCCTTCAATTCGTTCTCAAGGTGGGGATGGTGTCCTGTCTGTTGACGGCTTGCTCCACGCTTCTGCTTCCTCGAAGGGCAAACCAGTCACCACCCGATCGGTCACAAGCTTCCACGGCCTATTGGATGGCATTAAAAACCTTGTTCCGACAAACCGATTACCTGGTGCTGCTTGCGGCCTTTTTCCTGGTCTCGGCATCGTTTTCCTTTGTCGTCTATTACGGCCCCCCTTATTTGCGAACCAGTGGCGTTGACCAGGCATGGATCGGGCCCATCCAGTGCATCGGGGTCATTCTTGAGATCATGCTTTTTCCCTTTTTGAGAAACTATCTGAGGCGTTGGGGGTTCGCAACCACCCTACTCGTGGGGTGCGTTTGTCTCTTTGCCCGGCACCTGGTCTACTATAGTTCCAACAACCCGTGGATGCTGTCGCTGAGTTATCTTCTCGTAGGCATGGTGATTGTTTTTTTCCATATTGTCGTAAGCATTCTGGTCAACATGATGGCGGGCAAGGAGGTCCGAGCCACAGCTCAAACACTTCTGGTGGTCTTCGGTTCCGGTGTGGGTCCCATGCTTTCCAACTATCTGGCCGGTGTGCTGACCCAACAAGCGGGAAACAGTCTCCGACCCGTTTTTGGATTGGGTATGCTGCTTGCCTTCGGTGCCTGTTTGCTAATTGTGTCTCGCTATCGTTCTCTGGCCCGCTACCATGTCCAGGACCCAAATCATTCCAGTCGGCCCGCTTGATGCAGGATGGCGGTCGAGTCATTCGCGTGGCCATTTGGGCTTGTTTGTGCTTTATTCCAATGAAGTGAGAAGATCATGAATGCCACCATGGACCTCAGACTTTACCATCTCCCGGCAGGTTGTCTCCGACTCGTAGCTGTTCTGGCTTTCCTGGCGCCATGGTTTAGCCCGATGCATGCCCAGCATGTGGACCCAGCCCGCTTTCTGAGCAACCGTAGCGCCAAGAACCTAACACTACCTCCTGCAGATGAACCCTTCAGCTTTGCGGTTCTGGGAGATCGCACCGGAGGACCTGCTGAAGGGGTGAGGATTCTTGCCAAGGCAGTCGATGAAATTAATCTGCTGGATCCGGACCTGGTCATGACCGTCGGGGACATGATTCAGGGCTATGGGGGGCAATTGGAATGGCTGATGCAAATGCGGGAATACCGCAACATCATGGAAGAGCTGTACATGCCCTGGTTTCCTGTCGCCGGCAACCACGATATATACTGGCGAGGAGAGAATCCTCCACCCGGTGAGCATGAGTCGAATTATGAACAACACTTCGGGCCTCTCTGGTATGCCTTTGAGCACAAGCAATGTTGGTTCATTGTTCTCTATTCAGACGAAGGCAATCCGCAGACCGGTGAAAAAGCAACCGGAAGTCCCGAATCGCAACGCATGAGTCAAAAACAATTCGAATGGCTCAAAGAAACGTTGACCGAGTCTTCTGGTGCCCGGCATGTGTTTGTCTTCCTGCATCATCCCCGTTGGCTGGGAGGAGGGTATGGAGACGACTGGGGAAAAGTGCACGATGCCCTGGTGGAGGCAGGCAATGTGCGGGCGGTTTTTGCCGGTCACATTCATCGGATGCGCCATGACGGTGTTCGGGATGGCATCGAATACGTGACCCTCGCCACAACCGGTGGTTCCCAGAATGGCAGGTCCCCCTCAGCGGGTTATCTGCATCACTTTCACATGGTGACGGTGCGGGAATACCGGATCAGCCTTGCAGCCCTGCCGGTAGGGCGCACGATGGATGTTCGTGCGGTCACAGGTGAGGTCAGTCAAGCCGTGCGGGAACTGGACTCGGTGTTGCCACGGTTCCATCCCCGATTTGAGATGAAATCCGATGGGAGTGCGGATGGAGTCATTCGCCTGCGAATGGCCAATCCTCTGGATAAACCCACCAAAGCAACTATGACTTTCCAAAGCGATGATTCCCGATGGATTTTCTCCCCAGCTCGAATGGAGAGGATGATTGCTCCAAAAAGTGAGCTGGAATGTCTGCTACGGGTCTTCAGATGGCGTGATTCCCTGGATCTTGCCTGGCGTGCACCCCAGTGTGTGCTTGAATGGACGTTACTCGATGACCCGAAGCATTCCTTTACCCTGCTCCCTAAAACCGTTGAGATTCCCTTTCAGGTCGATTTGGCGGCGCCTTCCATTCCAGGTATGGAATCGGTTTTGTTCCTGGATGGCGTGAATGACTCCTTGGTGATTTCCGACGACCAGTTACCCGTGACAGGTGATGTCATGACCTTGGAGGCTCATGTCTGGTGTCAGCGTCCGGCGCAACAGGCAACCCTGATTTCCAACATCATCAACCAACAGGGCATTCGGCTGGGTCTGATGGAAGGGGTTCCTATGTTGCGACTTCACGACCAGCAAGGAAAGGCCCACGAGGTTCATGCTCAAATGCTTGGCCCTTTGCCTCAGGGAAGGTGGTGCCACCTGGCCGTGCAAGTCACGTCTGGAAACCTGACCTTCTTTCTTGATGGAAAGCGGTATGATGCCTTTGCCTGGCCGGGTAAAGCAGCATGGGGCACGGGCGATTGGACCATCGGTGCCAATTCCAAAGAAAGCCAGCCGGGGAACCGCTTCTTTGCGGGAAAACTGGATGGCATCCGGATTTCCAGTGTCGAGCGATACACTCGTATGACCTATCCGGTGACGCGTCGTCATCTGCCGGATCGATCAACCCATTTGTTGCTCAACATGGACGACATGAGGGTCCATTGGCTGTATGATGAGTCCCGAAATGCCGCCCATCCGATGATTCATGGGGATGCGGTATTGGTCGGTGAGCCCTAGAGGTATCCATGCTGGAAGCTCAGGGCGCGGGTAGGAAGGGCAGCGCCATCTGTAAATGGGCCTGTTCCGAGAAGGCATGGAGTCCGGTTCCTATCAGTCGCAGTGGCCGGGAGACCAGGCCTTCCTTGGCCAAGAGCCAGCAGACAGTCTTGTAGATGAGTTCTTTCTCCTGAGTCGGGTCGGTCAAGGTCGTTTGCCTGTAAAGTGTCTTGAAGTCGCTGTACCTGACCTTGACCTGAATGCCCTGGGCATGAAGTTTTCTTTGCCTCATCTTGCCGGCCAGTTCTTCAGCCTGTTCCCTGAGGCATTGGCTGATCCGTTGACGATCCTGAGTATCCTCTTCAAAGGTGGTTTCACTGCTCATGGACTTGATCACCTCGTTCTGCTCGACGCGACGATGATCCACACCCATGGCGAGTTCCTGAATCTGTTTCAAGTGATTTGAACTCACTCCCTTTATCTTGGTGGCGAGCTTTTGAAGCTGTGCGATGCGCCGGATGCCCGCTTGTCGAAGCGCCTGCTCGGTGACCTGTCCGATGCCGGGCAGGCGTCGGATGGGGAGCGCTGCCAAAAAAGCGACCTTGTCCGCTTCCGGTATCAAAATGAGGCCGTCGGGTTTGTCGTAGTCACTGGCTATCTTTGCCATGAGTTTGTTTCCGGCAATGCCAACGCTGATGGTCAGTTGGCATTCCTCGAGCACGCGTTGCTTGATGGCCCGGGCCTGTGCCAAAGCATGCCTCAGGGAGGTGTCGTGATCTTTAGACTGACATTTCAAACTGACATCCAGGTAAGCCTCATCGACGGAAACTTGCTCCACCTGGTCGGTAAACGAAGAGAGTAGATTCATGATCCTGTTGGATTCCCTTCGATAACGCTGCATGTCTGGGGGAACAAAAAGGGCTTGAGGGCAGCGTTTGAGGGCGTTTTTGGAAGGCATGGCGGAATAGATGCCAAAGCGTCGTGCCTCGTAGCTGGCTGCGCAAACCACTCCTCGACGTTCGGGTGAAGCGCCAACGACCACCGGTTTTCCCCTTAGCTCTGGATGGTCTCTTTGCTCCACGGAGGCAAAAAAGGCATCCATGTCCACATGTAGAATGACTGGGAAGGCTGTCATGTGATGATTTCCAGTCGATGCTTGATGAACCGCCTGCTTTGGACTATTCTCACGACCCCTTCGCGGTGAAGGCAGCATCAGGACTTGAGATCATATGGCAGAAGAAACCTACATCCAGAATCTTTTCGCTGAGCGCATTGGTGGCAACCAGTATGGTAAAACCACGGCAATCTATAAATTTGAGAAAATCAAGCGTGCCAAGAAGGCTGCTTTGGATGCCAACCCGGGGGCGGAAATTATCGACATGGGGGTCGGGGAACCTGATGAAATGGCCTTTCCTGAAGTAATCGACATCCTGCACGCCGAGGCTCAAAAGCATGGCAACCGGGGCTATGCGGACAATGGTGATGAGGTGATGAAGCAGGCAGCCTCCGGTTACCTTCACAAAGTCTGTGGAGTCGCTGGGATCGACCCACAGCACGAAGTGCTGCATTCCATCGGAAGCAAGGCAGCTCTTTCCATTCTTCCGGCGGCTTTCATCAATCCCGGAGACGTGGTGCTGATGACGACTCCCGGGTATCCAGTGCTCGGCACGCATGCAAGGTATTATGGTGGAGAAGTGCATCAACTGCCCATCACGCGGGAAGA
Source organism: uncultured Verrucomicrobiota bacterium (assembly GCA_902560705.1). Taxonomy (GTDB): domain Bacteria; phylum Verrucomicrobiota; class Verrucomicrobiia; order Limisphaerales; family AAA164-E04; genus UBA7971. Next base: position 18,149 of record CACEMW010000011.1, read on the forward strand.
TGATTTTCTACCGGATCTGGGTTCCATCCCATCGTCGGTGCTCGAACGCGCCAAAATGCTCGTCCTGAATTATCCCAACAATCCAACGGGGGCCAGTGCCACGGTCGAGTTTTTTCAGGAGGTGGTGCGATGGGCCAAAAAAAACGAAATTGTCGTGGTACACGATGCGGCTTATGCGGCGCTGGTTTTTGAAGGGGCTCCCCTGAGCTTTCTTTCGGTTCCGGGTGCGAAGGATGTCGGGATCGAATTACATTCCACAAGCAAGGCCTTCAACATGACCGGGTGGCGTTGTGGTTTTGTGGCCGGCAATGAGCGGATGGTCAAGGCCTATGGTGATGTCAAGGACAACACCGACTCAGGCCAGTTCCTTGCCATTCAGCATGCAGCCGCCTATTGCTGGGATCATCCCGAAATTACGACCCAGATCGCCTCAAAATACAGTCGACGCATGGATGGATTGGTTGAGGTGCTGCGTGGAGCCGGCTTGGATGCTCAGAAGCCCAAGGGGTCCTTCTTTCTATATCTGCCAAGCCCCAGCGCTGCGACCACAGAGGACGGGCAGCGGGTGGTTTTTGAAAGTGCCGAAGACGCCTCTCAGTGGCTGATCCGAGAAAAACTCATCTCGACTGTCCCATGGGATGATGCCGGAGCCTTTCTGCGCTTCAGTGTGACTTTCACCGCTCCCTCCCTGGATGAAGAACAGCGCGTGCTTGGAGAGATCCAGCAACGACTGGACGGAGTGAGCTTTGAGTTTTGATCGCGATGGGCTTGGCGAAAGAGAAGGGGTTTTCTATGACGTCCTTTTCATGATGCTTTGGATGACTTCTCCCAGCCTGCGGATGCCCTCATCGATCATCTTCAGATTGGCATTGCCGAAACTCAATCGTATGGCCTCCTGGCGCTCCGGGCCCTGCACATCATCCCCGAAGGCATAACAGCCCGGCACGTAAAGGACATTGGCCTTCAAGGAAGCCTTGAACAGTGCGCTCTGAGGGCCTGTCTGGTTGGGTTGCGGAAGCCTGGCCCAGACATACAGCCCTCCCTCCGGGGGATGCCAGGACACCGAAGCCGGGAAGTGGCGTTGAATCATCCTGCACATGCGGTCGGATTTTTTGGCATATCCCTTACGAATGACTTCCAGGTGTCGATCGTACATGCCACTGGACAGGGCCTTTTCCAGAATGGCTTGCAGGAATTCGGCAGTTCCGAAGTCCTGGTTACCCTTCAGATGACAGAGGGTTTGATGGAGTGGGGAAGGGCTGATTCCAAATCCCACCCTGATGCCGGTGGCAAAGGGCTTACTGTAAGTGCCGGAATAAATGACACGTTTGGAGGCGCCAGGAAGAGACAGCATGGAAGGCGCTGGAGGGGTGTGGCCAAAGGATAACTCACGGTAGGCGGCATCCTCCAGAAGATAGATGGGGTGACCTGCCGCAGATTCATACCTTCGAGCCAGATCCATCATGGCTTTTTTCTTCGCCAATGATGTGTTTCGACTGGTCGGATTCTGAAAGTAGCTGACGAGATAGATCATCTTCAGCCGTTTGATCTGCCCGGATTTTTTCAACGCCTCAAGCTGCTCTTCCAGATGCTGAATGTCCATGCCATCGGGTTGAAGGGGAATGCTTCTGCCCTGGACGCCAAAATATTTCAGGATACTCAGGTAGACAAAATAGGTGGGGGACTCGATCAAGACGATGTCTCCCGGATCACACAATGCTTCAGTGACCAGGTAGAGGAATTGTTGGCTGCCATGAGTGATCAGAACCTTCGATGGGTCGTGGATTTTTCCCGTGGAGGGCACCTGGTCCAGATCAGCGATGCGTCGGGCGGTCAGTATGCGCAAGTGCTCGCGACCCGAGCCCGTTCCATACTGGAGGATCTCGCGTGCTTGAGACTTGAGATTGGTCCATGCATGGACGATACGCCCGGTCTCCTCGACAGGGAGGGTCTCGGGATCGGTAAAACCTGCTGCCAGCGAGATGAGGTTAGGGCGCTTGAGTTTTTGCTCCATCAGCCATGCGATGGGAGGTGGCTCAATGGACTGAGCCCTCAGGGAAAATCCCCTCGGATGAATGGATAGGGTCTTGAGCTTCTTTTTGCTGGAGGATGGTTTCATGGCTGGCTTGGGGTGGGGGGATGCTGATCGGGATGGGACGTGATCTGCTTCATGAAGGTATCCAACCCCTCTTTGAGGGCGAAAGCTCTTGGAGATTCCAGGTCATTGTGATCTCCACCGATTTCCACCAGATGACAGGCGTGAGGGCATGCTTCCTTATTTGCAGCGGCGTGCTGGAAACCGATCAATTGGTCTTCTCTGCTGTGGATGATCATGACCGGAGCGGGAACGTGCTCGAGGTGGCTACGGGTGTTGAACTGCATTTTGGAAAGGCTTTTTACCGGAAGCCACGGGAAGAGTTCTTTGGCTAGATCCGGTAAACTCGTGAAGGTGGAATGGAGGATCAGTCCTGCCACCTTTTGGTTCGTGGCAACTTGGGAGGAAACCCCGCCACCGAGTGATTTTCCCAGAAGAAGGATGCGGCTTTCATCAAATCCCTGATCCTTGGCCCAGGCAATCGCTGCCTGAAGGTCCTGGTAAGTGCCAGCCTCCGTTGGCCGGCCCTCACTGGATCCGTAACCTCGGTAATCATAAGCCAGCAGATTGAATCCCAATGCTCTCCAAGTTTGATAGAAGTCCTGCCGATGAGAGATATTCCCCGCATTTCCATGAGAAAAAATCACCAGCCATTCGGCATAAAAAGCTTGTTTCAAACATGGAATGAACCAGGCGGAAATGGAGAACCGCGAGTCGGAAAGAAAATGAATTTCCCGGGTTTCGTTGGAGACATCCTTGGGTTCACTCACCCATCGCTTGCTGGGTTGGAAGGTCTGTCGATATTCAAACCAACGCAGTCCTGCAACGAGCACGATCACCACGCCGAAGATCTTGAGAACCAACATGAGGATGCCTGGGGCTTTTGCCATCAATCATGGAGCCTAACCTCTGGCCATGGACGTTTTCTCATGGACACCTCAACGCCCAAGAATGTTTTTCAGCGCAAGGAGTAGTTTGTCCAGATGTTCGGGTCGAGAGGATTCTCCCATCAGCCCCACTCGCCAGATTTCTCCCCATGGGGCCTCTACCTTGATCACGCGTGCACCGCATCGTTCAGCAACCTGAGCCATTCTCATGCCGAAAACGCCATTGATACAAATGACGATTTCATCGCCGAGCTCAACGAGGTTGACCATACAGAATTCCATCCCGTCACTGCCGGTGCCGCTGACTGGAAAAGTCATGGGATTCCGGGTTCGGAATACTGCGCGAAGCATCTCCTTGATTTCCTCCATCATTTGAATGAAGGCGGGATCCAGGTGACCCAGCAAAGGCATGGACATGGCCTTGAGGACACTGGGTGCCGCATCGCTGGGACCTGGTCCCATCAACAGGCGGTGTGGAGCATGAAATACCTGATGGCCTTGCATGAGATGTTTTTATGGAGATTGAGCTCGGTTGGCAACGATGGAAAAAACCGGAAACTTTCTTGAATCAAGGTATGAGTTTTGCTTTCTTTTCAGCGTTTGTTCTCCTCTTCTAACCAAGAAGGAGGTGCTCCCGGGGCCCCATGGAACCGGGATGGGGCGGGCCGCTGTATCCGAGCCTGCCTGCGGAACATGGAAAAAGGGAAATGAATCAATGAATCGATATTCGGCTAAAAATACACTCGTTCCGGTTAATTTCAGATATCTCGACCCCAAGGCGAAGCAAGTGAAGCTCATCGGGGATTTTAATGGATGGGATCAGGAGGCGCACGTTATGGAGCGAACCCCGGATGGGACCTGGTTTCTTCAGCTCTCCATTCATTCGGGCCACCATCGATACCTTTATCTCGTCGACGGAGAGCCCATGCTCGACCCGCAGGCCAACGGGGTGACCCAGTCAGACGAGGGGATTCGAGTCTCCCTGATGATGGTGAGCTAAGGCTTCTTCCTTTTGGGGTGGACCTTTTTCTCCCTCATAACCGACCGTTTTTCATGCCTTGCCACCACGTTTTTCCCTGAAAAACGACTGGATGAGCTGATGGCAAGCATGTTCCTGCACACCTTGAGTGATATCGCATTGGTGATTGAGTGTGGGAAACTGAAGCAGATTCATGGCCGATCCTGCGGCTCCTGCCTTCGGGTCCGATAATCCGTAAACGACTCGATCCAGTCGACAATGCACGATGGCGCCAGCACACATGGGACACGGTTCCTTGGTGACGAAAAGGGTGCATCCTTGAAGTCTCCAATCTTCCACCACGCTTTGAGCCTGTGTGAGGGCAAGGATCTCTGCGTGAGCCGTGGCATCCTTGAGGCACTCGACCTGGTTGTAGGCTCGGGCAATAATATGCCCATCCTTGATGATCACCGCTCCTACGGGCACTTCATCAGCTGCATAGGCATGACGAGCCTGACGCAAGGCTTCGCCCATGAAGTAATTATCACTGCTCAGGTCAATCAATGGGTTCATGATGAATGGCTTTCGTTGTGAGAAGGCATGGATTCCAGAGTCTGCCACTGAGTCACCTTTCCTGAATGAGTCTGGCACTGGGTCACAAACCACCCCATCCGGTGCTGCCAAAACAAAGGCCAGATGAAGGCTCTGTCGGTCTGGGGGATCTCCAGTGATGAAACGGTTCCACGATCGAACCATTGATAGTGGCCTTCTACATGGTCAGGAGGACAGTGCTTGAGACGGAGGCGGTATTCAAAGAGATACATCCACCAGTGAGGTGCTTCATCCTGTGATTGTTCCGTTACCATGCCAGTGAGGTGGAATTGTTCCGGGAGCGCGCGGATGGATAGTTCCTCCGTGGCTTCGCGAGCGGCACATTGATGGGGAGACTCTCCTTGGCTGAGGTGACACTTTCCGCCTGGGGGGCTCCATTGGCCCTGGTGGGGCGGACGACGTCGGCATTGCAGCAGTACCTGATCCTGTTCGTTGAAGACAAAGAGTAAGGTGGATACGATGCAGAGGGTGGACTTCATGGCACCTTGGGAAAGTTTGTCCGGGGTCGAATGAGTTTCAAGGCACCCGTGAAGGGCTGGAAAATTTTCAACATGGCTGGTATTCCCATTCCATGATCCTGGCCAGATAAGCCTCCACTTCCGGGGTGTTTTCTTCAGGCGCCCATGGTGCAAAATGTTCGGGATGGTTCGGCAGGTAAGGACCCTCCTTGACTTCCATGATCACGCTTTGACCTTGAGTGGGATACAGACTGTGCCAGGTATTTGCCGGGCACTCGACCACTGGCATGACTTGCGGTGAGAGGAGGATTTTTCGGGTTGGATGTCCGTGGTCATCAAATAGAACCAAGGTGGTGCCGCCTCGCAGCGCAAGGATCATTTCCCATCGATTGGGCTGCGGATGACGGTGGGGGCGTACGTAGGTTCCTTGGCTCAGGGCAATGGCCAGACGTTGCACGGGCGCATCCAGGGATGGGTGAAGATTGTGGTGCGTCCGCTTGCGGGGAGCCTGAGCTGCCTGATCAAGCCATCGATCCATCGATGCTGCATCAATGAATGGAACACTCATGAATTCACAAACCCTTGTCCTTGAGGAATTGAGCCTTGAGTTTTTTCATCCATTCAGGGAGTTGTGTGATGGCGATGAGCTGCCGTTTGGCCTTGCGGTCGGGTTGTGCCGGGGAGCCCATCCATTTTTCACCTGCAGGGATGGAATGCATCACCCCCGACTGAGCCGCAACCACCGCTTTGTCACCGATGGAGAGGTGACCCGCAATCCCCGACTGGCCTGCCAGGATAACATATCGACCAATACTACTGCTTCCTGCAATACCGGATTGAGCTATGACGATGGAATGCTCTCCGATGACCACGTTGTGGCCTATCTGGACCAGATTATCGATTTTGCTTCCCTTTCCGATTTGGGTGGCGCCCAGGGCACCACAGTCGATGGTCACATTGGCACCGATTTCGACATCATCCTCAATGGCGACATGGCCTACCTGAGGGATCTTGCGATGAAACCCTTCATCAAGCACGTATCCATAGCCGTCGGATCCCAGCACCGATCCGGCATGGATGCGGACGCGATCACCCAACATCGTATCAGCATAGAGGGTCACCTGTGGAAAGAGCTTGCAATCGGCGCCCAGGCTGCAGCGCGGGCCGACATACACTTGGGAGGTTAAGACGACACCCGGCCCGAGAATGGCATGTTTTTCAATGACACAGTTGGGGCCTACATGCACTGTTTCGTCCAGTTGTGCTGTAGGATCCACGACCGTGGAAGGATGAATGCCAGCAATAGGCTTGGGCTCCGGGTGCAGGAGGGCCAGGATCTTGGCAAAAGCAACGCGCACGTCGTCTACTTGAACATGTGGACGGTCCACCGCGACTTCCGTTCGAGGGATGAGAAGTGCGGAGGCCTCGCTGGCCAGCGCTTTTTGCAGATAAGCCTCGTTTTCCGCAAAGGTCATGAAGCCTTGGGCGGCCACATCAGCAGGGGAGAGCCCGACAATTTCCAGTTCCGGGGGGCCGCAGAGGGTGCCCCCTACATACCGGGCGATTTCCTGAAGGGTGATGGATGCCATGGCAATGAGGGTTGGGTTTCAGGATGGGCGACTTGCGATGACCTTGTTTTCTTCAGCCAGCACGAGCACGGATGGCTGCCAGCCCATCGCTTCCTGATTCGGGAGGGCTGTGAAGGTCATGATGGTGAGGCGATCGCCGCGCTGCCCAAGGTGAGCAGTGGCTCCATTGAGCATGATTTCTCCCCGTTTGGCCTCACCTGGAATGATGTAGGTCTCAAAGCGCTGGCCGTTTGCCATGTTCCCGCAGAGGATCTTTTCGTAAGGAACCATTCCAAGCTGATCCATCAAATCCTTTGAGATGGTCATGCTCCCTTGGTAGTCGACACACGACGCGTCGGTGAAGGTGGCCAAATGGAGTTTTAATTTTAAAACCTGTATCAACATAGCTTCAAGTCACGCGTTGACTTGGCGACGGGTTCTCTTTATAAAGCACTCAAATTCCGATTCAATCTCTAACTTAGAATCTTAGTAAATCGTTATGTCTAATATACTTAAAGTTGGCATGATCGGCTACCGTTTCATGGGCAAGGCCCATTCCAACGGTTGGCGACAAGCTCCTCACTTTTTTCCTCTCAAGGCCGATTTGGAAATGCACACCATTTGCGGCCGCAACCGGGAGGCCGTGGAAGAATCGGCCAAATCCTTGGGGTGGAATAACATTTCCACCAGTTGGGAAGAGGTGATCCAGAATCCGGAGATTGACATCGTCGATATCAACACTCCCAACGATTCCCACGCTGAAATTGCCATTGCTGCCGCAAAGGCTGGTAAGCATGTGCTTTGCGAGAAGCCTCTTGCCATGACGGTAGACCAATGCCAGGAAATGGTGGATGCGGCTGCCCAATCAGGCGTTGTCAACATGGTATGCCACAACTACCGCCGCATTCCAGCCATTGCCCATGCAAGGAAGATGATCGAGGAGGGGGTTCTGGGAGATCTCTACCACTATCGTGCACGCTATGCTCAGGATTGGATTGTGGATCCGGAATTTCCTTTGGTATGGCGATTGCAGAAAGGGGTCAGCGGCAGTGGAGCCCATGGAGACATCAATGCTCACATCATTGATTTGGGCCGCTACCTGATGGGTGAATTCGATGAGGTCTGTGGCATGATGAACACTTTCATCAAGCAGCGTCCGATCGAAGATCAGTCTGGTAAGGGTGATGGGTTGGGAGGAGCCGGGGGGCGCACCATGGGTGAAGTCACTGTCGATGATGCCTCGCTGTTCATTGGTAAATTTGCCAACGGCGCCGTTGCCAACCTGGAAGCAACGCGATTTGCCCTTGGCCGGAAGAACCATATCGTGATCGAAATCAACGGCAGCAAGGGATCTCTTTACTTTGATTTCGAGGACATGAATCGTTTGAAGTGGTTTGACAATACGGTTGCTTCGGATCGCCAGGGTTTCAGCGATATTCTGGTGACCCAACCTGGCGGGGATCACCCTTTCGTCGGTCAATGGTGGCCTCCCGGTCACATCATTGGCTATGAACACACGTTCGTTCATACGCTCGCGGATTTTATCAATGCAGTAGTCGATGGTAAGTCGGTCCAACCTACTTTTGAGGATGGCAAGCGCAACCAGCGTGTACTCGAAGCGGTGGAAGAATCTGCTGCCTCGCGCCAGTGGGTGAAGATCTGACCCGATCGGTTTTTATCGAATCCAATCACACGCGACCTTCTTAACAGGAGGTCGTTTTTTCGTCCGACAGATTAGTAACCACTCTCGACCCGGACATCATGTGCGGAAGATACTCATACGGTGGGAACCCTCATCAGGTCACCTCGCGGCTTGGAATGGCCGCAGAGGTTTCGACACCACGATACAATGTCGGGCCCGGTCAAGTGGCAGCCCTGATCCGATCGGTGGAAGGGAAGGCTCCAGTCATGGATGCCTTGGAATGGGGGTTGCTTCCCTTCTGGGCTTCGACATCGGCTCATGCCAATCGATCGATCAATGCCCGGTCGGAGACGGCGGCAGAAAAGCCTACTTTTCGCGCGCCTTTTCGCTACCGGCGTTGCCTGATCCTGGCAGATGGATTCTTTGAATGGCAACGCCTGGGCCGAGTTTCGCAAGCCTGGCGTTTTTGTTTGGAAGATGAATCGGTTTTCGGGTTTGCCGGTCTCTGGGACTACTGGCATGGACCCGATGGGGGGTTGGTCGAGACCTTTACCATTCTGACCACTGAGGCCAATCCTTTAGTTCGACCTTTGCATCACCGCATGCCGGTTATCCTGGACTCCCAACATTGGGAACCTTGGCTGGACAGCCGTTTTCACGACGTGACTGCCCTGCGCCCGTGGCTATTACCTTTGGCTTCCGAGAAGATGAAGTACTACCCTGTTGGCGATTGGGTGCACACCCTCGAAGTGGACGATGACCGCTGCATTGCTCCTCTCCCACTGCCTCCGGAGCAGGGCCAATTGTTTTGAGCCTATGCCGGTTTCTTGTGCTGGCAAGACTCGCCAAATCGTAATTTGGGCTTTCCAGTGATCCAGTGCATCGCTAGATTCAGGTGACATTTCATGCGACTCGCATTCACCAAAATGAACGGTGCTGGCAATGATTTCATCCTCATTGACAACCGTGATCAATCCATTGAACTCACGACCAGGCAAGTGCAACGCTTGTGCGATCGCAGCGCTGGCATCGGAGCTGATGGCCTCATGCTTCTTGAGCCTGCGCAAGGCAATGAAGCTCAATGGTCCTGGCAATTTTACAACAGTGATGGCAGTCGGGCTGAAATGTGTGGCAATGGTGCCCGTTGTTTCGCGGCTTTTGCCCGGGGGCTGAAGCCTTGCGAATCCCTTTCATTTGAAACCGATGCGGGTCTCATACGGGCCGAGTTTTCCGATCATCGAGTGTGCGTCGACCTCACTCTGCCCGGTCCCATGACTTTGAACCAGCCACTGGACGAACTGGGGGCCCCGATCTTGGTTCACTCCATCAACACGGGTGTTCCTCATGCGGTCGTGGTAGTGGATGACCTTGATGAAGTCGATGTGGCCAAACTGGGGGCTCAAGTGCGCTACCACGAGGCATTTTCGCCCAAAGGAACCAACGTTAATTTCGTGCAGCCGCTGGATTCGACTCAGATTCGAGTTCGTACCTACGAGCGCGGTGTGGAAGGCGAGACCCTGGCTTGTGGAACGGGCGTTTCAGCTTGCGCCTTGGTCATGGCACAATTGCATGACATGAGTTCGCCCATACGGGTCCAAGTCAAAAGTGGTGCCCATCTGGAGATTTCCTTTCAACGCGATGGAGCGGGTTTTGACAAACTTCGTTTGATGGGACCGGCGGATCTTGCGTTCACTGGAACCATTGATTTGGATTAACGATCAGCAGGCATGTTCAAAGGTACTTACACGGCATTGGTGACCCCATTCAAGGATGGGAAAGTAGATGAAAAGGCATTGGTAGCGCTGATCCGCTCTCAAGTGGATGCAGGCATTGATGGCCTGGTGCCGGTCGGGACGACGGGAGAGTCTCCGACTTTGGATTGTGAGGAGCATCTTCGAGTGATCGAGATCACCATCCAGGAAGCAGCGGGGAAGGTGAAAGTTCTTGCTGGAACGGGAGGGAATGCCACTCAGGAAGCCATTCACCTGACCCAGGAAGCCCAACGACTGGGAGCCGATGGTTCCCTTCAGGTAGCACCTTATTACAACAAACCCAGTCAGGAAGGTCTCTACCAGCACTTCGAAGCCATTGCGAAGAAGGTCGAGTTGCCCATTATCCTCTACAGCATCCCGGGGCGCTGCCATGTCTCCATTGAAGTGCCGACTGTGAAGCGCCTGGCACAGGCATGCCCTCATATTGTCGGTATCAAGGAAGCGGGTGGCGATGCCGATCGCGTCAGTCAGCTTCGCCAGGCCATGGGCTCTGAGTTCATCATTCTCAGTGGCGATGATGGATTGACCCTGCCATTCATGTCTGTGGGTGCCGAAGGTGTCATCAGTGTGGCATCCAATGTCATTCCTGAACCCATGGTGGCCATGGTGCGGGCCTGCCAGGAAGGCCGGTTCTTCGACGCCCTCGAAATACACGAACGCTTCCATCCATTGTTCAAGGCACTTTTCATTGAAACCAACCCGGTGCCTGTCAAGGAGGCACTCCATGTCAGGGTAGCACTGCAGCGGGAGTGGCGCCTGCCATTGGTGGGCATGCATCCGGATAACCTGCGGCAACTCGTCCAGGTCATGAAGTCTCTGGAACTTGTCTGAAATCCAAATTTGAGGCTGGGAGAATGAGGGCTGCCTGAACCGTAAACGCCATGAAATCACCTTACTCCATTCCCATTCGCATGAGGCGTTTGCGCCGCACCGATGGAATCCGGTCCATGCTGCAGGAGACTCATCTCAGAGCCGCAAGCCTCATCGCTCCAATCTTTGTCAAGGATGGCCTCAAGGGGCCTGAACCCGTGGCGTCCATGCCAGAGGTGTATCGTTACAACCCCGAGCAGTTGATAGATAATTGCCGGAGTTTGAGGGATGTCGGGATCCAGGCCGTCGCGCTATTTCCCTGCAATCCGCCTGAACTTAAGGATCCATTTGGCAGTGCGGCTCTGGACTCTCAGGGATTGATTGCTCGCGCGGTCGGTCTCCTCAAGAAAGCCTTGCCGGAGATGACGATCATCGTGGACGTTGCTCTCGATCCGTTCACTTCGCACGGACATGATGGTGTTCTCAAAGAAGACGGAATGGATGTGGATAATGACCGCACCGTTCATGTCCTTGCCCAAATGGCTCGCATGCTTGCAGATGCCGGGGCCGATTGGGTGGCACCCTCAGACATGATGGACGGAAGGGTCGCAGCCATTCGGGAAGTCCTGGATCAAAACGGTCATACTGAAGTCAGCATTCTTTCCTACAGTGCCAAGTTCAATTCGGCCTATTACGGACCCTTCAGGGATGCGGTGGGAAGCCAATCTGCAGCTGGCAAAAACTACCTCAACAAGGCGACCTATCAGCTTCAACCTTCCAACCCGCGCGAGGCCTTGCGGGACGCGCTTCTGGACGAAACCGAAGGGGCTGACATGCTGATGGTCAAACCAGCCGGTCCGTATCTGGATATCATTACTCGTTTGCGTGAGCGCAGTGAGCGTCCCATCGCAGCCTATCAAGTCTCCGGGGAGTATGCTCAGATTCACGCGGCTGCCATGCAGGGGTGGTTGGACCTCAAACGCACACGGGACGAGTCGCTGATGGCGATTGCCCGGTCGGGTGCAGATATGATATTGACTTATTTTGCTGGAAATGTGGCCGCTGAACTCGCCAAAGGCTCACAAATCAGCGGTTGATTATCCGCGGTAAGCCGTTATCTTCTCCCTCTCCGGTCAGCCGGACCTCTTGAAGTCCGAAAGTCCGGTTCCTATACCCGTTATGGCAGTATTCAAATTCATTTTCATCCTGTTGGAAGTCATCGTTCTTTTCAACGCCTTGATCATCGTCCATGAATTGGGTCATTTTCTGGCTGCCAGGTGGCGCGGTTTGGTTGTCGAACGTTTTGGTATCTGGTTTGGAAAGCCTCTCTTTGAGCGTGAATACGGTGGTGTCAAATACAGCCTTGGCACCATTCCTGCCGGGGGATTTGTGGCTCTGCCTCAAATGGCCCCCATGGAGGCGATTGAAGGTAAGGGAGAGGAGGTGCCCAAGGATCTCCCGCCCATCTCCGTCCTGGACAAAATCATTGTTGCCTTTGCGGGGCCGCTTTTCAGTTTTGGTCTTGCCTATGTCTTTGCGGTCATCGTTTGGGCCGTGGGCAAACCTGTCAGCGAATCGGACACGACCACGACCGTTGGTTACGTCATTGATGGATCTCCTGCCCAGAAGGCAGGACTCCTTGCCGGGGATGAAATCCTCTCCATCAATGGAAATCAGGTTTCGCGCTGGAGCGGTATTGGGGATGCCGTGACCTGGCAAATTGTCAGTAGTACCGGAGACACTGTGCCTGTAGAGGTCAAGCGCGGGGGGCAGACACTCACCTTTGAGCCAGCACCCGAGAAAGAGGATGCCGAGTGGTATAAAAGGGGCAATCTGCGGCAGATACAAATTGCCCCGATTCAGACGCCCGTGGTGGCCACTGTGAAACCCAACAGCCCTGCAGCTTTGACTGGGATTCAACCCAATGACGTGGTGGTGTCAGTCAATGGCAGTCCTATTTTTCATCCTGCAGCCCTGAGTGATGCTGTAGATGCCAGTGAAGGACAGGCCCTGAGTATCGCTGTTGAGCGAGGTGAGCAAACCCTTGAGTTTGAAGTGACACCTGTCCTGCCCCAATACGTGGGTGGAGTACCTCCCGAGGAGGAACAGCGACCGATGCTGGGCATTGCCTGGGATCGGGCCGGGAGCATGGACATTGATCACCCCGGACCCAACGATCAGATCAAGGCCAGCGTCATGGCCATGGTTAACACTTTTGATGCCCTCTTCAAGAAAGACTCGGATATCGGGGCTCAGCATCTCAGTGGCCCGGTTGGCATCATGCGCATTTATTATCGCCTGTTCGACAGCGATTATGGATGGAGACTGGCGCTCTGGTTTAGTGTGATTCTCAATGTCAACCTGGCCCTTCTGAATCTTCTTCCAGTACCCGTGCTGGACGGTGGCCATATCGTCATGGCCTGCATCGAGGGGATCATCAGACGTCCAATACCCTTCAGTATTCTCAACTATGTTCAGACAGGCTTCGCCCTTCTGGTCATTGGATACATGCTCTACGTCAGCTTTTTCGACGTGCAGGATCTGGGAGGAGGGGATGCGGGGCAACAGTATGAAATCGTATTCGAGCCACCTCAGGCTTTAGAGTAGCTCTGACCCATGGAATTTACCTCCTCTTTCTTCCAGTTTGAGCGTCGATCGACTCGGGAGATCCTCATTCAAAATCCCTGGACTCAGCTGAAGCTCGGTGGGGACAACCCCATCGTGTATCAAAGCATGATCACCAGTGATACGCTGGATACCGAGGCCTGCGTGCAACAGACTCTGGATCTCGCTCAAGCAGGCTGTCAGTTGGTCCGCATCACGGCCCAGACGGTCCGGCATGCCGCCAATCTGGAACACATCGCCATGGCTCTCCGGGACCAGGGCTGCTACGTGCCACTGGTTGCTGACATTCATTTCAAACCCGAGGCAGCCATGGAGGCAGCCAAATGGGTGGAGGTGGTTCGAGTCAATCCCGGCAATTATGCTGATTCCAAGAAGTTTAAGATCAGGGAATATACCGATGAACAATATCGGGAAGAGCTTGAACGCATCGAATCCAAATTCGCTCCCCTGGTGGAGCTGTGCAAGAAACTCAAGCGAGTGATTCGGATAGGTACCAATCACGGTTCCTTGAGTGATCGCATCATGAACCGATTCGGGGACACTCCTTTGGGAATGGTGGAGAGTGCTCTCGAGTTTGCTAACATCGCCCGCAAGTTGGATTTTCATCAATATAAATTTTCGATGAAGTCCAGCAATCCAAAGGTCATGATTGCCTGTTACCGGCTTCTAGTGGCCCGCTTGCGGGAATTGGGCCCCGATTGGAATTACCCCATTCACCTGGGGGTGACCGAGGCGGGAGATGGAGAGGATGGTCGGGTCAAAAGCGCCATTGGTATCGGTGCTTTGCTGTGCGATGGTCTCGGGGATACCATCCGGGTTTCCCTTACCGAGGATGCACCCAATGAAATCCCGGTTTGCCGTGAATTGCTTGAACAGATTTCCACCCTGACTCAGAGCGAGGCTCCTTACGATCAAGGGCCATCCTTTGATCCCTATGTTTATTCCCGCCGTTCCAGTTGTGAGGTTTCATTGCACACACACGTTCCTTGTGGGGGGGATCAGACCATTCGCGTTTTCGGTCATGGCGATCAGCATCGGCGATATCCTGCCAAAGTATCGGAGCCATCGGCCATTCAGGTGGAAGCTTCCACGGAGCACGAAAGGGTTCTTTCCCTAAACCTCATGCAAGACCACTGGGATCTCCCCAGCGAACCCGTCATGGTGTCGGTTGCAGATGGGACGAACTTACCGGTGATTACGGCCTATCGGTTGCTTGCATCTCGTCTGCAAGCCCAGAGCTGCCATTTCCCCATCCTGCTCAAAGACACCTTTCATCCCGAATCAGAAATAGCGTCATCCGCTGCCTTATTGCGATCTTCAGTGAACCTGGGTGCCTTGTTGTGTGACGGGATTGGAGATGCCATATGGGTGCGTAACGAGCGCGATGCAGCCAAGGCTGTGCCACTTGCCTACACCATCCTACAGGCCGCCGGTTGTCGGTCCTTCAAAACCGATTATGTGGCCTGTCCCTCCTGTGGGCGAACCCTCTTCGATCTGCAATCGGTCACCGCAGGGATCAAGGAGCGAACTGGGCATCTGACGGGCGTCAAGATTGCCATCATGGGTTGTATCGTCAATGGCCCCGGTGAAATGGCAGATGCTGATTTTGGATATGTCGGTGGGGCGCCTGGAAAAATTAATCTTTATGTCGGCAAGGAGCCAGTCGAGTTCAATATCCCGCAGGCTGAGGCCGTGGATAGGCTCATTGACTTGATCAAGGAGCATGGAAAGTGGCAGAAGCGGCAGGTGATTTCCTGCTGATTCATCCGACGCTCCAACCACCGGTTTCCAGCGTACCTCGGGTCACACCTAGCTGGTGCAGGCACTTCGTGGGTCGTTTTAAGAGATCCGGTGAATCCATAACCGAAGATGGGTTACTACCGTTCTGCGTTTTGTCAGGCTGGCAGCAGGCACTTGTTTCTGACACAATGATTCAATGGATAAGGGGATGCAACAACAAGCCGATACGAAGTCCTCAGCAACATTGATCCTGGGCTGTGGCTACATCGGTAAGGCTCTTGCACATGATCTTGCAGTGCAAGGCAAGCGCGTTGTGGCTGTCAAACGTGACGTTTCGCAACAGCCCTTTGCGCATCCCAATGTAGCATGGCGGCAAGGTGACGTGACGCAGGCTGAAGGGCTTCCTTGGGAAGAAGGCCCGTACACGGACGTGGTTTACTCCGTATCCTCAAGCCATGGAGATTCCCTGGCCTACGAAAAAGCTTATGTGCATGGGCTTCAAAGTGTGATGCCCCATTTGAAGCCATTGCCGAGTCTTCGACGGTTTGTGTATCTGAGTAGTACTGGAGTCTACGGCCAAAATGAAGGTCAGTGGGTGGATGAGTCCATGCCTATCGATCCTCCAGGTAAGAACCCTCAGCTATTGGTGCAGGCCGAGAATCTGGTCATGGAAGCCTCTCAAAGAGAGGGTATTCCTGGCGTTGTCCTACGGCTCTCAGGTATTTACGGTCCGGATCGTTGTCATGCTCTACGGCGTTTGTTGAGTGGTATGGTTCAGTTGGAATTACCAGGCGATCGCTGGGTGAACATGATTCATCAGCAAGATGTGGTTCGTACCATTTTAGCTACCTTTATCCATGGCCCTGCCGGGTCGGTGTTCAATGTGAGCGATGATAGCCCGGTCGCACAAAAAGAGCTCTATGAATGGATTGCGAGCGAGGTAGGATGCCCTTCACCCCAATGGGTCCATGCTGGGGCACTAAAAAAAAACAAGCGGCAAGTCACCCATAAGCGTGTTTCCAATCAAAAAATAAAATCAGTCCTTGGGGTTCGGCTGAAATATCCAACCTACAGAGAGGGCTATGCAGAATTGGTGAAGGCGAACCGTCCCCTTGATTCAAAGGTCTGATTCAAGGGTGGGGAGCAGACAGGCCTTTCAAGGCAAGGAAGCCTTGAGACTATCTTGAGGGAAGACTGGCATTAATTGTTTCAAAACGAACCACTTTTTCCCCCGGCTTTGCATAACCCAACTTTTCTCGTGCCAGGCGATCAAGGGTAAAGTCGTTGGTAGTGACGGAACCAATTTTGGCCTGAAGGGATTGGGCAATCTTGTTCTCCTCAGTAATCTGCTTCCTGAGATGGATTATCCGCCTTTGCATACCCTCATTTTGACGGATGACAGGCTGATACCACTGGAAGACTGCCATCGCACCGGCCAATATGACGAGCCCCATCACTAACTTGGTGAGTTTCATCCAAATGCCTGCATCCACGGATTTTGATTTTTGTGACATCATCAATTGTCAGCAACCACAGTCAGGATTGATTTTCAGGTAACAGGAAACAATGCTTTCTTATACCTTTGATCCGGTTTTGTCCAGTTTTTGACGGAACAATTTCCAGATGTCCAGGCAAGCTTCGATTTTCAGCACGTAAGTCAAGCCTCCATAGGTTGCCAACCCCAGGCAGAGGGGGATGAAAACCATGAGCGTTTGATGGAACTTGCTTTCAAGAGACAGGTAAGCATCACAACTGCGACTTGCCATCCAAGCGATCAGGGCGGCGAAAATGCCTGCTCCCATGATCCAAAAGGTGGGACGAATCATTTCCTTTACCTGCATGTTGGGGAATTTTCTTCGCATCGCATACCAGAGGAATCCGAGGTTGACCAAAGAACTCAACACGTTGGACAAACCCATGCCGGCTTGTTTGAAGGTTGGAATGAGGAAAAATGCAAAGACCAGATTGCATGTGAGACTCAACACACTGGTCCGCATGGTCAGCGTCACTTCACCAAGAGCAAAGAAAGCTCGTGCAAGAATGTTTACCAGGGAAAAGGAGACCAACCCCGGTATCAGGCACTGCAGAGCCAGGGCGGCTCTTTGGGTGGCACTTGAGTCAAAGCGTTCTCCTTCGAATAGAAGTCGGACGATCGGTTCGGCCAAAACCAAGGTGAGGGTCGTGGCAATCCAGTTGGCAAAGATTAAATACTGCATGCCCTGCCTCAAACCTGCTTGAAAAGCTCCATACTTTTTCTCGGCAGCCAATCCAGAGAGCATCGGAAGCATGAAAGTAGCCAATGACACACCAAATACCCCCTGTGGCAATTCCATGAGCCGAGTGGCGTAATTGAATGAAGCCACAATATGGTCCCCGTGGCTGAATGCGATGGCATTGGTGAGCAGGATGTTGATCTGAAAAGCAGCCACTCCAACGATACCGGGGAGGATGCGCTGAATCAGCCGACGAACGGTTTCATTTTTCCAGGGATGAATCCATCGAAAACGGAATCCCTCCCTGAAGAGAAGTGGGCACTGAAAGCAGGTTTGTGCTATCCCGGCCACCAGGATCCCTACCGCAAGCCCGTTGATTTGATCAATTAATTCCGTGCCAAACCCCGGGGCGATCCAAAATACAGAGGCGATCATGATGAGGTTCATGGTGGTGGCGCCCAATGCGGGAATGAAAAAATACCCCCTGGCGTTGAGCGTTCCCATTAAAATGGCTGCAATGCATACCATGAGCACATAGGGAGACATCCATCGCATGAGCTTCAGAAACAACATGGTCTCGAGACTGAGACTGAGACCATGGAGCATGGCTGTGGAAACAAGGATCAAAAGGGCAACGACCAGGCTGCAGGCTGTGATCAGCGCCGAGAGGGTCGCATTGGCTACTTCCCACATGGCTTTTTCACCTTCCTGCATTTGTTTTTCCTTGAACAAAGGAATGAAGGCGGCCGTCAAGGCACCTTCACCCAACAAACGTCGAAAGAGATTCGGCACCTGGAAGGCATAAAAAAAAGCACTGGCCACCATGCCGTCTCCCATGAATCGTGCGTAAACCATTTCGCGTGCCATTCCGAGGATGCGGCTGAGCAGTGTCGCCAATCCCATCGCACCTGATGATTTGAGCATTTTTGACATTTGAGCAGCAACGCCTACGGGCGTGTCGAAGCCATTGGGCGGTTTGTCTGTGCCAGGTTCTCGGCCTATTGGCGGATCATAGGCAAAGTCTCTTGGCGTTCAATCCATTACCCAATAAATTACCGGTATCACCTTTGATAGTCGCTTCCAGAGGCTGAAGGTTCCTTCCAGCACTGTCGGAGCAATTGTGGTAAAGTGATCCATCAATGAAACGACGTCCTACCAAAAACAGGTCGCGCTGGGGTTTCAGCTCTGAAGGTATTGGCCGGGCCATCAAGATCAGTATGGCCTTGGTGGGGCTTTTGTGGGTGGTTGAGATCGTCGATCTAAGCTCAGGATTTCAACTGGATGGGTATGGTATTCTACCCCGTGAGGTGGACGGTCTGATGGGGATATTCTGGAGTCCACTGCTTCATGCCGACTTTGCGCATCTGATTGCCAATTCGGGGCCTTTGGTTCTTCTGTTGATCATGCTTTTCTCACACAGGCAATACCGACCCAAGACGAGTCTCGCATTCATTTGGTTGGTAAGCGGCCTGGGAACGTGGCTTATCGGCCGTCCGGCCATTCACATTGGTGCCAGTTCCATTGTTTACGGGCTGGCTGCTTTTCTGATGACAGCTTCATTCTGGATGAGAAGTTGGCGAGCCTTTTTTCTCTCAATCCTGGCGCTTCTCATGTTTGGGGGGCTTTTTTATGGGCTTTTCCATATCCAAAAAGGTGTTTCGTGGGAGGGACACCTCAGTGGGGCTCTTGCAGGGGTTTGGGTCGCATGGTTGATGCATGCTCGCCATGCTTGACCTTTTTATTGTCTCTCAACGGGGCATGCGCCTAATATCCCCCTACCATGCGTTTGTATTCATATTTCTGTTTCGTGTTGGCGCTTTGCCTGCTTTCGGGGCGACTTCTTGCTCACGTGGGAGACCGGCCGTCTGTTCATGATACCGTTGCCGCCATCGCTCAACGCATGAAGCAGCATTTTACCGAGGAACAGCTCAATGCATTGACTCCACACCTGATCGAACAATTTCTGACCGACGAGGAGAAAAGCGTTCTTGCTCAGGAACACATACGGTTCAAGGTTAATGTTCCCGTCAAAATCGGTATCCTGCGCGATCGTGCTCTCAAGTCAGAACCTTTCTGGATCCGGGAAGGCGGCTGGCAGTTGTCGGGATTGGTCATCACTGTCCAGGATGAGGAGTTGGATCTGTGGGAAAAGGAATTTCCTGAAGGGGACATTGGGCTGGGGGTCCATTCACTGGGCACCAGTGGTGTGCACTACATTCCATTGATCCAGCCACTGGACGCTAGCGATTCATTGATCATCAGCGATACTTACCCAGGCACCCTTCAAACAGCTGCCCTGGAGCCCGGAGTTCAGATTTATGCAGATCGGGAGGAGACGCTCGAGGCCGTGCCACAAGGCCTGGAGGGGACCTTGATTCTACAGACTATTTACGACAGCCGCTTTGATGCCTCTTTGGTCAATTTCTTCAAATGGACGGCGTATCCCAGTCAGCCGAAGCCGGATCAAGTCGTGTTGACCTGGAGTGAAGATCCTCAGACCACTCAAACCATCCAATGGCGTACCGATGCAACGATTCGATCCGGCCAGGTGCTCTTCCAGAAGAAACGTCTCTTTCGTCAGTTTTCACCCAAACCCTTGGATCGCGTTAAAGCCAACATGGAGGTGCTGGAGACTCCGAACATCATCAATGACCCCCTCTGCCATCGATTCACCGTCACCTTGAGGGACCTCGAACCAGATACGACTTATGTTTATTCCGTTGGAGATGGGGCTGAAGATCATTGGACGGAGCTCGCCGAATTCACAACGGCCCCAGCTAGCACTAAATCGTTTTCTTTTATCTACATGGGGGATGCTCAAAATGGTCTCGATCGTTGGGGGAGCCTGGTACACACCGCGTTTCGGGAACGGCCCGATGCTGCATTTTACATTATGGCAGGTGACTTAGTGAACCGAGGCGGCGACCGGGATGATTGGGATAGTCTTTTTGAAAATGCCAAGGACATTTACGACCGTCGTCCGTTGGTGCCCGCTATTGGAAATCATGAAGACCAGGATCCCACACTGTATCTGAGAGAATTCGATCTTCCTAAAAATGGACCTGAAAAAGTCGAAAAGGAAAGGGCCTACTGGTTTGAATACAGCAATGCTCTTTTTGTGATTTTGGATACGAACATCAGCGCAGAAAGCCAGGCATCCTGGCTAAAGGACGTGTTGAACCAGTCTTCTGCGACATGGAAATTCGTCGTTTATCATCATCCCGCTTACTCTTCAGCACCCAGCCGCGACAATCCTTCTATTCGAGAGCATTGGCTACCTCTCTTTGACGAGCACCATGTGGACATGGCTCTCCAAGGCCACGATCATGCCTATCTCAGGACTTATCCCATGAAAGATGGCAAGCGTGTTGATACTACCAATGAGGGAACGGTTTACATCGTTTCTGTGAGTGGAGTGAAAATGTATGATCAGGATCCAAGGGATTACACTGAGTTCGGCATGACCAATACCGCAACGTATCAGGTGCTGGATATCCAAATCTCTGGGGACCGGCTTGTTTATCGAGCTTATGACACCGACGGGAATCTCAAGGATGAGCTTGTCATCGAAAAGTAAATCCCGGTCTTACCATTCCCAAACCCTCCTAGGCATCGAGGCCGGTGGGACGCATACTTCAGTTCTGATCACCAACCTGGAGAGCGAGTTCATTGCCAGGCACTCACTTGGCCCAGGAAATTTCCGACTGCTCAGTGAGCGAGCCTTGAAGGATTTATTGATTGCTTGCCGCCGGCTGGCGCCAAGTCCTGCAGCAATTGGCATCGGCATGGCTGGTATTCGTGAGGAGGAGGATTGCTCGATTGTTCAAAAGGCCGCCCAGTCTATCTGGCCCAAAGCTTCCCTCTGGGTGGACCACGATCTTCATTCGGCCCTGAAGGTGGCTCAATATCATCATCCAGAGGCTCAAGGGCACGTGATGGTCGTTTCCGGTACAGGAAGCTGCTGCTTCGGTCAATCCAACCGCGGCAAGATCGTCAAGTGTGGCGGATGGGGACAGCACCTCGGAGACCGAGGCAGTGCCTACGATGTAGCCTATCGGGCGATCCGGGAAGTGATTGAAGTCTTCGATCACCGCGGAAGGTGGCCTACTCTGGGAACAAAGCTCCTTCGAGCTACCGCCCATGTGGAGCCGAACGACTGGATTGCATGGTTTCAGGAAGCAGAAAAATCGGAAATTGCAGCACTCGCAGTGACGGTCCTCTCAGCTTGGAAATCCAATGATCCCTTGGCAAGAAAAGTCATTCATCAGGCGGTCGATGCCCTGGTATCCGACGCTGCCGCCTGCATCCGAAGGCTTAAACTGGAAAAGCCGCATTGCGCGGTTTCGGGAAGCATGTTCGTCAAGAACCTAGCATTCACCCGACGCTTCACTGATTGCCTAGGCAAGCTTGTCTCTGGAGCTGAAGTCAGGCTACTGAAAAAGGATAGTGCATGGGGTACGATCTATGCGGCTTCATCCCTTCTGGGTGGTTGCAAACCAACACCAGGGAGTCCTGGCAGGATAACGCTTCCCAAGCCCATGCATGAGTTGCGTATTCGACCCCAAACCCTTGGGCTGTCTACGACGGAATCACGTTTGGAAGCCTCGATGAATCTGGATCAAATGAGTTCTTCGCGAGCGTTTGACCTTTTTCAATCAGAGGATGCCAGTATTCACGAAGCCATCCGGCGTGAGAAAACGAATATTCTGAAATGCATTCGAAAGATTGTGGTTTCTTTCAAGGCAGGTGGCAGGTTGCTGTATGTCGGAGCGGGCACCAGTGGTCGCCTGGGAGTGCTGGATGCCAGTGAGTGTCCACCCACCTTTGGTGTGTCTCCTGATCGTGTGGTCGGGGTCATTGCGGGAGGTCGCAGAGCGCTTTGGCATGCGGTCGAAGGAGCTGAGGACGATTCCATGGCTGGATGGCGCGCCATGCAATTCCATAAGGTGAAAAAAACAGATACGGTGGTGGGTATTGCGGCCAGTGGAAAGACTCCCTTCGTCTTGGGTGCGCTTTCCCGTGCTGCTTTCGTGCAAGCCGGTCATGTCATGCTTTGCTTCAATCCCTCACTCAAATGGACGAGGGGTCATCGTCCTGAGATTGTGATTCGTCCCGCAACCGGTCCTGAAATCTTGACTGGAAGTACTCGCCTCAAGGCAGGCACGGCGACCAAACTCATTCTCAACATGATGACGACCCTTGCCATGGTGGAGTTGGGGAAGGTAAGGGGTAACCTCATGTTCGACGTTCAGGCGACGAATGAAAAACTGAAGGATCGAGCGGTTCGGATGGTATGCACGCTCACTGGTGTCCACGAAACAGTAGCGAAGGACATCCTGGAACGCTCCAGATGGTCCATCCAGGAAGCTTGTCGACGCCTCAAGGCGGAGCCATCTTCAAAAAGGCGGGTAAATTAAACTGTTCGGTAAGAATTCCTGTTGCCACGAAATGAGTGATTCCACTCAGAGCTACAAGAGAGGCTGAACTCACCAGGTAAAGGCCAAAACCGATACTTGTGCTTGGTTGCAGGATCAAGGCGACCCCGTGGTAAAGCACCACCATGATACCGATTGCTGCCAAAGCCCAGCAAATCCAGGTAGGTATTGCTGGAAGCCCATCCAAAAACCTGAACCAAAAAACAGGAGTCAGTCCATAGGCTGTGAGGGTAAAGGATTGTCGGTAGGTTGCCTCGGTTTGAAATCCTCCGCAAACCCACTGGACAAATTTTCCGCCAGCAAAAAGGAGAACGATGCCTAGAGCCAGTTGAAGGATTTCATAGGACAGGATACGTGAGGGTTCCAGTTCGATCAGGTTACCGAAAGGTCCTTTGCCTGCTCCGAAATTTAGCATGGCCCATCCTTCCACCGCACAGGAGGCGACCATGATCGGACCGATGGAAAACAAAAACACCACCAGCACATGCCAGGACTGGTTGGCAATTTTCTGCCAACCCGTCATGGGGGTGAAAAGTAGCATCAAGGACCGATACATGAGCGGGCAGTTAACCAGCCCGGCAGCCAGACTCCAACAGAAATTTTTAAATTTGTGGCGCTCACGGGTTCTACCATCATGGCGGTAGGAGATTCCCCAAGGGATCATTGCAATTCACGGCGGTGCGTGTCATTTTGCTCTGCCTGTAAACAAAGGCATTCACTGTTGCCAAGGGAAAAACCACAAGGACGTGACAGATCAAACAAACCATCAACAATCGGCGTTGCCCGACACACAAAACCAGGCGGACACGCGTGGTGTGGCCATTCATCGGGTCGGGATCAAAGATATTAAATACCCCTTCACTTTCAGGAATGAAGGGCTTCCGGACCAGGTTTTGACGGCATCTTTTGATGCGACCGTCTCTCTCAGCGCAGACCTCAAGGGGACCCACATGAGTCGTTTTGTCGAGGTATTGCGCCAGCACCTCAAGCAACCGATCGATCTCGATGATGTGGAAAACATTCTGAAGGACCTCCTGGCGCGGCTGGAGTCTGAAACGGCTGCCTTGAAGATGAAATTTTCACTTTTCATCGAAAAGAGGGCCCCTGTTTCAGGAGAATCCAGCCTCATGGATTATGAAGTCATCTGCGATGCCACTCGTAGCGGTGGTAAGACCCAAAAAAAACTTTTGATGACGATACCCGTGACCACCTTGTGTCCCTGTTCCAAGGCCATCAGCCGACATGGGGCTCACAATCAAAGAGGTGCAGTGACCGTCAGCCTGGTCTACGAAAGTGCTCCCTCACTGAGCGATTTGATTGGTCGTGTCGAGCGCTCGGCTAGTTCCGAGCTTTATGCACTGCTGAAACGGGCGGATGAAAAAAAAGTGACCGAGCAGGCATATGAACATCCAGTGTTTGTGGAAGACTTGGTTCGCAATGTGGTGCTTGAGTTAAACGGGCTCCCTCATGTTCGCTGGTATCGGGTGGAGGCTGAGAATTTCGAGAGTATCCACCACCACAACGCTTACGCCTGCGTTGAGCAGTAATGGGTGGCTGTCTAAGGGGTATTATCCAGCACAGACGTGAAATGGAGGGTCTCCTGAGAGGACTCCAATCTGCGTTGCACGGGTGCAAAAGTGTCTACCTCAAAAGACTTCCCGACGTTGTTGCCGGCCAGGTCCTCCAGTAGCGTATGGACCTTGATGGTGTGCTGAACCAATGACCAGGCTTTGCTGGGGATGAACCTCCACCGGGTGGTCTGGCTGTTGATGCTTATTTCCCCTTAGATTTCCTGGTTTCCGGGCAAGCATGAAACACATCGCTGAACCAGGGCTGCATCCAGCGACTCACCAAAGTGAATTACAAGGGGTTGCCGTGTTTCAGCTCTTGGGCTTGCCACGGTCCACCCTTTCAGTGCAATGGGCGATCGATCAGGTGGTCCAACACGAAATGATTTGCGGAAGGAACTTGCCATGGATATGCCTTCCGCGTCCTTCTACTGATTCGATATGATCAGTTCATAGTCTTTTCCTTCTTCAAGGGAAGGGCCTAATTCCTCGAGCGGCTTGACCCCTCTTTTGATACGGCCAGGGTCGATGAACAAGGTCAGACGAGTCATGTCCTGATTCCATAGTTCCTCCCCCAATTCCAAGAGAGGCCACTGAACCACCTTCTTTTTGGCCAGCTCGATCAATTGAATGTGTCGATAAACGTCACCTCCACTCATGGAGTGAGAAAAATGAATATAAAATTTAAGAAGGTTTTCGGGAAGAATCTCCCCTTAAGGTTGGATGTGATCGACGCGAGCGACCGGGCTGTCTTGCAGCTTGGAGGTTCTGTGCAGCGATTGGACGCCATCGAAGGCTACTGCCAGATAATGGATGCGGTCTGAGAAAGGGTAAGTAGGGCGAAAAAAGACGATTTTTCCTGATTGTAAGTAAGAGTAATCGACAGGTGGGTTTGTCAGCGGATCCACGCCTTCTTCTAAGACTTAGACCTGCAATGCATTTTCCAGGTCACCCAATGTTGCATTGCCTTCATACCCGTCTCTTTCCGGATGTAGGCGTAGCTCACTGGGGATGCGACTGCTGTCTTTAAAGATCCATTCCAATCGCGATGCTCCCTGAACCTGCAAAGTCGTCACCAGGCCAGCGGCGAGCCTAGCCAGGGAAGTGAGAAGAGTCGTGTCCATGAAAGCGATTCTTAGGGCCGGCAATATTATTGCGGATAAAAAACAACGGCGGCCCCGCACAAGGCCGCCGTTGAGTGAATCCCCTCCGATTGCATCAGGGGAGAGGTTGGGACTCCAGATGGAGTGGCCCATTGTCAGCACGCACCAACAAAATGGCATGACGCTCATCGAGCAGATCCAATTGGTCAACTCCTTGCCAATGCTCAATCGTTTCATAATCGAGTCCTTCGGTAGCACCACCTTGGACTGCCGATTCAATGCTTGAGGCGGAGGCAATGTCATTGGCCGGAATTTTCATAATGCCACGGCTACTGTTTGCCATGAGTAAATAGGTGTGCTCCTCCTTGTTGTAGACCACCATGTCCAGTGGGCGATTGCGATTCCCCAGCTCGGCGACTGTTTTGCCAACAATCTGTGCGCCCGGCTGGATGGACTGGATGGGAAACTGAACCAGTGGAGTGCAAGTATAGGCAGCCAACAGGTGAGGCTCGCCTCCAATCTGGAAGGGAACAAAGGTCCTCACCGGAGAGCGGGTTTCAAATCTCCCATGTGCTCCGCGGTATATTTCCACCTTCGTGCCTTTCCCGACCTCTCGGGACGGAAAGGGGATCCCGCGTAAGGTAGAGGCAAATTCTTCGTTTGCGAGTCCTGTGACAAGCACGCGATCTTCAAGAAAGGCAATATCCGTGATGGATTCCATCCGAGGATTGCTTCGGCGTCTGCCCTCTCCAACCTCAGAATCTGCGGGTGCGTCTGGAAATGTCGCTGTGCTTTGTTGAACCTGCCTCAAATTGAGTAATTCTGCCTCACCCGAGCTGTGCACTCTAGCAATAATAGTGACCGCATTCGGTCCGCGGCCTCTGGAAAGAGAAAAGTAAATATTTTTGGAGAGTGGGTTGACCGCCATGTCCTGAATCAGTATCTCTTCGCTGGTCATCCCGACCAGTGCCGCCAATTTGCGGTCCAAGGATGCCACTCGAATGGGTTGTGAGAGATCTTGTGAAGTCACACACGCAGTCGCAATCGCATGGATCGCCGCTGACTTGGAGTCTGCCACAAAGAGAATGCCATCCGGACCGAAAGCCACACTACCGGCCGACTTTATGGGAACGATCCCTTGTAACATACCCTGTTTCCACTGGGCTCCTTGGGCGGAAATCGCGATCAGTGTGAGAATTGACGATAGACTAGCGCGTTTTAGAAGGTGCTTCATTTATTAGATGATCGATGAACCTTCAAATACGCTACAAAAAACCTCAACGCGCTCCCGGAAGGGGCTGATATTTCTGGTGCTTGTAGCGTGTGTGCACCCACACAAAGTCAGGATTACTGGCGTTTCCACCCGACCAGAAAAAACTCGCGGTGCCATTGGAAGAATCGGTAGCCGCCTTCACGGTGGCTTCTTCTCTCCAGGTGTGGGTTTCCCCATGGCCATCGGCAAAAGAAATCGTGCTGTTGTTGCCGTGGAAGACTGCGAAGGGGTCCACCCATCCTAGAGATGGCTGCACATTGATGACCCATGTACCCCGGTTGTGGTCCCGAGGATCGGCTTCTTCCAGAAAGACCATTGCTTCAGAAGGCCCGTTCACCGTCCCAAGTTTCACATAGGGTGGTTGAGGTCCTGACGAACTGCCACCCGTGCCTGATCCTTGCCAGCCACCGCCGTTCATACCATTGGCTTTTGAGTAGCTATCCCAGGCCCATCCCTTGCCGGGCTTGTTGCGTTTGGTGCGGATGTCACCCGGGCAGTGATAGGCTCCTGGCCCATCGACGTAATTAAAGAGTGGGCCATTTCGAATACCCATTTCGACAAGCTCCTGAGCGCGGTCCTTGCCCATGTTTCCTGTGATGCCTTGATAAGTAAACCGGCCATTGTTCATGGTTCCGGGGCCGGGCCAGAATCCGCCTCCGGGATTTCCGTCCGTCGGTATCATGCGATCGTCGTGATCGTCTGCATACATGACAAAGCCCAGAGCGAGTTGTTTCTGATTACTCAGGCAAACGGCTCCCGTTGCTTTAAGTTTTGCCTTGCTAAGTGCCGGAAGAAGCATTCCTGCCAAGATGGCGATGATGGCAATGACGACCAGAAGCTCGATGAGGGTGAAGCCCATCCCTTGACGACCTTTAGAGGACATTCCTGATGGAATCATTATAAAATTCTACTCAATAGGTGTAGGAAATGCCAGTTCAAAAATCTATAACGTTACAGTATAAAGATGTATACTATCATCTACTATTTCATTGTGTTCAATAGCCTCTGTAACTCTCTGGCCACTTCGGAGTAGCTTTCCTTCAAATCTCGTCTTTCGCCGGGATCGTCCCCCAGATAGAAGAGTTTTCCTTTTGGATCATGGCCCAACTCAATATTGGTTTGTCGGTTGATTGCAGGTGCCTTGGAGGGCTCGATCCATTTCCAGAGCCCTTTGCGAAGGCTGAGGGCTCTGGCCTGAAGAACGAGCGTCTCCCTTCCTATGTGGCTTTGTCCCATCAAGGCGGGTAGGATGCTTTCGCCATCCGGAGAGGCTTCCTCTGGTAGCGTTTCTCCCAGCAAAGCAGCAAAGCTGGCCATTAGGTCGATCTGGCATGCCAAAGCAGGACTTTTCCCTTTCTTGATGGCTGCCGGCCAGTGCATGATCCAAGGAACGCGTGTCCCAGCCTCAAAGGCACTGTACTTGCCTCCTCTGAAAGGACCGCTGGGTTGGTGGGTTCCCAGTTTTTTGACAGCATCATCTTGATAGCCGTCGTCGATTACCGGGCCATTGTCGCTGGTAAAAAGGATCAGTGTGTCATCCAGAATTCCTTTTTCGGTCAGTTTATCGATGATTCGACCGACGCACCAATCGGTTTGAGCAATCGCATCGCCTCTGGGGCCCATGTCCGTAGAGCCCACGAATCTGGGGTGGGGGACCCTAGGCACGTGGATATCGTGAAGGGAAAAAAATAAGAAAAAAGGATCACCCGCGCTTCGATCAATAAATTGAACGGCCTTTTTTGTGATCTCATCGGCCATCTCTTCATCTTTCCACCAAGCCGATTTGCCACCACTCATGTAGCCAATTCGGCTGATTCCGTGAATAATGGTGCGGTCATGGCCATGGCTGGGATGCATGGTCAAAAGATCGGGGCGATCCGCTCCGATGGGTTCCTCACCAACCTTCGTCTTGAAGCTGACTTCGATGGGGTCGCTGAAATCAAGGCCCACCACGCGGTGATTTTCTACGTAAACACAAGGCACACGGTCTCCGGTGGCGGGGATTAAAAAGGCATAATCGAATCCTAATTCAAGGGGGCCCGGCTGAATGATGCCGTTCCAGTTGGCACCTTCCGAAGATCCAAGGCCAAGATGCCACTTGCCAACGACAGCGGTTTGATAGGTAGCTTTCTTAAAGAGATCGGCGATGGTAAAGGTCTCTGGCTGGATGATGAGTGGCGCATCTCCTCGAGCAATGCCCGTGTCTTTTCTTCTCCATGCGTAGGTGCCTGTGAGCATGGCAAAACGTGAAGGGGTGCAAGTGGCCGCAGCAGCATGAGCATCACTGAACATCAGCCCGTTTTGAGCAAGAGCATCGATGTGAGGTGTCTGAACGGCCGTGGCCCCATAGCAGCTCAGGTCACCATAACCCAGGTCATCTGCATAAATGATTACCACATTCGGTTTTTTGGACTTGAAGTTGGCATTCTGGGGAAATCCGGCGCCGATCGAGTTATCGGCAGCAAGCATCAATACAGCGATGATCCAGTAGAGCAGGCCTCTTTTCCTTTGGGTGAAAGCTGAAATCATTAAATTATTTGGAAGCATGGGGAGGGTTTCCTCAAGCGGAATATGCACATTCTGAAGGTTCATCTGCTAGCAAGCTGACAGACACTTTGAGCCTGTTGGGTTGATTTTGTGCTGCAGGCGTTTATGGTGAAATGAGTAAAATATGATGACGGACAACCCTACAAGTGTGATATCGCAAGAAACAGTGATCGATGGACTACCTTTCCCACCCTTTAGTCTGGAAAGGCTTCTCCGGACGGTTTTTGGGCCCAAAGGTGGCGAAAGAGTTGCCATATTAATTGATCTGGAAGACCCCTCGGCTATCAAGGGTTACGCTTTTTTGGAGGACGAATCGCTATCCATTCAGCGAAAGGCTTACGAAGTATTCTATCAGGGTCTCAAGGATGGAGTCGCGGACAGCCTGGGATTGGAGGGTGGGGAGATGTTTGCCTACCGGCGCACGGGTGGAAGCAATTTGGACCTACCTAATGTCTACATGGATGTGGATGGTAATGAGGGCGTTTTCAGTGAGTCCATTTACCCGAAATACGACATCATTCTATGTATTTCCACCGATTCTGCCACCGCCCCATTGACAGCATTTGCCAAGCAATATGGCTTTCGTGGTGCCACCTTGCACGGACTCAATAACATTATTCTGCAAAGCGGGCTTTCGGTGGATTATCATAAGGTCAGCGAAGAGGCGGAAAAACTTCGTAGCGCCCTCAATCATGCCGACGCATTTGAGGTGGATTTTGTCGTTCATGACAAGCATTTGAGTCTTTCCATCCGTTGTGCAGGCCAAGAAGCGCAGAAAAGTCACGGTCTTTGCCTGGGGGATGAGCCTGATGTCGCCAACCTGCCTGCCGGTGAGGTCTATTTTGTCCCACGGGGTGCAGAGGGACAGTTTCCCATGAAATACAAAGATGGGACCATCGGCTGTATGGACGTCCAAGATGGGAAGATCGTGAAAGCAACATTGTTGAATGGAGACCAGGCAGTCATTGATGCCCATAACGAAAAACTCTCCTCTGACCCTGTTACTGGAGTTCTGGGTGAGCTTGGGTTTGGAACTCAAACCCTCCCGGTTTCAGGTAGGGACATTCAGGATGAGAAAATCCTTGGCACGATGCATGTGGCAACAGGACGCAGTGATCACCTCGGAGGAGATCTGACACCCGACAAATTTGCCAAGGCTCTCAATGCAACTCACGATGACATTCTCTTTTCGCCTTCCAAAACTCCCGAAATCAATGTTTCACAAGTGCGCATGATTCGTGAAGGTGACACCGTGCCTGTGCTGGAATCCTTCAAGGTGACGCATTATCTCGAAGAAGCCATGGCTTGAGGAGCATGCCGTGTGGGCGTCCCCAGTCCTCCTTGAGAGGCTTTCAAATCAGGCAATCAATGGTCTGATGACGCTGCCATGAACATCTGTCAAGCGCACGTTCCTTCCCGCGTGCAAAAAAGTGTGGTTTTCGTGATCCAACCCCATTTGATGGAGGACGGTGGCCCAAAGATCATAGATGTCACACGGGTTTTCCGTGGCACGGTACCCCAATTCATCAGTGGCTCCATAGACGCTGCCTCCCTTGAAACCTCCACCTGCAACCCAAAGACTGAATCCGAAAGGATTGTGATCCCTTCCATTACTACCTTGGGAAAAGGGAGTTCGCCCAAATTCCCCAGCAAAAATCACGATGGTCTGATCCAGTAATCCACGCTGTCTCAAATCTACCAGCAGTGCAGCAATGGGTTGATCCACCTGGTGACCCATGGCTTGATGGCCTTTTTCCAAATCTCCGTGTTGATCCCACGGATTGGCAGCACCACCTGCACCGATGTTTTCAGTTAGGCAGCTTAATTCAACAAAGCGAACGCCTCTCTCGACCATGCGTCGAGCCATGAGGCACTGATGGGCATAGGCCGATTTCTGGGGATGGGGGTCATCCAATCCGTAGAGAGAGCGCGTTGCGGCACTCTCGCCTCTCAGATTAGTAAGTTCCGGAACGGCTTGTTGCATTCGGTAGGCCGTTTCGTAATTTTTGATCGCGGCTTCAATCCCCGAGTCTTCTCCCGTCTGATATGAAAAGGTTCGATCCAGTGACCCAATCAGCTTCAGGCGAGCTTGCTGAATGTCATCCTGCTCCGCTGGCTGAATGTTTGCGACCGCCTCCGGAGCATTGACCTTGAGGATGGAGGCTTGATGATGAGCCGGCAGGAAGCCGTTACTGAACAATCCAACGCCTCCGTGCGGAGCGACTGCTCCGCCGCTTTGAAGAACGACATATCCCGGCATGTTCTGATTGGCACTTCCAAGTCCATAATTGATCCAGGCGCCCGCGCTGGGGTAGCCAAGAAAAGGGAAGCCTGTGTGGAAGGCGAAATTTCCCTGTGCATGCTCATTGAAAGGGGTGGTCATGGAACGGATGACCGCCAGATCATCCCCGCACCATTGCTGCATCTTCGGGAACATGGAGCTGATTTCCAGTCCACTTTGACCACAGCGTTGAAACGTAAAAGGGCTGGGAAAGATGTGCCCATTGTTGTTGAACTGGGTTCTTTCAATGCTCACTGGCATGGGTTGCCCCGCCAGGCGTTGCAGGGTGGGCTTGGGGTCCAAGCTATCCAAATGGGAGAAGCCCCCGGACATGTAACAAAGGATGACATGCCGTGCCTTGGGCGCATGGTGAGAGGGGCGGAGCGACGCGCTGTCCTGGGTCTCGAGGGCGCGGAGCCCTCCCAACGCCATGAGCCCGAATCCTGAAGAGCAGCGTGCGAGCATGGCTCGCCTTGAAAAACTGGGGTGGGAGTTATCGAACATAGATGAGTTCCTTGAGATTGAAAAACGCGTGCGCCAGGTCTGCCCATGGGGTGGAAAGCCCGGGATTCAGAGAGTTTTCAGCAAGAAATTTTTCCGTATCAGCAATCCGCATCTGAAGGGAGGCCCTCTGGGAACTTTCGTCCTCTGTCAAGGTAGCCATCCATTCAGACTGGGAGATCCAACCTCCCTGATGATGGAGAGACCCCTGAATCTCTTCATGGCTCAGCGCTTTGGTATAGAGGCGTGCCTGCGCGATGCGTCCTTTGAAGAGTCGGTTGCCGGAAGGGGCACCATGGCGGTTGCCTAGCAGGAGCTGGGATTGTTCCGGACCAAAGGAGACAGGGCCGGAACTTTGATATGCCTTTCCATAAACCTCCCCGTTTCGGTAGGCACGTATCGTTCCGTCGATTTCATACACTAGGGCGATATGGATCCAATCGTTGGCCGCGGACGTCTCTTTTTCTCCCTGAAAGGATTGCGTTCTGGCGAAAACATTGCTGCCAGCCAGCCATCGATGAGGCTCTTGCTCGGCAAAAACGATGGCGTCGAATACGTCGCCAGCAAGATCCTGTAGAGAAAGAATGCCTCCGCCTCGCTGGCTCAGGTTGTCCAATTGAACCCAGGCCTCAAGGGTCTTCTCGCGAATGTCGCTATTGATAGGCTCGGATCGGGCATAGCCGGCTTTGCCATCCAGCCACAAGGCTCCGTCCTTTATGATCGCTCCCTCTTCGAGTTTCAGTTTCATTTGCCCCACCTGATCGTCTGGCCCCTTTGAAAAATCCCACGCAGCGAAAGGTTCTGGCCCTTGCGGTTCAGGTGTCTGCAAAGCGATGGATCGCTCTTTCCTGACGCGTGCGCGGGCCCGTTCGTCCATTTGCTGCAAGGTCACCTCCCACTGCTTCTTTTGAGTGGTGATTTCTAAAAATTTTTGGTGATGGTTTTTTTTCTTCAAAACCATCTCTTGGATAAAAAGTTCACATTGAGTTCTTTCCGAGAAGGTCGGGCTGCGTCCGAAGGAACGCTCGAACATAGTGGTGATCCGCTGTGACGGATCCATCGCATCGAGGCTGTCATCGGCCGCCCAATTCTCTGCGCAATCGATGACGAAAGGGTCGTTGAGTAGTTTGAGAGATTGTCCCGGCACGTTGGTGTTTTCGCGTCGCCCCGTGGTGCTGGAGGGTGTAGGCGCATCAAACAATGATAGAAAGGAGTCCAGATCATTTCGTTTGACTCGCTGATAGACGCTGCGCCGATGATGAGAGCCTGTCAGCGGTTTTCCATACATGCTTTGTGTATCCAACTTTCCTGAAATCCAAAGGAGCTGATCACGAATGGTTTCAGCATCCAGACGCCGCAGGTTGAAATGGGACCACAGGCGGTTTTCCGGATCCAGCCGTTCGGCCTTAGGGCTGGCAAGGCTGGAACGTTTCCAAGTTTCTGAAGTGACCATGAATCGAATAGCCTTCTTGATTGACCAACCATCGGATTTGAAAAGATTGGCTAGGTAATCGAGCAGTTTCGGGTGGCTGGGCGGGGAGCCTAATTTGCCAAAATTGTCCGGGGTTGAGACGATACCCCGTCCAAAAAGGTGGTGCCAAAGCCGATTGACGATGACGCGTTGAGTCAGGGGATTGTCCGGGCGTATGAGGTCTTTTGCCAGTTGGAGGCGTCCACCGTCGGTGGCTTCATACGGCGTCGCGTCGAGATAGGATAGAAATCTTCGAGGGACATCATGAAGGGGTTTTTTGGCATCCCCTCGATCCAGCAGTGGCTGGTCATAACCCCTTGTTTCGAGGATGCCCGGCACCCTGATGGGAGACGCCAATTCCTTCTCGATTTGACGCCACCTTTTTGTTTTCTCAGTAAGGACCAGATCTTGATCCAGGTTGTTTGGCAACTGTTGACTCTGGATCCATTGGTTCAACCAGAGAGATTGTGCGTCCGTCATCGTACCCTGATTCCACTGTTCCAGGCTCAAGGCCAGAGAATCGGCATAACTCATTAGGAGGTCTTCGATGTTCTCCGGTGGAACTCCCTTTCGAATTTCCAGAAGCGGAAAATAAAGCTCCACCTGCACGTGGTTTTCAGGGGATTGACCACTGGGAAGGAAACGAACCTGGCGTGCGCCGAACCATGATCGCTCTTGCCCCAATTTAGCAAGCACTGCCTGATCGGCTGCGGTAGAGAGTTCCACATGAACGGAATCTCCCAGCCAGTAATCGAGATTGAAACGCTTCCAGCGCCATGATCCTCCCTGCAGGTTTTCCACCGGATAAACTGTCCCGTTCCTTGGATAGTGCTGAACCGCATACCGCGCCATGGATCCACCATCCCCGTTGATCAACAGCCACAAGTCCATGGGTTGCTTCAGTAGGATGCGAGGGGAATGCAGCGCTCCCGGATCCTTGCTGCTTACCAGGTGAGAATAGAATCCTGCCGGTAGCACGTGTTTCACGATGTTGGGTCCATCCGACTCAAGAGTCCAGTTGCCGGCAGCTGTCTTGGTATGCATTGAAGGACCAAAACCAAACCATTGGCTGGCTTGCTCTGGATCCTTGAAAGTCCACTGGTTCCCGCCTTGGTTGCTGCCCATGGAGGCATGGGCGGCCGAGACGATTTCCCAAAATGCTTT
>CACEMW010000012.1:0-51259 GCA_902560705.1 uncultured Verrucomicrobiota bacterium
CCCGACCCTTCCCTCTTTCCCGATTTCACCCCGAAATTACGGGATGCCATGAAAAAGGAAACCGAACTTTTCTTTACAACGATCATGCGTGAGAACCGACCTCTAACGGATTTTCTTGAGGCAGATTTTACGTTTCTCAATGGGCTTCTGGCCCGGCACTACGGCGTCGCCGGCCCTCAAGGGGATGCCTTCGAGCGGGTCCGCCTCGATGCCGCCGTTCCTCGAGGAGGCATACTGACCCAGGCTAGCGTGCTGACCCTCACTTCGAATCCCACTCGCACTTCTCCCGTGCTGCGTGGTAAGTGGATTTTGGAACAGATCCTGGGAACGCCCCCCCCCCTCCACCGCCACCGGATGTTCCGGAGTTGGAGAGCGATCAGGAGGGCGCCCTCAGGGGATCCCTCCGAGAGCGTATGGAGCAACATCGTCTTAAACCCGAGTGTGCCACCTGCCATGAAAAGATGGATCCCATCGGTTTCGCCTTTGAGCACTTCAATGCGGTGGGGCAGTGGCGAGAAGTGGATGGTGGTTTTCCCATTGATGCCTCTGGTGAGCTGCCGGATGGAACGAGTTTCGATGGAGCCAGGGAATTGGTGCGCCAGCTCAAGACCAGGGATACCTTCGTACTGTGTGTCATAGAGAAAATGTTAACGTTTGCATTGGGGCGCGGACTTGAATATTATGATAAGTGCACAGTCGACACCATACATCAGAATCTGAGGGATCATGACCTGGCCTTTCAGACATTGGTGGAATCCATTGTGCTGAGCGAATCCTTTCAACAAAGACAACTCGAAGGAGAAAATCTATGAAACCTCAAACCGATTGGAGTCGAAGAAACTTTCTACGTGGGCTCGGTGCTGCCATTGCGCTGCCTTCCTTACCCTCTGCCATGCCAGTTCGTAGTTTGGCTGCTCTGGGAGGCCAAGAGGAGCATCCACTCAGAGTTGCCTACATGTTTGTGCCCAATGGCATTCACATGCCCGACTGGACTCCTGGTTCCGATGGTTCCTATTTCGAATTGCCTAAGATCCTCTCTTCTCTCGAGCCTTTGAAAAACGATTTGCTCGTGCTCAGCGGTCTGACGCACGACAAAGGCCGGGCCAACGGGGACGGGGCGGGGGATCATGCCCGTTCGGCAGGTGTCTTTCTGACTGGAGTTCAGCCACTCAAGAGCGAAGGCTCTGAGATTCGAGCGGGCGTTTCGGCCGATCAAATCATTGCTGAGGGAGTCGGGCATCAAACCCGCTTTGCCTCTCTTGAAATAGGTGCGGAAACCGGGCGTCAGTCTGGGAATTGCGACTCAGGCTACAGTTGCGCCTACTCCAACAATATCAGTTGGCGAGATGAGGCCACTCCCATGACCAAGGAAGTGAACCCTCGTCTGGTTTTTGAGCGACTCTTTGGCAATCAAGTGGTCCAGCAGGAGGATGAGAGTCTCGTGCGCCGTCGTCGTCAGCGCAAAAGTATCCTCGATTTCGTGCTTGAGGATGCCCACAGATTGGAACGTAAGGTCAATTATAAGGACAAGCAGAAGCTTGGGGAATACCTTACCGCCGTGAGGGAGATTGAGCAGCGCATTGAACGGGCGGAGAAGGATCAGGCAGACCAGCCAGAAGCGATTCATCATTTTGAAGCCCCTGCAGGCATTCCATCCTCTTACGAAGAACACATCCGTTTGTTGGGAGATCTCATGGTCATGGCTTTTCAGGCCGATGTGACTCGTGTGACCACCTTCATGCTTGCCAATGAGGGTAGCAATCGAAGCTACCGTCATATTGGCGTCAACGAAGGCCACCACTCGCTATCGCATCACCAGAATGATCCGGTGAAGCAGGCCAAGATCAGCGAGATCAATGAATTTCATGTCCGTCAGACCTCCTACATCCTGCAGAAGATGAAATCCATCCCGGAAGGCGATGGTAGTTTGTTGGATCACAGCATGGTTCTCTATGGCGCAGGTATCAGCGATGGAAATCGTCACAACAATGAGAATTTACCGGTATTCCTTGCCGGTAAGGCTTGCGGGAAGGTGACTACGGGTCGACATGTTCGTTACGATTTCGAGACCCCCATGGCCAATCTGCTGCTTTCCATGATCCATGAAATGGGTGTCCCGGCTGAACGTTTTGGCGATAGCACTGGGACGTTGCGAGGTTTAAGGGCCTGATCAGGAAGCCTTCGCTGCTCCTGACGGCCTGCTCATCGAAGGTACCCTGAAATCCATGATTCCTCACTCCACTTTCGGGCCTTTACCCTGCTTTCTGTCTTTGTTTTGGAATAGAATCCAGCTCATGCGCATTGGCCTATGCTCACTTGCGTTTCTTCTGATGACCAGTGGGCTGGATGCGCAACCCACTAATCTTTCACAGCGTGTGGAGGAGCTCGGCTCGGAGAACGCTCGAATCCGACGTGATGCTGCCATGTATTTGAGCCAGATGGCTGCCAGTGGGCAAGACATGCAGGATGCCCTGCCTGCATTGATTCAGGCTTTGGGGGATCGGGAAGAACAGGTCTGGTTTCACGCAGTGACAGCTCTGGCCACCATGGGGCCCTCGGCCACTACAGCCGCCCCTGAGTTGCTAAAAGCTCTCAAGAATTTCAACGCTGGAGGAGTGAACGTTCGATGGTATCGCAGTGTCCATGCCTTGAGCCAGATGGGGGAAGGAGTGGTGGATCGACTCATCGCTGCCTGTGAAGATGAAAATGCCAATCTTCGTGCTGGGGCCGCCCAAGCTCTGGGGGGGATCCACCGGGGCTCGGAACGTTCGGTTCCCGTGCTGGTCAAACTGATGGAAGATGAAAGTGACCTTGTGCGTGAGGCTGTTATTAAATCACTTAGTGTTTTGCCATCTCCTGCCACGACCTCCCTCTTGGAAGCTCTCTCACATCCATCGGCGCTGGCGCGTCAGGCGGCTTGTCAGGCTTTGGGAAAGATGGGGCATGATGCCAAGGATGCCGCGGACAAACTTTTCGTATTGGTGTCCATGGAGTCCGATCAAGCAGTTTTGGTTGCTGCTCTGGAATGCCTTCCCAGTATCGATGCGCCCTCTCATGAAGTCTTGCAGGCGGTCATGTCTTATTTTGTCACTGAGCAGGAAAATCTTCGGCAAGCTGTTTCCAATGTTTTGCTCAAGCTTCCTCCCTCCTTGGTAGTCCCAGCCTTGTTGCATCAATTGGAGCATGCCGATCAGGCATCGCGTGACCGATCTGTTGATCTCCTTGCCTATTTGGGATCAGATGCCAAACCAGCACTTCCTTTGCTCATGCACCTGATTCAAACCAACCTGGATCAGCCTGAGCAACTGCAACCCTATCGAAAGGCGTTTCTTCAGGTAGGCAACGCGGGTATTCCAATGGTGGTTGAAGCCATGCAAACCGCCCTCGGGGACTCTCACCAGAAAACCCTGGATGAGATGCTGACAGCCTATGGGCTGGTGGCGGTGCAACCGATTCTCGACATGCTTCCAAGTCAAAGTGAAAGTATGCAATCTCGCATGATCCGATCCCTTTCTGGCATCGGCAAGAACGCCCGGTTGGCCCAAGGCGCCATGCTCGAAGCGGCTCGATCCAAGCATCCAATGATCCGGGCTGCGGCCATCGAAGCGTTGGCCTCCATGGAAATCAAGATGGAGACATTCCACCAGGTGGTGACGCCACTTTTACAAGATGATTTTCTCGAAGTGCGACTCTCTGCGGTGATGGCCCTGGCCCAGCTCCCATCTGCCGTGCAAAATCATTTGGGGGCCTTGGGAGAACTCATCATCGACCCGGATACGGTGCTTCGGGAACAGGCGCTCATGGCATTGACCCATGCAGGCGATAGGGCCTCGGTGTATCAGGATCAGGTAGCGGTTCTTCTGGCAGATCCATCCACGGGTGTGCGTCATGCGGCCATGCGTGTGCTCGGAGCCATGGGGGAAACCACTCCAATGGCTATCGCCCAAATCACTTGGCTGGGCCAGACGGGAGGTAAAGAAACGTTGCGGCATGCCTTGGATGCTCTTAGGCGCATGGGCGAACAGGCCGAATCGGCCTTACCTCTTCTGAGGCAGTCGCTGCAGCATGAAGAGGCCTCAATTCGGTTCAGTGCCTTCGAGGGGCTCATGGCCGTGGAGACGGGTTCCGAAAAAAGGTTACCTATCATGCTCAAGGCTTTGGAAGATAGTTCAACCCCCATGCGCCATGCTTCCATGAAGGCCTTGATTTCCCTGAAGGAGGAAGCGGCTCCAGCGATTCCGGTTCTGATTCAGAGACTGAGCGAAAGCGAGGATCGCGAACTGGCGTTGGGTGCCTTGCGTGTGGTGCCTTCTCAGATGACCTATCTTGAGCTTTACCTTCAGGCATTGGGTCATGACGATCCCGGAGTGCGTGCTTTTGGTTGCCGTGCATTGGGCAACCTAGGCGCTGCCGCGGAAAAAGCCCTTCCGGAATTGCGCAACATGCGGCGCGATCGCTATCGATTCGTACGTGAGCAGGCCAGTGAGGCGATCAAG
This sequence comes from uncultured Verrucomicrobiota bacterium, assembly GCA_902560705.1. GTDB lineage: Bacteria > Verrucomicrobiota > Verrucomicrobiia > Limisphaerales > AAA164-E04 > UBA7971. The sequence goes on from CACEMW010000012.1 coordinate 4,497, forward strand.
CAAATCGAAGGTTGAATCCTTTGACACTGCGGTGATCCATTTCCCATACTCGGGCCATGCGAGTGGATGCTCATCAGCATTTCTGGGAATACACGCCCGAGGAATATCCTTGGATGGATGAACCGCTCTCTCTGCTCAAACGTCATTTTCTGCCTCCGGATCTCCTTCCTGAACTTGTGAAAGCGGGCTTGGACGGAACCGTAGCGGTGCAGGCAAGGCAAAGCCTCGAAGAATCCAGATGGTTACTGGAGCTTTCGGATCAGTACTCGGCCATCCTGGGCGTGGTTGGATGGGTGGATTTATGCGCTGCCAACATAGATGACCAATTGGAGAGGTTTCAGATCCATCCGAAATTTGTCGGGGTGCGTCACGTGGTTCAGGATGAACCGGATGATAGCTTCATGTTACGTCCAGATTTTCAACGCGGGATCCAAGCACTTGCAAAGCACCATTTGACTTATGATATTCTGATTTACCCGCATCAACTTCCAGCAGCACTGGCATTGGTCCGGAAGTTTCCCGAACAGCCCTTTTTGGTCGATCACCTTGCCAAGCCGTTGATTGAAAAACACGTACTCGAGCCATGGTGTGATCAAATGGCCGAGCTGGCCTCCTATCCGCATGTCGAGTGCAAGCTATCCGGCATGGTCACCGAAGCCACTTGGGGCCAGTGGCAGCCCGACGATTTCAAGCCCTACCTGGATGCCGTATTTCGTCATTTTGGGCCTGATCGACTCATGTATGGGTCGGATTGGCCCGTATGCCTTTTGTCTGCGGAATATCAGACGGTACACGCCTTGATCACGAATCACATCGCTTCTCTTACGGTAGAAGAGCAAGATGCGATCATGGGCACCAATGCTATTCGGTTTTATGATTTGAAGGTGGCGGCTCACAGCCATCCATCTCAGCAAGCCTGAGTCGGGAAACTTTCCAGCTCGAACCCATGGAATTCCTCCATCAACAAATCAAGGAATTGGCGCACGCCCGGCTTGGCAAGCGTCGTTGCCTCAAGGCGGACGGTGTGGACCGTGCCCCCTATCGATCCTTTCTCAAGGCAGTCACTCTTCACTTGCGCACAGAACACCGAACGGGGCATTCGGGAAGAGCCATCGTGCATGCACGATCGTTCATGATGGATCAGGTCATCGAACATCTCTTCCGGGATCTGAGTGCATTTTATGCTGAAGAAATCCCTGCCAATGCTCAATTGGCCGCGGTGGCATTTGGTGGATATGGTCGTCACGAGCTCAATCCCCAGAGTGATGTGGACATCATGATTCTGAGTGAAAACGGATTTCGGAAAGTGGGAGCTGAACCGTGGCTGGAATCCTTCTGTTCGGCTTTTCAGAATGTCCTTCTCGATCTCAATTTGAAATTGGGTTACGTCACCCGCAATATTTCCGATTGTGTTCATTTTGCGAAACAGGATGTCAAGACCATGACGTCCCTGATCGAAATCCGACTCATTGCCGGGTATGGGCCCCTTTTTCTTCGACTTCGCGAAACCATTCTCAAGAAGTGCGTTCAGGGGCATGAAAATGCTTTCCTCACCGCCAGGCTGCGCGATCTGCAGCAGCGGCGGCATCGCTATGGGAATACCCCCTTCATGCAGGAACCGGAGATCAAAAATGGTTGTGGGGGTTTGCGTGATTATCAGAATCTCATTTGGATGGCTTTTTTCAAATACCGTGTCCTTTCTCTGGACGAGTTGCTTGCTGGCCACCATATCAATCGGTCGGAGCATAGGCATTTGATGGACGCCTATGATTTTCTTCAGAAGGTGCGCAATGAAATGCATTACCGCAAAAACCGCGCTGAGGACAAACTTTACAAGAGCATGCAACCTCAGGTCGCCTATGGTCTGGGTTTCAAGGAAACCTCCCTCAGCAAGAGGATCGAGGCCTTCATGCAAATGGTGTATTTCCACATGCGTCAGATTTTCCTCTTGACCCGCCAACTGGAGCAGAGTCTGGCTCTGGATCCCACTCCGAGCCCGGTCCCTTTTTGGCGGCAATGGATTCCCAGTCGTGCCAAGGAGGAGATCAAACCAGTGGATGGCTTTCTTTTCGAAGAGGAGTGGATTCAAGCCAGCTCGTGGAGGGTTTTTCGTGAACAACCGAGGAGAATGATGCGCATTTTTCTGCACGGACAACAACGTGGTCTGAAGGTACATCCCAAAACCGCCCAGATGATGCGAAATGGTTTGCAGATTCTTCAAAAGGATTTTCAGAATGATGAGCACGTGAAATCCACCTTTTTGGAGATTCTGAGTGAAAGGGGCAATGTGGGGAACATCATCCGGATGATGCACGAGGTGGGTGTGTTGGGTAAGTTCCTGCCGGAGTTCGGTCGATTGACGGGCATGGTGCAGCATGAATTCTTTCATATGTACACCACCGACGAGCACACCATTCAATGCCTTGAGCATTTGGATTTGGTTTGGGAGGAAGAGGGTGGTTTTCATCGTCACTACAGTCAGCTCTTTCAGGATCTGGAGCACCCTCACATTCTCTATTTGGCACTTCTGCTTCATGATGCTGGAAAAACGAACAAGAAGAAAAATCGTTCGCACTCGGATATTGGTCAGGATCTCGCGGTGCGGGTCGGGCAGCGGCTGCAGTTGTCCAAAGACCATCAATCCCTTCTGGCGTTCTTGGTGGAACATCACCTCATCATGGCTAAAATATCCCAAAGAAGGGATCTGGAAAGTGACGAAGAAATCCTGGCTTTTGCACAGTTGGCGGGAGATGTGGAAACCCTGGACATGCTGATGTTACTGACTTTTTGTGACTCCATGGGAACCAGTCTGGATCTTTGGACAGGTTTCAAGGACTCCCTGCTTTGGACACTTTACGACCGAACTCGACAATCGCTCCAGGGTGCGTTGCAACCAAAGCCTGCATTGGATGAGGCCAAGAAAACACTTTATCCTCAGCTCAGGGAAAAAGTTCGAAAAAGCATTCGAGATGACGAAATTCAAGCGCACCTCCAGCATATGCCGGATCGCTATTTTCGTAATCGGCCCTTGGATCAAATGGTGGAAGACATTCACCTGACCCATCGTTTCATGTGGCGCCAAATCAGCAAACAGGATCGGGCTCTTGAGCCAGTTTTGCACTGGCGGCATGACCGGGACCGGGGCTTCAGTGCCTTGGATCTTGTGACGTGGGACAGGCCAGCGATTTTTTGTAAGTTTGCCGGTGCATTGGCGGCCGCGGGTTTGACCATTTTGAGTGCCAGGATTTTTACCCGATCCGATGGCATCGTACTCGATAGCTTTGAGTTGGTGGATGCCAGCAGCGGTGAACTGGTCAAAAAGTTTAAACGGGACAAATTCAGTGCCATGATCAAGGCGGTGCTTGGAGAGGGAGCTGATCTGGATACCCTGGTAGATAAAAACAGTAAAACACCCCCGCTCTACCAAACGGTTGAAAGGGACTCTCTGGAAGACCAGGTTCGTTTTGATAATGATCGGTTGCCATCTAGAACGCTTCTTGAAGTGGAAACCGAGGATCGTGTTGGCTTACTTTACAAAGTGTCCAAAGTGCTGCATGAGCAGCAGCTCGACCTCTCCTATGCCAAAATCCTTACCGAGAAGGGGGCAGCCATTGATAGTTTCTACATCAAAAATCAACGAGGCGAGAAAATCAGTGCTCCATCCGAACAGCGGCGCATCAAGGCTGCCCTGCTCAAGGTATTGAAAAAACCCCCTATTTCCGGGCCACTGTCATGAAAACGCCTCTACTTCGTGCATGGATTTTGGGTGGGCTGATTCTTTTCATGGATCAGTGGACCAAAGGGCTGGTTGTTGCCCATTTAGAACTGGGTGAGCAACGGGAATGGGTGGAGGGTTTTTTTCGTCTTGTCTACTGGGGCAACACTGGTGCGGCCTGGAGCATGTTTCGCGGAAACAACTATCTCCTCGCGGGAGTAGCCATGGTCGCTTTGTTATTACTGCATGGCGTTAGAAATCAATTTGACGTGCATCTTCTCAAGGGGCAAGTGGCCCTCGGTCTCATGTTCGGCGGTATTGTCGGAAACTTGTTGGATCGATTCAGGTATGGGCATGTCGTCGATTTCATCTATTTTTTCACCTATCGCCACGGGGGAGGGGAGATAGGATTTCCTGCCTTCAACCTCGCTGATTCGGCCATCTGCGTGGGTGTCTTTGGCTTGTTTTTGATTTCATTCCAAAAGGATGCCCAAGCCAGGAAGGCTCATGCCTTTCGACTCCATCAGCCATCCTCCTCGGATGATGCTTCATGAAGCGATGTTTGGCATGAATACCCCATGTTAGAGACAGAACAGGTTCTGAGGGAAGCACTCGGGTGTGCCTGGCTCATTGCGGGTCCTACGGCTTCGGGGAAAAGCCAGCTTGCCATGGCAATGGCCCAGCGTCTGGATGGTGAAATCATTTCTGTCGACTCCATGCAAGTCTATCGAGGCATGGATATCGGCACTGCCAAACCGACGAGGGCTGATCAGCAGCAAGTACGCCATCACCTCATTGATGTGGCTGAACTTCAAGATTCCTTCGATGCTGCTGCCTTTCGCAGACTCGCGGTGGCAGCTATTTTGGATATCCACAAGCGTTCCAAGACGATCCTTCTTTGCGGTGGTACGGGGTTTTATTTTCAGGCTCTACTTCAGGGAGTCGGCAAGGGACCCTCGGGGAATCAGGAGCTCAGAAAGCAGTTCCAGCAATGGGATTTGGAGGCCTTGAAAGACCGCCTTCGCCAGCAGGACCCCTTGGCTTACCAGCGCGTGGACCTGAACAATCTTCGAAAGGTGATTCGCGCATTGGAGGTCATCGAACTGACCGGCCTGCCTTTCAGTCAGTCCCAATCCGATTGGTCCATGCCGCTACCCTTGGACCCCCGGAAATGTTGGGTCTTCGATATGCCTTCATCGGTGCTTAATGAACGTATTGAACTTCGTGTGGAACGCATGCTTGAGGAAGGATGGATGGAAGAAACTCGCATGCTTATGAATGACGGTCTGGAAGAAGCTCCGACTGCATCTCAAGCAATCGGTTACGGGCAGATCATGGACCATTTACGCGGAAAGATCGACCACAGGGAGATGGAGGAGTGGATCAAGATACGCACTCGGCAGTTGGCCAAACGCCAGCGAACATGGTTTCGGCATCAACTTGAAGCAAAGCCCTTGCCCATGGAATCCTCTCCCGATTCCATGGTGGAAATCATGGTTCGGCAAGCATCGTCCTCCGGTTGAATCAAAGATGCGTGGTTTTCGGGATGCGAACCAGCGTGTAATAGGCTTCTCCATGAAGGAGGGGTTGTTGACTTTGATTCTGAACCCCTTCGATATGTAACTCGTGGACATAGCCTGCACGTAGGGCATCGACGTGGAGTCTGACACGGGTACGATCTTCCGAGACCACAGCCTTGGTGATTTTGAGTTCCTTTTTGTCGTCCTCCGGGCCTCCGTAGCGGCTCTCCAAACGATAGGTGTAGCTCTCCATGCGATAGTTTTTCGGATCAGAAGCGCTCTCCACATGGACGGGCTCGGTAAAACTCAAAGTGAAACCATCGGGCTGTGCCTTCATCTCATGAATTTCAAAGGGTGTTTTTCCTGTCCACCTCAGGCGTTGCAGTCCCCAAGGACGATTGCCTCTGCCTCCCCAACCTGCATTGGACATGCCAACAAAGAGAGAGGCATCCTGACCGAAGCAAATGCGAATAATGCCACATTGAAATCCTTCACGGAAGGGAAGACAGGCTCCTTGCCAGTGCCCGTCCACTTGTTCCAGGACCACTCGTATGACCGTAGCGTGATGCTGGTCTGCGACAAATAGTTGGCCGGAAAAAGGACCAAATTGTCCCTCGCTCCGATCCCAGCGCAGGCCACTTGGGCTCTTGCCCATCTTGTCATATGGAAACCAGACTGCAGGCATCTTGAATTGCGGGATCTGAAGATGCATGTCTTTCATCCACGTACCCGAGACCGGTTGCGGAATGGAATCGAACGGTTCGCCAGCTAGTGTCTGGGTTGGGAGCCCCCAAGGATGTCCATGATAGTCTCCGAATTCCAGGTGAGACAATTTGGAAGCATTGCACCATTCCCCCTGGTTGTCGGTGTAGAAGATGTCTCCCCATGGGCTGTCTTCAACGCCTGCCGGAGACCGGAGTCCGGCGGCCATGGGAAACATTTCTCCAGTTTCGGGGTGAACTCGGACAGCCCAACCCCTCCAATGGGCCTGTTTGATTTCAGGATCGGCATAAGGTTGTCCACCAAAGGGTTTATTGAGGGTAATCCACATATAGCCTTCCTTATCCATGCGAGGGCCAAAATTGTATTCGTGATAGTTTCCTGATATGTCCCAGGCGTCACACACTGTCTCAAAGGTGTCGGCACTCCCATCACCATCACTGTCTTTCATGCGAGTCAGTTCACCGCGTTGTGCCGTGTAGATCCATCCTTTGTGTTCCAGAAAACCAAGGGGTTGAGCCAGTCCGCGTGCCCACGGGCGAAAGGTTGCCTCCTCAGGTTTTCCGTAGGGTTGATCCAAAACGTAAACATCTCCCCTGCGGGTTCCGACCAGTAAATTTCCATCACTCAGAAGCGTCATGGCTCCCACTTCCATGGGGAGGTTCTCAGTGTCAAAGGTGTCGATTTGGTAATAGTCCGACTCTTCGGTGTGAGCCGTCCATCCGAAGAGGAGTAATCCCAAGGCGAGTTGCAATTTCGATACGCATCGATTCATTTTCATGTGCATGATCATGGAGTGTGAAAAAGTGAGATAAGATTTCAGGATGCCTACCATTCGATGGTTTGCTCCAAGGTGGCGGAGCCCTGCTCCAGGTTGACGGGGATGAGGATCTGCTTCACGGCACCTTTTTGACGCAAAATGGGCCGGATGGGGAATGAACCCTTTAACTTCACTTCATAAGCTTCACCTACTTTAAAATGGTTGGGAGCGATTTGTTCGATGTCTTCCCCTTCTCCTGCCAGAAAATAAAGCCCCTTGGCTGCACTGGAGGCTTCCAACGAAAAGGATCTTTTGAGAATCGTACCTCCCGGTTGAATGACCGGTTCTGGAGCTTCTGAGATGGCGACCGATTCCAAGTTGTAGCGGAAAACAGGACGTTGATTCTCTTCTTTCAGCCGATACCCTTTGAAACGGCCTCCCGTGTTTCGGTCGGTCAGTGCCGGAGTCGGCCACTTAGATTCGGGGGCATCGAGAAAGGAAAAGGCAGGACCTTGAGGTAGGTCCAAAACATCCTCGCCGAGAGGCCCCAGAAATGTATCGCTGCGCCCACTCTGTACGCCCGAATGATCGAAAAAGCGGCCACGCCAAATTTTCGCCAACCGCACGACATTGAAGTCGTAGGCGACATTGAGCTTTTCCGGGAATCCAGTCAGCACGGCTCGCGGGCCTACTTCCTTCATGAAGGTTCGATGCACAATGGGTTTGTCTGCTGGAACCAGCTCCATGGCAATTTGCCCCTTGGGGGTAATGCCCACTGGAAGGGGCATCGAGTTTTTCAACGACAGATACGTCCAAATCGAGTCGACCTGTTGATCCGGGCTCCCTCCCAATATATCCGGGAAAGGTGATTTGCCATCCGGCCAGAATTGGGGCATGCGTGTTTCGGGATTGTAAGCGGCTGGATTGAGAAGGAATGGACGGAACCATCCGGGTTGCACTCGGTCATACACCGATGAAAGATCGATTCCCTGAATGGCGAGGGCGTCCTGACCGGCAATGCGATGGCAGGTGATGCAGGCCATGCCAGTGACTCCGACAAAGCGTTGACCATATGCCGCCATTTCCTCAGAGAAGGAAGGGCCCTCGGTAAATGAGGGCTGACCGTCGGCAGTACCGATGGCTTGGCTAAAGCGATCAGCTAGTTCTGGGGAGAAGCTGGGCATCCGAGTGGCCATATAATGCCGCACATGAAGCTTATCGGATGTCAGGATACTTTTAAGCGCTTCAGGTCGGAATTTTGCGCCGGCATGATCCAGCCCGGGCGGGATCTTCCCTTCTTCACCCAGGTCGATTTCGAATGTCGTCTTAAAATACTTTTCTGCCAACGCGGTGGATGGCCCGCCCAAACCATCTCGTTGGTGACAAGCATAGCAATTGAAGACAGCCATGGTTTTTTGAACCGTTTCAGCGGGGCTCAATGGTGGGTTTGTTTTCGCGTGAGCTACCAAGGCGGCCTTGAGATCAGCGCGCTGATGATCAGCCAGGTCGTAGTGAGGGAGTCCACGGCGAATCGTATCACCGAGGCAGCCTTGGTTTTGATCAGGGTCCAGCTCACTCAGTCGCTTGGCTTTTCGCATGGGCGCAAGCCCGTCCAGAGGGTGGCAGGATACGCAACCCATCGCAGCAAAAATGCGCTGCCCCATGCGACTTTTCTGAGGATCGGATACAAAGGGTGCGCTGGCCAGAGGGATCATTGGCTTGCCTGTTCGTGTGGTGAGGAGGTCACTGGGAATGGGCACGCCTCTTCGTCCACTGCTACCGGGAGGCTGCCATGCCACTGAAAGCTCCGCTCCTCCGCCACCGTTGAAGAATTGGACCTCGAAATCATGAGCCCCTGCACTCAGGTTGATTTTGCCATTGCGCGCCCGTCGGCCATGAATACCGTCATTGTCGACGACGATCTGACCATCAATCATAATGCGGGATCCATCGTCTGAAATGCTGATGAAAGTGTAGCTGCCTTCGGTCGGGGTGTGGAGTTGTCCGATATATCGAATGGCGTAATTGTTATTGCGTTTGGAGACTGGTAGGTTGAGGGTGATCTGGTCGGTGCTTCCTTCAGCATTGGCGGTCAAATCCTCGAAATTCGGGAGGGCGTTGAGTCCATCTATCTCGTAATAGGCAAATCCGAGGCCAGGCTCTTCGCCTGGGTCCGCAGCCAGGGACTGTGGATTATGGAGCTGGTCCCTCAACAGGAAAACAGAAAGGGCTCTGGCTTCCTTGGCATCCAATCGAAGATGGGGCATGCGTCCTGAGGGTCGGCTGAGAGAAGGGTTTTGGAGAAAATCACTGAGGGCGTCCACTGTTGTCTTGGATGCAAGATGCTTGAGTGAGATATAAAGCGAATCCTCCTTATCCTCTCTTTGTGGGCCGTGGCAGGCAACACAGCCGATGCTGTGGAAAAAGTCGTCTCCTTTTTGAACCAATGCATCCGAACCACCCATCTTGGGTGCAGCAAGCCTCCCGCCTAGTGAAGTCAGAAAATGTGTCAGGTATTCTACGGCGTCATCACGCGCTTGTTTTTCCGAAGCATGAAAAATATTAGGCATGAGGGTCCCAGTTACGTGAGCCTGGGGGTTTTTCAGATAATCGGTCAAAAACTGAGGTGTGACCCTGCTGCCGATAGCGGAAAGGTTGGGTGCTTGTCTTACCCAGATCCGATCGACGGATGCTGGATCGGATTCATGACAGGCAACACATTGAAGCTCGCCGAGCAATAACTCCCCTCTTTGAGAGGAAGAAATGTCTGAATGATTGAGTAGATGCGCGTATCCCGGGAGAGTGGGCGGTGCTGTCTGAACCACCATGGAGGCATTCCACAGGCAGCAAAACGATAACAGGCATGCGCTCCCAAAAGAAGCGTCTTTCTTGAGGTCAATGGGCATGGGGTATTATTGCCCCATGGTCGACTTAAAAGTCAACGGCTCGCAATTTCGGGAGTCCCATGGTGTCAGCTCAGCATAGAGCAGGGTATCCCTGGAGTTGCAAAAGGAGGGTTCAGTAATAGCGAACGAAATTTTTCTTCTTCAGTTCGTCTATCCAGTTGGCTCGAAGCCGATTTTTTTCCTCTGCAAGAAGGATTGCCTCGATCTCGCCCTGAACACTGGCAAGCCTCTTGGGTTCAGCCGGCTTTATTTCCTGAGCATAGAGCAAGTAGCAACCTTCATCGGTTGTTATAATTTCACTGGCCTGCCCCTCTTCCAGTTTGAAGGCTTCCTCTGAGAGATCGCTTCTCAGTGTGTTTAGGTCTACCCAACCCCAGTCTCCTCCCTGATTGCGTTGACTACCCTGATGATAGACTTTTGCCAACGAGGCGAAATCCGTTCCAGCTTCCACTTTCGCTCGAATTTCCCTGAGCATTGCTTCTGCCGCTGTGCGATTTTTTGGGTTAGCCTTGAGAAAGATCATCCTTAGTCGGATGAGTTTCTCTTGCTGGAAATCCTCCAGGTGAGTATCGTAATAGGCCTTAATTTCCGATGGAGAGACCAAGCTGACGGAATTGACATTCTGGGCCGTAAGAAAATCTACAATGACCGTCGTTTTGATGTCCTTGCGGAACGCTTCGAAAGTCACCCCCTTAGCTTGCAAGGTCTGGGCAAGGGTCAGCCGATCCCCAAAGCGGTCCCGGATGCGTTCCTGCACCTGCTTGTCGACGATTTTTTCCGGTAGTTGGTAACCCTGTGCATCGAATTCCATTAGGATGAGTTGGCGCTCCACGAGGGTTTCCAAAGCTTGTTGCTTGACTTCGAGAACTTTTTGTCGTCTTAACGCGGGATTGTTGGGGTATTGCAGGTAGATCGAACGTTCCAGAGGGTCTGTTTGTGTCTGAATATCTCCCATTGTGATGGGGGTTTCCCCGACAATGGCGACGACATGATTGAGGCGTTCCAATTCCGCAGATGCAAGGACCATTGGAATCAGTGCGAAAAGAAGAACCATTCCTCTGAACATGGGTTTCAGGTTAGGATTTAACCTAAGAAGGTCAAGCCTCGACCCGTTATTACGCAACTAACTTGCAGAGGGTTCATGCGTGGTCTGGAGCATTCAGAGCCGTGGAGGAACTCTAAGTCTCCATTACGTTGAGGAAATCCTTATGAAGCACGTGAATGCTGCGATCTAGGAGTTCTCGTTCTTCTGCACTTAAGTTCCCTCGCGTCTTTTCACGAATCATTTCAAGTTGATCAATCAGGGCCTTGGCCGAGGCAGGATCCATTTCAATGGGTTCAGATTCCGGAGAGGCCTTCACCCTCGGCATCTTTCCAAGAAGTGCCAATGCCGTCTGGGCATGCTGCATGACAAAATCCAGGAAAAGCTTCGAATAGATTTCCTCTCTATCGGCATCACTAAGTTCCTGTTCGTTGATCGGCTGAGGCTTCATGCGGATCCTTTATTTTTTCGTCCAAAGGATTCTGCCATCAGAAAAGTGACCAGTTGGTTGAGTCGCTTTTCCAGGCTCAGCTCCGACAAAATGGTCTGTCGAGCATGGATCTGGGAAATCAAAGTGGAGGCGACCAAATCTCCAAGGAGCTCGATGTCCTGCACCTCGGTGAGATTGTTGAGCAAATGATGGCTTTTTGATTCTTCCTCGGCAGATGAACCTGAATCTGGTGTATCCGCCGACGGAGGGTTGGAGCGGCTTCGTTGCTCTCTTAATTGAATGAGGTCAACCAACTTTTCCCTCAGGGCATGGATGCGGATTTCGTTGGATCTTTTCGTTTTGCAGAGTTGATAGCGATGGGTCCTGTAAGGTCGGTAAGAGGTAGCCTGCATCAGTTGCACCCTCTTGAGGCCCTCTAGAATGATATGGGAGGTGCCATCCTCATGTTTGACTGCTGCCCGAATCATGCCAAGTCCTGCCACAGAATGGGGCCTTTCCTGCGAGCTGTTCTCCTGGCGGAGGGCGACAGCAAAGAGTCGGTGAGATGCCAGACTGTAATCGAGCATTTTCCGATATCTGGGTTCGAAAATAAACAACGGCAACATTGTATGAGGAAACAGTGTTGCGTTGGGAAGCATCATGACCGGTATCGAATCCGGGAAATCCATAATAGCATCTTACGTCCAATTTTTAAGGAATCAAGGGCCTGTTCCGCAACCTTTTACAACCCCCAGGGGCGAAGGATCAGCCGTTGCGACTGTCTGGCATGGAATTTTGATGCAGGCTTGCCAAATGGGATCATTCCCATCATTTTAGAGGGAATGAATAAGATGTTCACCATTCTTCTGGGGGTTATCACTGTCCTTTTGGCAGGTGCCCTTTATTGGGAAATGGATAAGGCCAAAAAGGACAGCCTGTCCAAGCAGCAGACCATTGATGCTCTCAAGAGTGATTTGCAGGATCGTAGCAGTGAGTTGGATTCACAGAAAAAAACCAACCGCGATCTCACCGGCCAGCTCACTGAAAAAACCGAGGCCTTAAAGACACTCCAAACCCGGTTCACGACTATCACAGGCGAGTTGGAAAGTTCCAAAGATAGGGTGGCCAAGGTCTCCCAGGAGCTTGCCGAGACTCAGAACACTTTGGCTGAAAGGGATCAACAAATTTCCGAACTTTCCTCCGAAAGGGATGATCTTACGGGGCAGATGGCCCAATTGAACGTGGACATGAAGAGCTTGGAGTCCTTGATCCAAGATACCAAGAAGAAACTGGAAGCCTCCGAGGGCGATCGTGATTTTCTAATGGCTGAGCTTCAGCGCCTTCGTGCCGAGAAGGCTGAGCTCGAAAAACAATTCAACAATTTGGCATCCCTGCGTGATCAGGTACGTCGCCTCAAGGATGAGTTGTCTGTTGCGCGCCGTATCGAGTGGATTCGCAAGGGCATCCTTGGAGCTGGGAGTAAACCCAAGGGGGCAACTCTGCTGATGCGTGGATTCAAACGGCCCAAGCCCAAAGCCAACTTCGATCTCAATGTTGAGTTGAATCAGGACGGTGGTGTGAAAGTCGTTCCCACTCCCGAGCCTTGAACCCTTCACGCCTGCTTTGTCCATCATGTCCGCGGGCCTTCGAGACTCCTTTGGTCGCGAGATACGTGATCTGAGGATCAGCGTTACGGATCGTTGCAATTTTCGCTGCCTTTATTGTCTTCCAGAGACAGAGGAAGCATCCAATTTCTATCGGGCTACTCGAGGCAAGGAGGAAGGGAAGCCCCTGTCAGAAAAAATCCGTTACACCTGGAAGCCTCGCAAGGAAATCCTCACCTACGAGGAAATCCACCGTTTCGTGACCATTGCTGCCTCTCTGGGAGTTGAAAAACTCAGGATTACCGGTGGGGAGCCTTTACTTCGACATGAGCTGCCCCGTCTCATCCAGGGGCTTTCCCAAATTCATGGAATTCAAGATGTGGCACTGACCAGCAATGGTTTTTCTTTTGCACGTCATGCACACGGCCTCAAGGAGGCCGGGCTGAATCGCATGACCTTCAGCTTGGATTCCCTGGATCCCGTAAATTTTCGCAAGATGACAGGCCGCAATGGCCTGGAGGAAGTCTTTGAGTCGATCCAGCTGGCCAAGCGCTTGAGTTTTGAACCCATCAAGGTCAATGCCGTGGTGATTCGAGATATGAATGACCACGAATTGGAGGCGCTTGTGGAATTTGGTCGCAACCAAGGCGTTGTCATGCGTTTCATCGAGTTCATGCCTTTGGACGCGGGCAAGGCATGGCAAAAGGAAAAAGTGGTATCGCGTGATGAAATGCTCGAGAAACTATGCAACCGTTTTGATCTGGTTGCCCTGCCTCAAAAACACGCTGCCGAGACGGCCCAGAGATGGAGACATGCAGATGGTAGTGGCGAGATAGGCATTGTAGCGCCGGTCTCTGCTCCTTTCTGTGGGCATTGCAACCGTATTCGTTTGACGGCTGATGGGCAGCTCAGGACATGCCTTTTCAGTCATCATGAACACGATTTCAAAAGCTTGCTTCGGCAGAATGCTTCGGACCAGGCATTGGAGAACCTTCTGGTCCATGCGGTTCGGGGCAAGGAAAGAGGGCATTCGATTGGGCAGGCATCCTTTGTCCAGCCAGATCGAACCATGAGTTTTATTGGCGGTTGATTCTAGAACCTGCGCGACTGTCATGGCACTGCAACAACAGGACACGATTTTCATGAGGAGAGCACTTTCCCTGGCTCGGCGTGGTGTGGGGCGTGTTTCTCCCAATCCTGCTGTCGGGGCGATTTTGGTTTCTCGTGAAAAGATCATTGGCGAAGGCTGGCATGAGAAAGCGGGGCAGGCGCATGCCGAAATCAGAGCTCTGGAGCAGGCTAAGAAACACGGAAAGTCACCTCGTGGTGCGACGATGTATGTGACTCTCGAGCCATGTTCGACCTATGGCAGAACCCCTCCTTGCACGGAGGCTCTCATACGAGCAGGAGTCAAGCGCGTGGTGGTCGCATGCCTAGATCCCAATCCATCCCATGAAGGGCGTGGTCTGAAATGCTTGCGTGCCGCAGGCATGAGCGTGCAAACCGGCGTTTGTCGTCTATCGGCTGAAAGACTCAATGCCGCCTTTTTTCAATGGATCCGCACCAAATTTCCGCGGGTGACGCTCAAGGCAGCCATGACGTTAGACGGAAAAATTGCGACTGGGGATGGTCAGTCGAAGTGGATTACAGGTGAAGTGGCTCGCAGGCATGCCATGCGTCTCCGTTATTCCATGGATGCGATACTTGTCGGGCGACAAACAGTGGAGGCAGATGATCCCAGTCTCACGGTTCGGTTGAGTCCATCTGCCCATTCCATCTGTAAACCCCTAATGCGCATTGTTCTCGATTCCAGAGCCAGAATCCCTCTGGATGCCAAGGTGCTCAATGACGACATGAAGCACATGACGCGCGTCGTGGTCTCGGCCTCAGCCCCTGCTGGGCGCCTTGCAGCACTGCAAAATCGGGTGGAGGTTTGGCAATCACCCGCCAAGACGAGGGTGGACTTGTTTTGGCTGCTCAAAACCTTGGGGTCCCACGAAGTGACTTCCTTGCTCGTTGAGGGCGGGGGAGAGGTCCATGCTTCCTTTCTGGAAGCGGATCTGGTCGATGAGGTTGCCTTTTATTACGCGCCCAAGGTGCTGGGAGGAACAGCCTCTCGGCGGGCCATTGCGGGAAAGGGAGCCACCCAACTAAATGCAGCACTTCGCTTGGATCAGGTGCGTTGGCGCCAGCTCGGTATGGATTTAGGGCTGCGTGCGCTGGTGGTCAAAAACAGTATCTAGGACTTACGGTGCTGATGAACCAGGCCTGGCAAACCAGATGGCTGGGCCGATGCCTCCTCCAAACATGAGGCCATAGGCAGCGCCCCATCCCAAAGCACCCCAAGGCATGTCCCATTGCTGGTGCAGCCAGGAACCCAGGAAGTAGCCAGATCCATTGGAGACGAACAAGATTACGCTGACTCGTACCCACTTACGCATTTGGCGCAATCGCAGGCAAAGGACCCAACCCATGGCGATACTTCCAAAAAATGCCCCCAATATTTCACCGCCAAAGTTCCTCAGTGCAAACCAGGCCACCATCCAAGCGAGAGCATAAGCCATGAAAGCCAGGGAAAAGAATTGGTGGAATCGCCATCGGCTCCACTCTGGTAGCAGGCCCTTCATGGTTTCTCCACCTATTCCCAGATAAAGGAGCATCCACGCCAGATAGGCACCTAGTTCCCCTAGAGTCCCATAAAACCATTGCCCCAGAAAAGCCCAGGATCCGAAAACTGCCAAGGTTGCTACGCCAAACCCTAAAGTACTGATCCGCCAGGCATCCCAAAGCTCCAGGGGCCTCATCTTTTTTTGATTCAAAGGCGAGTACGAGCAGTTCATGGCAGGGATTTGATCTCCAAGAGGCACCTATGGCAAGTCAACATTTTCATGCCATAGGTCCCTCCTGATCCATAGAAACAAAAAAGGCAGCGTCAAAAGACGCTGCCTTGCCTTATTCAAGCGCCAGCTTGGAAGCCCTGAGTCCTTAGACGGTGTAAGTTGAGGATGAAACCCTGCCCCCTGTGCCTGTCCAGTTGGTGTGGAAGAACTCACCCCGAGGTTTATCGACACGCTCATAGGTATGCGCTCCAAAGTAATCGCGCTGGGCTTGCAGCAAGTTGGCAGGCAATCGTTCGGACCTGTAGCTGTCATAGAAGTTCAACGCGGTGGCGAAGGCGGGCACCGGGATGCCTTTCTTGACCGCGGTCGCGATGACATTGCGCCACCCTTTCTGGCTGGTTCGAATCTCTCGCTTGAAATGAGGGTCCAGCATCAAATTGGCAAGACGCGGGCGTTTGTCATAAGCCTCTTTGATTTTTCCAAGGAATTGGCTTCGGATGATGCATCCGCCACGCCACATCAGGGCGATCCCGCCATAGTTTAGCTTCCAATTGTATTCTTTTGCAGCCGCACGCAGCAGCATGTAGCCTTGGGCGTAGGAAACAATTTTGGAGGCATAGAGTGCCTGACGAATGTCTTCGATGAACTTGGCTCGGTCCGTCCTGATGATGGGCTTGGGGCCTCGTAATTTTTTCGACGCTGCCACACGCTCCTCTTTCATGGCTGAAACGCATCGGCTGTAGACAGCTTCGGCGATCAGGGTGATTGGAATCCCCAGATCCGCCGAAGATATCACGGTCCATTTACCGGTTCCCTTCTGGCCAGCGGTATCGAGTATCTTGTCCACCAGCGGCGAACCATCATCGTCCTTGTGCCCGAGAATATCTCGGGTGATTTCTACCAGGTAGGAATCCAAGACGCCTTCGTTCCACTCGGCAAAAACCGCATGCATCTCATCAGGTGTCATACCGAGACCGACGGACATCAGTTGGTAAGCTTCGCAGATCAACTGCATGTCACCATACTCGATACCGTTGTGCACCATTTTGACATAATGTCCGGCGCCATCCTCTCCGACCCAGTCACAACAGGGAGCTCCGTCATCCACCTTGGCAGAAATGGACTGGAAGATGTCCTTTACATGAGGCCATGCAGATTTAGACCCACCCGGCATGATGGACGGGCCGCGACGTGCACCCTCTTCTCCACCACTGACACCCGTGCCGATGAATTGAAAGCCCTTGGATTCCAGGTAAGCGGTTCGGCGCATGCTGTCCTGGTAAAGAGAATTACCCCCATCAATAATGATGTCACCGGATTCCAGATAGGGTAGGAGCTGTTCAATAAAATCATCCACTGCCTGACCGGCTTTGACCAGTAGCATCACGCGACGGGGACGCTTCAGGTGAGATACGAACTCCTGGATACTGTGGGCCCCCAGGATTTGAGTTCCCTTGGCCTCGTTTGCCAGAAAGTCATCCACCTTGGAGACGGTGCGGTTGTAAACTGAAACCACAAAACCGTGGTCATTCATATTCAGGACGAGGTTCTGCCCCATCACTGCCAATCCGATCAATCCAATATCAGCTGTAGCTTCCATAATTGAAAAGCGTTAACACTAGCGGATTGAGAGGCTGGTTTCATCAAAAATATTTTAAAATTGCGCGCTCAGAGCTTGGCTGCACCTCGGATTGCGAAGGGGTGGACTCCAAATCGGGAGAAGGATACTCGCTGAGAATCTCCATTCAAAAAAAAGTTTTTTGTGCGTGACACCGACAGGCCCATCCATATGATCCTTTGCCCTAGGACGACCCTATCGTCTAGTGGTTAGGACACCGCCCTTTCACGGCGGTAACCGGGGTTCGAATCCCCGTAGGGTCGCCATTTGCTCCGCCACGTTCTTCTCCTATGAGTGCTTGTCGCTTTTTTGCAATTTGGATCAGCCGCCATGCTTGGGGAAAAAGCGTTTATTTACCCTGAGATCCTCCAAATTTTTTATATGAGTCCTGAAGTCTTCATCAGCTAATCCAGGAATCATCAGGAGAAAGTCCGCGGCGTCGTAGAAAAACCCAAAGCCCATGTTCTGAAAGTACGGATTGATCATCAGGGTATTCAAGGGGCAACACGGTGCAGTGAGGAAATCGTAACGGTTTTAGAAGGAGCCAAGCTCATAGTCCTTTTTGCCAGTGGTTATACCTTTGATTCCAACAACCTTGCCCGAGAATTGTCGTTGGCATCCGAATCGGACAAGAACATTCTCCCTGTCTGTCTGGAGTAAATTAAAATCCCAGCCTCCATGAAATATCAGCTAGCAGGCATTCAGCATCTAGATGCGAGCTAGGATTCCATGTATGAATTTGCCGACCTGCAAGTGGATCGTCATGTGCCTGTACTCTGTCGGCGGATGATTCGATCCCATGGGTGTTTTTTTTAAGTTTATTGGTATCGTAGAGTCACCCGAATTTCTCTTGTCAAATTCTCAGGAGTTTGAGGCATATATAGACGGTTTGCCAACAGGAGATCGAAGATGACGCATCAGAATGAAGCTTGAATCTACTACCTGCGTGCAGCATTTTTAGAGGATCCCTATTATACGTTTTGCTTCTAGGTCAGGCCCTGGACGGTTGAGCCTTTAAAGTGCCACCATCGTCACTAGAAAGAGGCCATTTCGTAACTCGAACCGCGATTAGCTTGTGAGGTCACCTTTGATGAAAGATTTCCAGAAATCCTAGCACCACTTAAGAATACACCCGGAGCCTTTGCATGTTGCACTAATCAGAGAGTTGGATCCAATCAACTGCACCACCAATTTTTACAACCCTTGATCAGAAAAATGACTCCAATGAATGTTAACACGCGCCCCTTTTGGGCTGTTTGTCTTTTGGCCGGGATGATCCTGCGTTCCGAAGCACAGCAAACTGAAATGACCGCTCGTGTCTTTCAACAGGGTAATCATGATTATGAGGGCACGTTTCAAGTGTCTATTTCTGCTAGTGGGTTGAATACATTAGGGGATGAAGTTGAGAGTGGCGTCTATTACTTGGACGGCAGTCCTTTCGCCAATGAAGGCGACGATACGGTAGATGTGCTGCGATTTGATAATATTTTTGGCGAGGCTTCCTGGCAAATACCAGAGAATGCCACCATCCTCAGTGCCAGTATTGGGTATACCACGGGCAGTGGCGTGAATGCTGCCTCCATAGGTCCTTATCAAGTCGCCAAATTGACCGAAGCTGTAGATGACCTGACTTTTTACAACGATTGGGCGCTGGATCCGCCTGTCCTTCGGGGGCCACGCTCAGCCGCCATGTTCCCTTTTGGGGCAGGGGTTGGAAGAATGACAGGCCACACACGGTTCTCCATTGATGTGACCGAGTATGTAGCGTCCTGGAAGTCAGGAGAACCCAACCACGGCGTTCTGCTGTTTGCCAATGACACGATTGATGGGCTTCAGGTGTGTACCATCAGCAACCAGATCGTCGAAAACCGACCCAGGCTTAGTGTAACCTTTACCACCGCACAGGTCGAGGTTAGTGAGTATCACCCCACTCGATCCGCCTTGGTAAGAAGTCACCAGGAAACGGTCGATGGTTCGATCATGGAATCGGCAACCCTTGCGTGGACCGAGGGGGATATTGCTGAATCGCTTCTTTATTTTGATCTTTTTGGGGATGCGAATGAATCGATCACCGCACAGCAAGTGGTGTTGGGCGCCTCGTTGGTTCTACAGACCGCGGGAAGCCAGGTCGGTGATCTTCCGGACTACAGTGCAGATGCCGACTCACGTGACATGTTTGAAGTGGCTCAGATGTTGGTCGATTGGGATAAAACCAGTTCCTTTGAGGAGCAAGGCCCCAATCAGCTCAACGGGGCTACCGGGCCGGCGATGAGCCAGTTTCGAGGCATGGGTCAATGGTCTCGTGCAACCGCAGATGTGACCCAGATTGTCCAGAATTGGAAGGCTGGCCAATCCAACATGGGTCTCAATGTATCGCCGGCCATGGGCAGCGCCAACGATTGGCAGATTTTCTTTTCAGGAACATCCTTGCCTGAATTCAAACCCACACTGCGCGTATGGACGGTTCGGATTCCTGGGCTTCCTTCAGCAGTCGCTAGTGCGGATGTCACCAATGGAAAGGCCCCACTCAAGGTGGGTTTGGATGCCTCCCAATCTTCCGATCCTGATGGAGGGGTGTTGACCTATCTTTGGGATCTTGGGGACGGAATAACCTCCACAGCAGCCTCGCTCAACCACACGTTTGGCCCGGGGCTTTATGATGTATCCCTTACAGTGACGGACCCGGACGGCAACGAGTCAAGGTCTCTGCTGACCATTCGCTCCAGCGGTTCACCGCTTGCAGTGTTTTCCATGAATGTAGAGGAAGGCATTGAGCCGCTTCCGGTTCTCTTCGATGCTTCGGATTCATCCGATCCCGATGGAGGACCTGTGCGTTATCACTGGGATTTTGGAGATGGTCACTCTGCCGAAGGGGCAATCGCACCCCATGTGTATCAGCGAGGTGGCACTTTCTCGGTGAAATTGACAGTCACCGATGATGAAGGGGATGCCACTGCGGTCTCCAAAGCCATCCAAGTATGGGAAACTTCATTGCAATATGCCAGTTTCCAGGAAGGAATCGGAGGCTATCAAGATACCTCGGAGCAAATCGTGCGAGCCAATGGCAGTATTGATCTTGGCCAAGACAGAGAAGAATCTTATCTGGATGGCCGTCCTCATGCATCCAATCACGCTGCGAATGATGCGGTCGAACTGATTCGGTTCGATAACATCATAGGAAACCAGTCGGGTCAAATCCCTGCCAATGCGACCGTCCTGCGAGCTCATCTCACCTTTCATACGGGGAGTGACGAGCAGGCCAATGCTGATGGCCCCTATCTCATCGGATTTCTCATGAAAAAGTTTGATGCATCGACCGACTACGAAACATTTGGCGACGGCTCAGGCCTGCCTGACTTCAGGGGGCCTCGCGGCGCAGTGGATACACGGTTGATGGCAGGCTATGCAGCAATCACCAATCAGCAAGTGGTCAGTGCCAACATCGTGGAGCACGTGCAGCGATGGGTGAACGGTGAAGCCAATCATGGGCTGGCGATTTTCACCAATGATACCAACAACGGTTGGCAGATCTGCACCATAGGGCATCGCAAACCTCACTTTCGCCCGAGGTTGG
This sequence comes from uncultured Verrucomicrobiota bacterium, assembly GCA_902560705.1. Lineage (GTDB taxonomy): Bacteria > Verrucomicrobiota > Verrucomicrobiia > Limisphaerales > AAA164-E04 > UBA7971. The sequence goes on from CACEMW010000012.1 coordinate 25,226, forward strand.
AAGTGGTCTTCACCACCGCCGCCATTAACTCCTATGAGCCGCCACTGGAAACATCTATGGTTGCAGCCAAAGACCCAGCGGCGCTGTCGCTTGATGGAAGCTTTTTGGAGGCCAGTTTCCTAGATGGAGGAGGAGAGAGTGATTATAAGGAGGGGCTTTTCAAATTTCAGGATATCGTGGGTGAAGGACCCAATAGGATAGGCCTCGACGAGCGCATTTTAAGGGCCTTTCTTGTGCTGCACACAGCGGGTGTTCCAGACGCCACCAACGATTCGGATACAGATGATCCCTACACCGTTCATCAGATGCTTGAGCCATGGTCTCTGGAAACCTATTTTGGTCCATCAGGGGTTTCCATCGAGGATCAGCAGGCTTCCGAAATGTTGGGTGTCTTTTTGGGTATGGGGGAAAACTCTCAAGCCATGGCTGATGTCACCGCCATTGTCGAAAACTGGCAGAAGGGAGACCCGGATCACGGATTTGTGATCAAGCCAGATGGAACCGATGACTGGCAATTTTGGTGGGGAGACTCCGATGAAGCCTTGTTGCCACGTTTGCTGGTGTATACGGAAAAAGTTCTCCCTCAGCCCATTTCCGCCCCGAAGCCTTCCATCGCTCTTTTTTCAGACGGCGTGATCCTTTCGACGGACACTCAGGCCGGACAGTTCTACCAAGTTCAGTCCAGTCATGATTTGAAACAATGGGAGGATCAGGAACTCGTTCAGGGTGACGGAAGCACTCTGTTGGTGCCGAGGACATCGGACCAGCCTAAAGAGTTCTTCAGGATTGTTGCGGAGTAGCAATCACATTTCTTGATGAAAGGTTCTCTGTCGCTTTCCATGACGATTTGAGCGCCCAAAAGGCAATTGGCTCCATGGAGTGTTGATCAGCGAGGAAGGCAGGGCGCTACTTGAGGATTTGCCTCAGTCTCTTTTCATTCCCAGAGCCTACTAAATTCCTAGGCTCAGTGATTCAGAACCAGGGAAAATAAGACGAGACATATCTGAAAGGAAACGAACGGTTTCCATGGATTCACGCACAGAAACCCAATCACTGGGTGAATAAAAAACGCTCCATCCCTTGACTTCCACGCTTTACGTCGAACGTTTATATTGGTATCATAAGCCTTACAAAATACTCATGGATATCGCAAGCATCCTTTCAATCGCTATTGCCGTGACACTACTCAATGTTTGGCTCTTGAGAATCAATAAAGCGACTCCATACCGAGGTGGGCAGGCTCAGAACATGAAGGAGGAATTTGAGGTTTATGGACTGCCTCACTGGCTGTTGCCAATTGTCGGTGTCCTCAAGGTGAGTTTGGCCATCGCTCTGGTGATTTCCCTTTGGTTACCCATCATACTCCAACCTGTGGCGCTTGGGATTGCTGCTCTTATGCTCGCGGCAGTCCTCATGCACCTCAAAGTGAGTGATGGGGTGAAAAAATGTTTTCCAGCGACTCTTTTGATGATTGCGGCTCTTCTTCTTGGTTTGGGGTTGAGCTAATCGACTACTTATTCAGCCCCACGCATTAGAATAAGGGGTCTGCTTACGGCTCGTAAGCACAGTGCTTGGCCACTTTGGCTAGTTGTAAAGCTGTTCTCAGTGAAGGACGAATCTTCTATCGCCCTCATCAGTCCCTATCCGTGGTTTTCTGAATCATCCATCAGGTATCGGGGTTGTTGGGGCTTGCGACATCGAGTTTCATTTGCCCTAAGTATTCGTACACACAACCATGTTCGAGCGTCTGATGGCGGTCACATGCAATGGGGTTAATCTGTTTTTTTTCATGCATTTGGCTGATTCTGGTGGGTATCTGGGCTGCGTCGGCCTGATGTTGGCTAAAAAGTTTCTCCCGGTGCCCGATGAACCTTTGGTTTTCTTCACCTTGCTATGCGGGTGGGTGTGTTGAGGATGCTGAGTTTTGTTTTGCTACAAGGGTCTATGCGCCGCATACTTTGGCCTGAGCCACTGACGTCTCAATCATCATGACCGATAGCCCATCATCCACATATGATGGAAAGCTTGTGCTCTTCCATGGCCCAGGCAAAGCCCTTGAATGTCGTTCCGCTCATTGGAAGGCTCCCCAGGCCGCAGAGATTCTGGTGAAGATCACCCACACGGCCATCTGTCGCAGTGATCTGCACACCCATTGCGGTCATCGTAGCGTTCAAACCCCGACCGTCCTCGGGCATGAAATCATGGGTCGTGTCGTCGGCTTTGGGCCAACGGCATCCCGGGTGGATTTAAGAGGTGAGCCTCTCGAGCCTGGTGATCGAATCACTTGGTCGATCTACGCCCATTGTGGAGACTGTTTTCATTGCCGTTCAGGCTGGCCACAAAAATGCACGGATTTGTTCAAATATGGGCATGAACCCGTCTCTTTCGATGGGAGCGATTCTAGTGGGGGCATGGCTTCCTACATTCAACTCCGCCCAGGAACTTCCGTGCTGAAGCTTGATCCGAAAATACCCGATCGCCATGCAGTGACACTCAACTGTGCCATGGCCACGGCGGCGGCTGTGGTGCGTCGAGCTGCGCTTTCTGAGGAACCCGCACCTTTGGTGGTGGTCATGGGGGGAGGCTATGCGGGTCTCAGCACGGTCGCGATGTGCAAGGCACAGGGAGCAAGAGCAGTGATGGTTGTGGAAACCCAAACAGCCTTGCACTCACGTTGTCTGGACTTTGGGGCGGATGCTGTCTTTCAACCTGAGAATGACTCTCTCAAGGCATGGGTCATGAACCAATCAGCAGGCCGGGGAGCTGATCATGTCATGGAGATGGCAGGATCCAGTGCCGCTGCCGGGCTCGGTCTGGAACTTCTTGCCACTGGAGCGGGGCTGATGCTGGCGGGAACGGTGTTTCCCTCTCCATCGATTCCCGTGGACCCTGAGCGTATGGTCCGAGGCTGTCAAACCATCGCTGGCATGCACAATTATGCTCCCCAAGATTTGCTGGCTGCCACTCGTTTCTTGGAGGAGGAAGGTCGACATCTACCGTGGGATGCCCTTCATGGGGGGACGATGTGTCTTGATCAATCGCAGGAGGCATTTGACGAGGCGCAACGCTCGCCTGGTAAACGGTGGATCCTGACGCCGTAAGGAAACCTGCTCTAGCAGATCCGATGCCCCTTCAGGTGTCGCTTGGCTTTTCAGGGTGTTTCATGGTGGGTGAAATCGACACTCAAGCGATAAAAGGCTTTTTGGTCCTCTGGAATATCCACCAGATGTCGCATGATGTGAGGCCTGTCAGATCGAACACCGATCGCCGCTTTTTCAATGACCAATTGATACTGGCCATTGAGAGCTCGAGCGACCTCCAGGCGATAAGTTCGATCGCTCACCACATTCCACTCCAGCTCGAGAATGCGCGGCTCGATGAGACGTGGTTGAAGCTTGAGGCATGATGCTGTGTTATTTGGGTCTGTGCCAGCTACAAACTCGGCATGCCAACTCATGCCATCTTGGTCTTTGTCAGACTTGGGCCCATCGGACAAATGGGGTATGAGGGGATCCAGTCCATGTTCAAATTCCCATCCATCGGGCAAGTTATCCCCATCGGTATCGGCCTCGTCCGGGCTGGTGGCCAGTGTTGCCTCGATTGGATCATCCAGCCCATCTCCATCGCTATCGGGCCCAGAGGGAAAGGAAACCTCGACGCCTACCATCCGCCAATGGGCGTTTGAATCGCCAACCTTCTCCATTCCGATATGGCTACGGTCCAGCAACCAAGGAATTGATCGGTCCGAGGAGGGCTGCTGACCGCTGATGACGGCTACCCTTATGGTCGATCCCGGGAAAATGCCAGGGAGTGCTTTCCAGGGGATGGCGATCTCGACGAAATTCGCATCCTGTTCCTTGAGGTGGGTGTTGGCCATGGAAGTTTGGGTGACTTGCGGGCTGAGATCAAACTGCTGGATGCGGCTTCCGGGAACAGGTGTCCACCTGGATCCAGCTTGAAAGATTCCTTGAGGGCCCGTGGGACCCACCATGGAGCGAGTCCACTCGAGGGTCGAGTGATCGGCAAATTCATCTCCAAGCACCGCAACAATGGAAGGCGTCCAGCTGGATAACTCGATGGGAGTTTGCCAGGGAGACCATGGGCCAGGTAGTACATCTACTTCGGTAGAGCCCAAGAACACAAAGGTGGCACCCTCTGAAGGTAATGCCATCGATTCTAGTCCGAGATAAAGGTGAGATGTGTCGACGTTGATTCGCAGCTCGCCAGCCGTGGAGTTCTCTCCCTGAGTGCTCGTTAAGCTATCCCCTTTGATGTCGAAGGATTGAAACAGAATGTTGCCATCGGCATTGTTGGCTGAGCTATCCTCAATGTTCGGGCTGTTCCATGTCGCATTGAAAGTTGCACTTGGGTGAGCGCTTCCATGCCGCATGAAGGTGTAGCGATCAAAGATACTACCTTTATGGTCGATGGCCATTAGTTGGCATTGGTTTCCCTCCAGATTCACTTTGACGAAATGGTAGTTGCTGCGAAAGCGCTGGCTGAGTTCATCGCGCTCTCGTAGCCCATAAATACGTCCGCCACCTCCAGCGGTGGTGACCGACACCACTCCCTCTACAGGTGAAAAACGCTCAAAAACGTGATCGTGGCCTGAAAAAATCAATTGGACTCCATACTTCTTGGCGAGCGGATGAATTACGGACCGAATATCTACGGTATCCGGAATGCGGTTGCCATTGTAGTCATCGTAACGATGGCCACTGGAGGTGCGAATCGGGTGATGCATATAGATGATTTTCCATGGGCGATCAGACGCCTCCAGTTCGCGCTCGAGCCAAGCCAGCTGAATTGGATCCTTGCTGATGTCATACTGGTAGAGAAAGGGAACACAGATTGCAAAAAAGGAGGCAGGGCCGTGGTCAAATCGGTAGTACGACTCGGGAGTCGTCTTGGCAGCGGCGTGCTCAATTTCACTAGTGTCGTTTTGGGGTAGATGATACAGGCGAGCAAACATGCTTTTTCCCTGATACCAGTCATGATTACCGATGGATGGGTAGATGGGCATTGCTTTCTTCCCGTGCATGTAGATGCTGTAGAATCGCAAATCCACCAGTTCCGGAACCAGTGATGGGTAGACAGTGTCTCCCGTGCTCAATATCAGGTCAGGGGCAGCTTTCCGAATTTGATCTGCCACATCGTATTGACTAAGGGTGCCCAGGCCGCTATCCCCAATCACGGCAAAGGTAACCTTATCCTGGTTTGGATCAGGTGTTTGAAACGAGTTTATCAATGAAGTTCCGATGCCTTCAGGCCCCTCCAGAGCTACTTGCCAGTAGTAAGTCTGTCCCGGGTGAAGATGATTTATTGCTATTTCCGGCTCCACCCGTGCATCCTGTAGGGTGATGCGATGGTTCATATTCGGAGTCAGCCCATAAGCTAAGGTGGCTTGTTTGGGTTTGAGCGTGCGCCAGGAGATGACGGCCGCATCGGAGCTCAGTTGATGAACGCCAGGCGGACGGGCAAAATTACCGTTCAATTCAGCCACAAAAGCCATCGAAATCTGATTGATGGAGGCGTGGACTTGGGCAGCCAGCACGTTTTTTCCCGAAACTAGGAAAGGGATTGCATGCGAGAGGTCTCGTTCCTCGAATAGGTTGTCAGGTCTCAGTGCCGCAACGGCATCAGTGGGAATGGCCTCGGGAGAAAGCCCATCAAAGCCTTCATTGAGAATCAGGCGGCCATTGAGCCAAAGTAGCAGCCCATGTTTGTATTGAAGCCGCAAAACGAGGGTTCGAATGGCATTTATATCTTCCACCTCAAAACTTTTACGGAACAGGCTGGTTTGGGTGCTTAGCCCAAAGTTGGGTAATCGTGTTGCTTGACTCAGCATGGTCGGCCCTCCGACAAAGCCCCCTCGAGCTTCCATCCAGTTGCGATCGTCAAAATCAGGCGATCTCCAAGCTAAAGTGGACATTCCAGTTGCTAATGCCGTTGTTGCCCACATTTTTTCGGATTGATAGCGCCATGAATCCGTAATTCGAATTAATGAAATGGCTTCAACTTGCTGAAGGACACTTGTCAGAAAGACTATTCTCCAAAGGATATATGGAGGGACACGTAGAAAAGCGGTCTCTTTTAATCTCATTCAAGAAGAATAAAAGGTTTTGCCAAAATGTCGATGGTATGACGAAGGGTGTGAATGGTGATTCATTTCAGGGTCCTGCCTGAATACGGAACTTCAAAACTGATCGGAAAACAAAATGACTTTAAAACTAAAGTCAATGAGTCGGGGCTCCGATAACATCCTTGAACGCGAATCAGTTTTCAACATTAGCAAACAGTTTCACGATTCAAGCAAGGCACGGATGCCTTGTTTAATACCAATCAACCAAAACAATCAAATTCTACTCAAAGGAAGGAGTTTATATGATTATCAACAACAACTACGGTGCTAATTTAGCAGCTCGTATTCTCGGCGAATCCTCAAAAAACCTTCAAAAATCTCTCTCGAGATTGTCTTCTGGTTCCAGAATCGCTTCACCCTCAGACGATGCCGCCGGTGTAGGTGTAGCTATGAAGTTTGGGGCTCAAATCAACCGTATTCAGGCCGCACGCGATAACGTTGGAAATGCTGTTGCCTTCGCACAAACTCAAGACGGATTTCTTGAGAAAGTTGGGAACGCACTCGATCGCATGAGTGAGCTTGCCATGCTTGCTCAAGATCAGACTAAAACAGACGTTGATCGTGAGTTGTATGACAAAGAGTTTCAAAAGCTCGATGAGTTTGTTTTCAACATCCGAAGTAAAACTTACAACGGGATGAGTCTATTCAGCGGCGCCACCGTCAGCTTTATGGCTGTGACTGTGGGAGATAGCGGAACTACATTTGGCGCTAGTGCCATTGATCTGTCGCGAGTTGCTTATGATGCAGTTACTGCTAATGCAGTTACAACTTCATCCAACGCAGCAACCGCATTGACTAATGTAAAAACTGCCATTGCTGCTCTTGCCAATGATCGGGCTACCATTGGCGCAAATATGTCCCGTTTAGAGGCGGAAAGTTCGGCCCTAGCAATCCAAAAAGATAATATTGGCTCTGCTCGTAGTCGAATCTCGGACGTCGATGTGGCCGTTGAGAGCGCCAATTTTGCTCGCCAGCAGATTCTGGTACAATCAGGAACAGCCATGCTTGCTCAGGCCAACGTGTTACCACAAGCCGCTTTAAGGCTCATTCAATAATTTTGAATCAAAGCCAACTGAACAAGACTAGTCAGAATTTCCTGACTCAGGCGAGAAAGGCCTTGAAAACATAGGCCAATGCGCTGCCAAAGCGGCCCAGAGAATTATTTCATAGCTTGGACGAGGATGTTCAAGTGCATAAACAAAATGCTCAAAGGAAGGAGTTAAAATGATAATAAATAACAATCAGGGTGCTGCCTTGGCAGCGCGCGTTCTCGGTGAATCATCGAGTGCCTTGCAAAAGTCACTCTCAAGGTTGTCCTCAGGTTCGAAAATCGCATCCCCATCAGACGATGCCGCTGGTGTGGGGGTTGCAATGAAATTTGGGGCACAAATTAATCGTATCCAGGCAGCCAAAGACAACGTAGGTAATGCGATCTCGTTTTCTCAAACCCAAGACGGTTTTCTGTCAAAAATTGGGGGTGCCTTGGACAGAATGAGTGAGCTAGCGATGCTGGCTCAAGATGAAACAAAAACGGATGCAGATCGATCCCTCTATCATAAGGAATATGATAAACTAGATGATTTTATCACTGCGATTAAAGACAAGGATTTCAATGGTATAAGTCTTTTTTCTGGGGGTGCAATGACCGTAACAGTGGGCTCTAGTGGAGTAACTTTTACTGCTGGTGCGGTTGCTCTGGCAAAAGTAGGTGCTTCAACCGATGTGACCACTTCTGGTGTTGCGACCTCTGCTTCCGCTGCAGCAGCGGTCACAGTTCTGCGCACCGCCATAAGCTCTATTGCAAATGATCGGGCCGTCGTAGGAGCAAACATGGCGCGTCTGGAATCGGAAAGTTCCACCCTTTCCGTCCTCAAGGATAATATCGGTTCTGCTCGCAGTCGTATAAGCGATGTTGATGTTGCTGTCGAAAGCGCCAACTTCGCTCGTCAACAGATCCTGGTGCAGTCTGGAACAGCTATGCTTGCTCAGGCAAATGTCCTGCCACAGTCGGCTCTTAGGCTCATCGGTTAATTATCGTAGAAGAATTTTCCCACAAAATTAAAACAAAACTCAAAGGAAGGAGTTAATATGATTATCAATAATAATCCTGGTGCTGCTATGGCTGCACGGGTTCTGGGCGAGTCTTCAAGCGCCTTACAAAAATCGCTGGCGAGGTTATCCTCTGGGTCTAAAATTGTATCCCCTTCGGATGACGCAGCTGGGACTGGTGTGGCTATGAAGTTTGCTGCGCAAATCAACCGTGCTCAGGCCGCTCGTGACAACGTAGGTAATGCAGTAGCGTATTCACAAACTCAAGATGGATTCTTGGAAAAGATCGGCAATGCTTTGGATCGGATGAGTGAGTTAACGATGCTTGCTCAAGATGAGACCAAGACCGATTCGGATCGTGCTCTCTACGACAAAGAATTCCAGAAGCTTGATGATTTTATTGTTGCTATTGGCAATAAGGATTTCAATGGAATCAGTCTGTTCCACGCCGGCAGCAGTTTGACTGTGACGGTTGCATCGGATGGATCCACAATGACCCTAGCTTCATCAAATGTCGCAGGTTCATCGTCTTTCACGGCATTGGCTGCTGCGGGAACTTCAGTCTTGAGCAGCACCAGTGCCGCATCTGCTTTGACTGATGTCAAGGCTGCAATTACTGATCTTGCAAGTCATCGAGCCAATGTAGGTTCAAACATGTCAAGGTTGGAGGCAGAAAGTTCCGCATTAGCGGTCCAAAAAGACAACCTTAGTTCTGCCCGTAGTCGTATTGCAGATGTGGATGTTGCTGTTGAGAGTGCCAATTTCGCGCGTCAGCAGATCTTGGTTCAATCCGGAACCGCCATGCTTGCTCAGGCGAATGTTCTGCCTCAATCAGCTCTCCGACTCATTGGTTAAACAAGGAAGAAGATACTTAAACATCAATAAACGTAAAACTCAAAGGAAGGAGTTAATATGATTATCAATAATAATCCAGGTGCTGCTATGGCTGCACGAGTTCTGGGCGAGTCTTCAAGCGCGTTGCAGAAATCGCTCTCAAGGCTGTCTTCTGGTTCCAAAATAGCCTCACCTGCAGACGATGCTGCTGGAACGGGCGTGGCCATGAAATTTGGAGCCCAAATTAACCGTATTCAAGCGGCTAAAGACAACTTGGGCAACGCCATTTCTTATTCCCAAACCCAAGACGGTTTTCTCCAGAAAATAGGAAACGCTTTGGACCGAATGAGTGAGTTATCGATGCTTGCGCAGGATGAAACCAAGACAGATGCGGATCGGGCTCTTTACGATAAGGAATTCCAAAAACTTGATGACTTCGTCACCGCCATTAAAGGAAAAGATTTTAATGGTATCAGCCTCTTTCAAGGAACCACTGTTCTTGCAGTTACTACCTCTGATTCAGGTACAACAATGGGAGGTGCTGGCGTTACCCTCACAGGGGGATATTGGACTAGCGTAGCAGCTGCCAGCGTGACAAGTTCAGATAATGCCGCTACAGCCCTTACTGATGTCAAAGCTGCCATTAGCATGTTAGCTGGGGCAAGAGCTGATGTTGGAGCAAATATGTCGCGCTATGAATCCGAAAGCTCAGCTTTATCCGTGCAAAAAGATAATGTAAGCGCTGCTCGTAGCCGAATTGCAGATGTGGATGTGGCCGTCGAAAGTGCTAACTTTGCTAGACAGCAGATCTTGGTTCAATCAGGGACAGCAATGCTTGCTCAGGCCAATGTGCTTCCGCAATCGGCACTTAGGCTTATTGGTTAATTTGGGGTAAATCTGTCCACTTAAAATGATGGACTAAGACTCTACAGAAAGGGGTTTTATGATTATCAATAATAACACAGGAGCCGCTATGGCAGCTCGCCTATTGGGAAATGCATCCAGTGCGCTCCAGAAGTCGCTCGCCAGGTTGTCCTCTGGTTCGAAGGTATCTTCGGCCTCCGATAGTCCAGCTGGTGTGGGCATTTCATTGAAATTTGGCGCCCAGGTAAATCGCATCCAGGCTGCAATTGACAATGTGGGTAACGCGGCTGCTTACGCTCAAACTCAGGATGGTTTCCTCCAAAAAATTGGGAGCGCATTGGATCGAATGAGTGAATTGTCGATGTTGGCTCAGGACGAAACTAAAACAAATGCTGATCGGGAGTTGTACGATAAAGAATTCCAAAAATTGGATGATTTCATTGTCTCGATCGGAAACAAAGACTTCAACGGTGTTAGTCTATTCCATGCGGGTAGCAGCCTAACGGTAACTGTGTCTCCAGACGGTACGAGTATGACTCTAGCTTCTGTAAATGTCGCGGGATCGTCAGACTTCACCGCGTTGAAAGCCGCATCAAATGCAGTCTCGAGCAGCGCCAGTGCTGCAGCAGCTCTGGCTACCGTAAAAACTGCCATTCAAGATTTTACGGAGCACAGAGCTAACGTGGGATCAAATTTGGCGCGACTGGAGGCAGAAGGGTCTGCCTTGGCGGTTCAAAAAGACAATATTAGTGCAGCACGTAGTCGCATCAGTGACGTCGATGTTGCTCGAGAAAGTGCCAATTTTGCTCGTCAACAGATCTTGGTTTCATCGGGAACAGCCATGTTGGCTCAGGCAAATGTGCTACCTCAATCCGCTCTTAGGTTGATTGGTTAAATTGTTGATAACCAATAAAATAGAGCCAGCCGGTGCACCCCGGCTGGCTCTTATTTTAAAAAAACACTTAAGTTTTCTGACTACATCTCCGATATACGAATTGAGGCCCTGATCAAACAAGGACCTTTATTCGTATCAATGCAGCTTCAACTCTCAGGCTTGGCGTCGGGTTTCGACTGGAATTCCATGGTGGATCAGTTGACCGATTTGGAGCGGCTACCACAGAGGCGGTTGCTGGCACAGCAGGCTGGTCTATTCGAGAAGAAATCTACCTATTCCAGTCTTTCGACAGAACTCAATGTTTTCAAAGGTAAATTGGAATCCCTTGCCACGGGAGATTTGTTTGATCAACGCACCGTAGGTAACTCTGATGAGACGGTGGCTACTGCTACCGTTGAACCTTCTGGTTTGCAGGGTTCCTATGCTATCAATGTATCGCAAATGGCTTCCGCTTCCACCCAGGTGGGCACATCTGATGTAGGGAGTAATCTTAACGCCACTTCGAATGTCAGCAGCATGCTGCTCTCCAATGCTGCATTCAGCACTACCGTGACCGATGGTTACTTTACCGTTAACAATACTCAGATTACGGTAAGTAGCTCTGATACTCTCGGCAGCATTCTAACCTCGATTCAGAACGCTATCGGAGGATCTTCTACAGCTGCTTATAATCCAACGACTGATAAAATCGATGTCAATGGCAATGGGACGACTATAGTCCTCGGAAGCTCAACGGATACTTCAAACTTTTTGCAAGTTGCCGAACTCTTCAATGACGGCACAGATACTGTAAGCAGCTCCAGTAAGCTTGGCCGGATTAGCTCTTCAACGGTATTGAACAGTTCCAATTTTAGCACTACCGTGACCGACGGTGGTGCTGGATCTGGATCTTTTAAAATTAACGGTACCAGTATTTCGTTCGATGCCTCTACCGATAGCCTTGAAAATGTCTTAGATCGGATCAATGCATCTTCTGCTGGGGTGATTGCCACTTATGACCCGACAAATGATCGTTTGCGGCTAATCAACAAGACAACCGGGGATGTGGGGGTGAGTATGTCAGATGAAACTGGCAATTTTCTCGCCGCCACCGGACTAAGCGGAGGTTCGTTGACCAGAGGAACCAACATGCAGTTTACTATTAATGGTGGTGGAACCTTGACTAGTTTTGGCAACACGGCTGATGATTCTCTTACGGGTGTCAAAGGCCTTCAATTGACCGCTCTCAAGACAGGTAATACCACCATTACCATTGATTCGGATCGAAGTGGTATTGAAACGGGCATCAACGATATGCTTGATCAGTACAATAAAGTGCAAACATTCATAAGTACGCATACCGGGTCCTCAACCAGCGTTGATGGAACCGTGACTGCCGGGGTTTTGTTTGGGGAATCTGAGGTACAATCCATTTCGTCCCAACTTCGAACTTTGATTACCGGTCAGGTGGCCAGTCTCAGTGCTAGTTTGAACGAAATGCATGATATAGGGATCAGTACGAGTGGTTACAGCAATAGTATTAGCCTGAGTGACAGCACGGTCCTGAGCGACGCATTGGTGAATGATTTGGACAAAGTCAAAAATTTGTTTCAGGATACCACTAGTGGTCTCGCGGTGAAGCTTTTGGCTTTTGTTGAAAGTCAGGCTGATGATGATGGGGCGATTGCTGACCGCATAACAAGTTTGACCGATCAATCGACTGATATTGACGACCAAGTGGAACGACTAGAGAGTTTTGTGCAAATCCGACGTCAGACTATGATCGATAGTTTCGTGGCCATGGAATCGGCTCAGCAAAAAATCAACTCACAGATGCAGTTTATTCAATCCAGATTTGGATGATACTCCTCCTACAAGAATGCTTTCACCCTTATCATGAGCCACGCCCAGTCAAATATTCGTTTTGTCATCTTAGTTTTTCTTTTGGTAGCGATTGTCTCTGGCTGTAATTCTGCACCTAAGCGCATCGCTAAAAAAGTGGATCCCTACATACCGACTAACTTTCAAGTAAGCCGATCCCACCTCAAAGCAGAAATAGTGCGAGTTGCTGTCCTCAAACCTGAAGTCGATCGTGAACTTAGCTTGAATTATGGGGTTCAATTAGGTCTAGTTCAGGAAATTTTTAAATCCGAAGTGATAAAGCCTCGTCGCTTTGAAGTCGTCATGGTGGATTCAAGCACCCTACGATCCTTGATAGGCCCCATAAAGCTATCGGCCGATCGGCCCTATCCCATTGACCTTTTTAGCTCACTCAAGGAAAATCTAGACTGTCAGGCAGTGCTTTTCTCTGAATTGACCAGTTTGAGGACCATACCGCCCATGTCGGTGGGTTGGCACATGAAATTGGTTGACATAGAGTCTTTGCAGACTATCTGGGAAATCAACGAACTTTACGACGGAGGCAACGAGAGAGTTGCGACTGCCGCATTTCAGTATTACGAATCTGAAATACAAGCCGGATTTCGTAAGCCCGACCCTGAGTTGGTGCTTGCTTCACCTCGGCTATTCAGCCAATACACTTTAAATTCGGTCTTCTCTACCTTACCGCTCCGCTGAAACATTACCCCAACCAATTCCTGGTCAAACTCCTAACCGTAGACACAACCATGCACATCGAACCAAACCGTGAACCATTGCCGACTCTGAACCTAGGGGCGCCAAAGACCTCCTCCAAAGGTGCGACTACCGAAAAGGATCAGTTCGTTGCATCGACGCCCGAGATTACCTCTCGAGTTCGAGAGGCTGAAGCTGACGTACGTCCTGAAATGGTTGCTAAAGGTAGTCAGCTGCTTAAAAACAATGAGTATCCCCCTCTAGAAACCGTAAGCCGTATTGCAAGCCTTATCGGCGGCGCTCTCAATGATTCTAAACGTCAGGATTCTTGACTGTCCCAACTGTTGTCATGATCCCTAGTCCAGCTAAAACCTACAAAACCATTTCCCTGCAGACTGCCTCTCAGGTGGAATTGGTCATTCGTATGTATGAAGGTGCCATCCGTTTTTTGGAAAAGGCTAAACTGGGGTTCGACTATGAGGATCCAATTGAGAGAATCGAGACCATTCATAATAATGTTCTCCGCGCTCAGGAGATTATCAATGAATTGAACATGACCCTGGATATGGAGCGCGGTGGGGAAACGGCTATCCAATTGAGAGATTTGTACAACTACTTCGACAATCGCCTATTTGATTGCAATATGCGCAAGGAAATTTCTGGCATCCAAGAAGTTATTGATCGACTTGGTTCCCTCCTTGAAGCCTGGGAGGAAATCGGGCAAGATCAAACAGCGCTTGCTTGAAAATATCTCTTATGCCTATCAACGACCATTCCATGGTGGACCGACAAATTACCCAATGCCTTGATCAATGGGAGTCCATCACTGTTCGTGAGGCTGAGGCTATTGAAGGACAGGATTGGGACGTTCTCAAGGACTTGCATCAATCCAAGGCCGAGATGATGGAACAGCTGGATGGTTGGCTGGCTCAGAAAGAGGTGGATCGATCCGCCTTCCAGTCCATGGCTCAGAGTGTGCTGAGTCTGGAAATGCGCAACAGTCAATCCCTAAGGGTAAAAACGGAAACCTTGCAAGGGCAGATGGACCAGAACCGGGGTTCCCAGCGGCGATTGGGGCAGATTCGCTCTGCCTATGGAGGTCACGAGCGACAGGAGACCATGCTCAAGCACTACTCCTGATCAAGGGACGACCCCACGATTTGAATGACAAGCCGACTTATTGCGAGTCGGTTTCTTTTTGTCTGATCCCGGCTCTCTGTCCAGACATAGAGACTGCAGCTGGCTGAGAAAAATCAGCCGATCAAAGGGCTGATGATCTCTCCCCCGAACTGGCTCAATTGCTTGAAGCGACCTGCATGGAAATAGGTTAACTTCGTATCGTCCAGCCCTAGGAGGTGGAGCAAGGTGACGTGAACATCACGAAGCGGATGAACCTCCTCGATGGCGGACGCCCCCAGAGGGTCGGTCGCCCCCACCGTGCTCCCCGCCTGAACTCCTCCACCTGCAAGCCACAGGGTCATGGCCTTGGCATTGTGATCGCGTCCATACGACTTGCCTCCACCTCGCATCCCATTGTCGGGTGTGCGACCAAATTCTCCGGCGAAAACCACTAACGTTTTATCCAACAAGCCTCGGCGCTTGAGGTCGCGCAAAAGACCGGCAATGGGCCGGTCCACCGATTGGATCAAATGCCCGTGCGCCTGATGAATGTAGTCATGACTGCTCCAGTTGCCGGCATAGACCTGCACAAAGCAGCCAAAGATGGACTCTATGGCTCAGCTGGATCCTCCATGGCTTGCTCCAGCCTCGAGAACGGCGTCGAGACACGGAAGCATGCATGCTGGAGGGAGACGGATTCACAAGGATCAACCTAGAGTTTTTTGAAGTCTTGTCAGCACGAATTTCTGATGCTCGAAAAAAAGATGACTTACCGGGTTGAGTTTTAATCAGTGCCATCGAAGCTCAAATAAAGGCATTGCCATCTGTATCGCCATCAGACATTTATAAGAGAAAGGCTCAAGTCGTTTAAGACTCCTCATGCACCCATCAGGATTGCATGAGGAGTCCAAAAAACATCTTTTCACACGACCACGGACCCATACATATGAAATCCCTTTTGTTCCTTCCCACCCTTTTGGCGGCACTGTGGCTGACGGCACCCTTCCATTCGGCTTTCTCCGCCGAGGACGGGCCCGTGCGAGTGCTGTTTCTCGGCCATGAGGCCACCCATCATCCCTCCAATGATTACTATCCGATGCTCGCAAAAGCACTGGGTCGTGAGGCCATCTATTTTGACTATGTCACCTCTGTTGAGGAGGCATTGGGAAATGCGGATTACCTCAATCGATTTGATGCGCTTCTGCTCTACGCTAATCATGGAGAAATCACCCCGACTCAATGGGCCAGCCTGCTTCAGTTTGTGGAAAAAGGTCACGGTTTCCTGCCCATTCATTGTGCCAGCTGGTGCTTTGCCAACGAGCCAGGTTTTGATCAACTGGTTGGTGGCCGTTTTGCCCACCATCGTAAGGGTGTGTTCACTCCCTTGACCGTTCGCCCGGAGCATGTCGCTATCAAGGATGTGCCCGCTCTGGAGGCATGGGATGAGACCTATGTTCACTCCAATCATAACCCCAAGGATCGTGTGGTGCTTCAGGTTCGAGAAGTGGCCCAAGAGGATAACATTACCGAGCCCGAGCCATGGACTTGGATACGTACCCAGGGGCAAGGGCGGGTTTTCTATACAGCCTCAGGCCACGATCACCGTGTCTGGGAACAGCCAGCGTTTCACTCCCTGATTCGCAAGGGCATTCTTTGGTCGATCGGTGAATCGAGACTGAAGAGTTATCAGTCCTTCTTGGCTGAAAGGGTCTCCCTGAGCTACGAGAAAAGGGAGCATGTCCCCAACTATGAGCGGCGTCCGGAGCCACTTCCCTATCAGCTCCCTTTGACTCCTGAAGAAAGCCTCCAATACACCAAGGTACCGGTGGGATTCCGTCTGGAACTTTATGCCAGTGAACCGGATATCGTGAATCCCATTTGCATGGCATGGGATCATCGCGGGAGATTGTGGGTGGCCGAGACGCTGGATTATCCCAATGAGCTGACCCAGGATCGACGGGGAAGGGATCGCATCAAGATTCTGGAAGACACCAATGGGGATGGACGATGCGATGTGGTCAAGGTGTTCGCTGAAGGGCTGAACGTCCCGACTTCGATTGTGTTTGCCAATGGTGGAGTCATCGTGGCTCACGCTCCAGATTTTCTTTTCTTTCAGGACACCGACGGGGACGACGTGGCCGACGTGCGAGAAGTCCTCAATACCGGTTGGGGGGTGGCTGATACCCACGCAGGTCCTTCCAATCTTCGCTATGGTCTGAACGATCGCATTTGGGGCACGGTGGGCTACTCCGGTTATCGAGGTCGCCAGGGAGAGGATGAGGTTCGCTTTGGGAACGGGGTCTTTCACATGAGATCCGATGGTGCCGAGGTCACCTTTCTGCACCAGTTCAACAACAATACTTGGGGCCTTGGCTTCAATCGGTCCGGAGACACTTTTGGGTCCACGGCCAACAACAATCCTGCTTTTTTCTGTGCCTTTCCGGCCACTGCTTACCGTGAAGCTCGAAGCATCACTGCCAAGATGATCACGCAAAGCCCGGCCTTTCATCCCATCACTCCGAACATTCGTCAGGTCGATGCCTTTGGCCGATACACCGCCGGGGCAGGCTATGCGCTGGCTACCTCATCGGCCTTTCCGAAATCGTGGCAAGATTCCATGGCCTTCATCGGTGGCCCGACCGGAAATCTTCTGGGGATGTATCAGAACATGCCCGACGGCTCTGGATACAAGGCCATCAACCGATCCTCTTTGATCGCCAGTGCCGATGAGTGGTTTTCGCCTGTCGCCGCGGAGGTAGGCCCGGACGGTCATTTGTGGGTAGCCGATTGGTATAACTTCATTATTCAGCACAATCCGACACCCAATCGGGGACGTGGTGGCTACGAGGCCCAGACAGGCAAGGGCAATGCGCACGTGAATCCCAATCGTGATCGGCAACATGGACGGATCTACCGTCTCCTCTGGGAAGGGGCTCAAAATCGCCCGACCATCGTATCCTTGGAATCGGCCTCTCCCTCGGCACTGGTTTCAGTACTCGAGAACGACAACATGTTCTGGCGCCTGACTGCGCAGCGATTACTCCTTGAGGCGCGTGCCACCGAGGTGGTGGAACTCCTGCGCAAAAAAGTCGCCGGGGAATCGGTGGCTTCCCTGCATGCCCTATGGATCCTTCATGGTCTGGGGAAACTGGACCGTGAAATTCATCAGGCGGCTCTTCTGAGTGCCAGTCCTGAGTTGCGTCGCAATGCCATCCGGGCTCTTGGGAATTCGGGTGAAGACCTGCAGCTCCTGCTGGATACTGCAGCCATCACGGCGGAGGATCTGGGCGTACGTCGAGAGGCCTACATCAAGATGGCCCACTTCGATGCCGATGCCACCTTGAAGATGGCGATCCCGCGTCTTTTCCAGGACAAGACCAACCAAAAGGATGAATGGCTGGCGCTCGCCTTGAAAACGGCAGCCAAGAACCAGGGAATCGCTCCTTTCAAGAAACGCCTGGGGTCCAATATCATGCCCAACCCCACGGTCGAGCTGGTTGATGGAGATCATCCGACTGCCTGGGTTGCCAATACCTATGGCAATCGGGGGGGGACCACATTCACTCATGCCTCGGGGGATGGTCAGACACGTAGCGGCGACAAGGCCCTTAAAATTCAATCCGAGCGTGGTGCCGATGCCGGTTGGCTGGCCACCATCCCTGTGAAGCCAAGCACCGAATACCGTCTTTCAGGATGGATCAAGACCCAAGGGGTGCGGGGAGCCATGGGGGCCCTTATGAACGTGCATGGTATGGGACAAACGGTGACCCAGGCCATCAAGGGGGACGAGGACTGGACAGAGGTGGAAGTGACTTTTAATTCGGGTAATCGTACCAGTATTCAAGTCAATTGCCTGTTCGGGGGCTGGGGAGTCTCGACGGGCACGGCCTGGTTTGACGATCTCTCCCTTCAGGAGTTGATCATGGAAATCGATGATCAGGAGACTGGTTCGCTGGTTGGTGATGCCACTCGTGGAAAGCGCCTCTTCCAGGAACACCCCGTTGCCTCCTGTGTGCGATGCCATCAGGTTCAGGGGCAGGGGGGTGTGGTGGGCCCTCCTTTGGATGACATTGCCAAACGCAAGGATGCCGCTTACATCCGCGAAAGTCTCATCGATCCCCAGGCTGCCATTGCGGAGGGGTATCCCGCACAAGTTTCACCCATGCCTCCTTTTGGCGTCCTACTACCACCGCAGGATGTTGAAGATCTCATCGCCTACTTGATAACGCTTCAAACCGATCCCCCTGCGGGTTCACGCGTGGCTCCTCAAACCATTCAGTTTGAGTAGGGATGTAGAGGGATTGGTAGATTGGTTGCTAAAACAGGAGCTGTCACCTTATTGGATGAGGGCTTGCATGGCCTCAAACCATGGGCCACAGGCTGGCGGCGGCCAGTGTGAGGCACAACCCCATCAAGGCAATCAGAGCAAGACAGAGCGACCAGGTTTTGAGCGTTTCTCGTTCGCTCATGCCACTGAGTTTGCAGACGACCCAAAAACCGCTGTCGTTCATCCATGAAATCATGCCTGAACCAAACCCAATCGACAGGTAAAGATAGATTGGGTGAAACGACAAGGCAGGGGATCCTTGAAGTACCGATGCCATGATACCCGTGGTGGTGATCATGGAGACGGTGCCGGATCCCTGCGCGGTTTTCATCAGTGCCGCGGTGATCCAGGCGACCAGAATCAGCGGCATGCCCAGCCGGCTGGAGAGATGACCGATAGCTTCGCCGATACCTGCTTCCTGGATGGTGCCCCCGAACGCCCCTCCCGCAGCGGTAATGAGGATGATGATGGCGGCTGTTTCAAGGGCAGAAGCCATGCGCTTCCCAAGGGCTTTAAATCCCATCTTTCGTTCATGCATCAGCAGATGCACAGCGCAGGCGGCCGAGAGCGTCATGGCGACCTGCTTGTTTCCAAGAAAAGTCAGCCATGCCATCCAGCCCATGGGTTCGCTTTCTGGGTTCTTACTCAAGCCACTGAAGGTGCTCGACCCAATCAGCAAAACCGGTAACAACACCGGGAGCAAACTCCAGATCAAGTTGGGAAGGGTCCCTCCATTACCCATGGGTTGGGATCGGGCCTCGGAGGCAAGATCCTGAGGGATATGGATCCTTTGATGACAGTTGAGAAAGCATCCTGCACTCAGGGCTGCGATCACCACTGGCAAGCCGCTCAGCAATCCTGCCCAGATCCCGGTGGCCAGGGGAATGTCGAGTGTTTCGGCCATGAATAAGGGACCCGGGGTGGGCGGCACCAGTGTGTGGGTGATCACCGCGCCACTGCTGATCGCCATGATGGAAGCGGCATAGCCTTTTCCGGTCCTGATGGCGAGCCCCCTGGCCAGAGGGATCAAAAGGAAGAACACGGTATCAAAAAAAACGGGGATCCCGAGGATGAAACCACTGGCCATCAGAGCCCACGGCGTTCGTTTTTCCCCGAAACAATGGATGAGTGCCGAGATGATGCGCTGTGAGGCACCGCTCTCCATCATGCACATTCCAATGATGGAAGCCATGGCGATTAACCAGGCGATCTTTCCAGCAACCACACCCAGGGAGCTCATTGGGTTTTCGAAAGCAAGCAGCCATTGACTCAGCGATGCCTGGTTCCCGGGCTCTAGCAGGTCGATCGTACCCACCATCATGGCGGAGAGTATCAAGGCGACGAAGGCATGAAGTCGAAACCAGGTGATACCAGCGATGACGGTGATCATGCCCGCAAGGAGGCAAACAAACGGCCAGTGGCCGGGGGCGGTGGCAGACAAGGACTGTGCGAGCATTGGCATGGTGCGTCGAATGGCAAATTGTGAGGGTTCCTATGCGGCTGATCCAAGCCCTTTTATTCGGTTCCTCAGTAGGCAATCGGCTTCTGGATTGATTGATGGGGTTCCAGAGCTTTAGATTGGGAAAGCACTCGGCTCTTCAGATTTTAGAGGAGCTGAATCATCGATTATGGCAAAAATACCTCATAACACCCACCCCTTGGTCAAAGCCAAGAAATCTGGCATTCATGGTTTTGGCGGTTACGCCAGGAAGCCCATCAAAAAGGGTAGGCGCATCATTGAATATACCGGACCCCTCATCAGCAAGGAAGATGCGGCTCTCGAGTTGAAGGAACAAAATGAATACGTGTTTACTTTGAATGAGGATGAGGACATCGATGGCAGTGTTCTTTGGAATCTGGCTCGTTACCTGAATCACAGCTGCGCTCCTAATTGCGAAAGCGAAATCAAGAAGGGCCGGGTCTGGATTTATGCCACCCGGTCGATCGAAAAGGGAGAAGAGCTGACATACAATTACGGATATGAGCTGGATGGTTTTGAGGATCGTCCCTGCTGCTGTGGGGCCGATTGTTGTCAGGGATACATGGTCGGAGACGAGCATTTCAAAACCTTGAAAAAACGTCTCAACAAGAAAAAGAAGGCCACCTCATGAAACCGTTCCCCACGCTTTACGTTGCTTCAGCCAATGCGCACAAGCTCGAAGAAATCCATACCATCCTTGGCAAGGAGTTTTCGTTGGTGTCGATGCAGACACTTGGAAAGGTTCCTGAGTTGATCGAAAACGAGGACACCTTCGAAGGCAATGCCCTGGCAAAGGCCACGCAGTTGTCGGCCTGGATGCTCCGAGAGGGGCTTGGAGAGGCCCCATGGATGACCCTTGCCGATGATTCGGGTCTTGAGGTCGACGGTCTGGATGGACAGCCAGGGGTGAAGTCGGCTCGTTTTGCTGCCGATGAGACCCAATCGATCGGAAACGCTCCGGATGAAGCCAACAACGCCAAATTGCTGCGACTTCTCGACGGGGTGCCCTTCGATCGTCGCACGGGGCGCTTCCGTTGTTCTCTGGCCTTGCTTCAGCCTGCTTTGGGGGACAGAGGTTCTCACTTCTGGAGCTTTGAGGGCGCCTGTGAAGGAGTGCTGCGGGATCAACTTTCAGGGGCGCATGGTTTTGGCTACGATCCCCTTTTTCAGCCGCAAGGTTACCATCAGACTTTTGGCGAGCTGGGAAGTGAGATCAAGGATCAGATCAGTCATCGCAGCCGTGCGCTGCATCAGCTCAAGGACTTTTTTGTTTCCAGCTACCCTTCCTTGCCATGAGGTCCATCGCATTTTTGCAGACGCGATGGGCAGCATCCTTTTTTGCGACTCTGGCATGTCTGTCGATGGCATCGAAAGCCATCTGTGTCCATGCTGACAAGGCGTCGGACTATCTGGAGATGGAAGCCGGTTGGATGGCCACCACGCTCGATGCTCGAAGCATGGAAGGTGCCGAGGTGGAGGACAACCTGACCGTCAGGGGCCTGGTTTTTCGTTTGGGAGAAGGCGCCTATGGTTGCTTTGATACGGAGCTTTTGAGATGGAGCGTGGTCTGGCACGGGGATTTTCTGAGCTACCGAAGCATGGCCACGCAGTCTTATTTTCAACCCGGAGTCAAGAATGTCGGTGGGCAAAAAGCCCTTTGTGAGCCTCTCGGGAAACCTTTGAGCGTGACCGGGCTCTATCCGGGCATCTTCTCGGGGGAACCCCGGCTGGACGATCCGCGAGACCGTGGACTCGATCCTCGAAATCTGGGGCGAGGCCCATTGAGTCGGGATCAAGGCGTCTGGAAAGCGGTGGGAAGCAGTGCCGGAGGAAACTGGCTCTCCTATCAAATCGGATCGACAAGCCTGAGAGAAGTCGGGGAGATGCAGGTCCAGGATGGAAAGGTCGACTGGGTTCGCTTCCTGGAGGTGGGGCCTCATTCCGAGACGCTTTACCTGGTCATGGCCTCGGTTCCACAAAATCAGTTTGAACAAGAAGTCCTGAATCCAGCTGCTGGGAGATGGTCATCCTCCATACCCGGGCAACCGATCGTACATGCATGGGTGCGATCTGATACAGCCAAAGCCACCCTGCACTGGGATGCCGAGCATGAAGTCCTCATGGCTCGACTCGCACCCACCGAGTCTACTTCTCGTCTGCGATTGTTTGTAGGTCACCACCGTCGAGCCATGGAGGCTCCGCTGATGACTCTGGCCGGCATTCCGTCGTCCGAACCTGTATTCAATCGCTGGCCTGATCGGATATCCACGACATGGAAGCCAGTTTCAGAACAGGCAGGCATGATTCAGGAAAACCTGCCGCTGCCCGACCCCAATCCATGGCAGCGCAAGGTGCGATCTTCTGCCATGACCTTTGATACTCGAGGATGGATGTGGGTGACGACCTTTGATGGCGACGTCTGGCTGGCTCACCCCATGGATGAGGCCTCCCGCGGGATGCAATGGCGTCGAGTGGCTGCAGGGCTGCATGAACCCATGAGTGTCTCTCTCAAAGAGGGGGAACCTTACATCTACACGCGCAATGGTATCATCCGCCTTAAGGATCGTGATGGAGACGGCGACTACGAGGAACAGGAGAATTTTTGTAATCGATTCACCCAGACGGCCGAGACCCGTGAGTTTGCCATGGCCATGGCATTGGCTGACGATGGAAGCTTCTATCTGGCCAAAAGCGGCCAGCAATTGACCTACCAGGGGGTCGACAATGGAAAAATCCTTCGCATTTCGAGTGATGGTGCGCAGGTAGAGACCATCGCTACGGGATTGAGGCAACCCTACGTCCGCTACATCCCCCAATGGGACATGTTGATGGCCAGCGACCAACAAGGGCATTGGGTGCCGAGCACACCCGTGCACTGGATTCGTCATGGACATCATTACGGGTTTCGCCCGAGTGCGGAGGTCGTCCCTCCCAGTCAGGAAATCACCGAGCCCCTCGGCTGGATTCCGCATCGAGTGGTTCAGAGTGGTGCCGATTCCATCTGGTTGGGCCCTCAGGGAATGGGTGATCTGAATGATACAATGGTCTATCTGGATTACTACCGCCCTCGCCTGGTTGCGGTGCATCCGGATACCATGCCCAACCCGCATCATGCCGCAGTCGTCCCACTTCCCTTCACGTTTGATGTCCCGTTGCTCAAGGCGGTGCAACATCCCGCCAATGACTGGCTTCACTTGGTGGGGTTTCGGATCTGGGGTTCCAATGCTCGCCAATGGGCTGGCCTAGTGCGCTTGAGGCCTTCCGGCGATCCGGCTCCCTATCCGACTGAAGTGTGCGGTTTCGAAGAAGGCATCTGGCTGCGTTTCGCACAACCTCTGGACGAGGCCATCGCCACTCAATCGGCGCAATACGCCGTTCAGCAATGGGATTATCGGCGTAGTTCGAGTTATGGTTCGGGTTATTATCGTGAAGATGGGCAATCCGGCACGGAACGGGTGCCTGTCCTGACGGCTCTGTTGAGTCCGGATCGTCAAGGTGTCTTCCTCGTAACCCCCAAAAATCGTCAAGTCATGCAGATGGAAGTGGTTTATCGGTTGGCTTCTACCGGGGGAGAACCTTTGGAGGGTTCGGCCTACCTGACCCTGAATCGACTGACTCCGGCAGATTGGTCCTCCATGCAACTGGAAAAGCCTGCGATGTCGCAGGTGGCTGCCGCAGGCCTGACACCTGATCTGCCATCGGAGGGGCCCGCTTCGAGCGAGCATGGCCAGCAGCTCTATGAGACCATGGGCTGCATGGCGTGTCATTCGATGGATGGATCGACCTCCGGACGGGTGGGGCCCACTTTTGCCGGTTTGTGGGGCCGCTCACGCTCCTTTGTCCGAGGAGAGGATGCCGCCGCCGACGAGGCCTACCTCCGTGAATCGATTCTGGAGCCCTCTCGCAAGGTCCTGCGGGATTACGCCGATTCGGATATTGGAATGCCCTCCTATCAGGGGGTTCTTTCCGAATGGCAGATGCAATCCTTGATCCAATGGATCAAGTCCCTCGAATAAATCGTTGAATTGGGCGGATGATGCGATTTAATGCCTGCACGAAGAAGGTTCACCTTTCATGAGAATGGACGATTTACAAAAAAAGGAAGTGCGTCAATGGATTGACGATGGACTCAAGGTAGCGGATATCCAGAAAAAACTGGATGAATCCTTTGGCTTGAGCATGACCTATATGGAAGTGCGGTTCCTAGTTGACGACCTCGGGGTGATACCCAAGGACGACCCGGAACCCGAGCCCGAAGTGACCGATCCAACCGAAGAAGCGGCCGTTTCTCAACCCGATCCACTTGCAGAGGGAGCCCCTGGTCCAGAGAATGATTTGGGAGAGTTGGTCGATGATGGTATGGACGCGCCGCCTGCGGGTGGCAAGGTTTCAGTCATCATTGATCAGTTAGCTCGCCCCGGGATGCGTATCAGCGGCAAGGTGACTTTCAGTGACCAGCAGAGCGCGGGATGGTATCTCGACGATTACGGCCAGTTGGGATTGTCCCCCGACCAGGAGGGTTACAAACCGTCTCAAAATGATCTGATGGAATTTCAGATGGCCCTTCAGGCTCAGCTATCCCGTGGGGGATTTTGAGGGCCTTGGAAGCACCTTTTATCGATCTGAAAGCAACTTTTTGATGCAAGGTGTGTTATAATTTCTGCAACGAACAAGTAAACCTTTCCATGGCCGACCGTTGAGTCGAAGCTGCCAAAAGGGTTTAGCAATCAGCCTCATCCATTTATGCAATTAAAAAAATTCCGTAGACGCTCGGCCTTTACGTTGGTCGAAATCATGATTGTGGTTGCCATTATTGGCTTGTTGGCAGCCATTGCGGTTCCCAACCTTCTAAGAGCCAGAGAGCAGACACAGCTCAATCTGATCAAGAACAACCTGCGCCTGATTGACAACGCCAAGCAGCAATGGGCACTGGAAAGCGGTCAATCCAGTTCGGCCTCTCCATCTCAGGAACAATTGGCCCCTTATTTCAACAAGGGGGAATTCCCCAAATCCTCCGTGGGCGAAACCTATAATCTGGGAAAGGTCAACACTTCGGCAACAGCCAGCCTCCCGGCGGGGGAAACCCTGATCGGCATGGCTGGTCCATTCGATGCTGAGGGAGAAGTTTCTCCCTAGTAATCTTCGGGTAAAAGACCTGGATCTTTTTCAAGCCCCCTCCGATGCCTCGCTCGGTGGGGTTTTTTCGTCGGAAGGCACTGGTTGATAAATCATCAGGCGACCAAACTCAGACCACTTACCCTCCTTGGGTTCGCCCTGGCTCTTGGAGCCGGTGAGAAATAGCTGGGTTCCCTCAGGGCCGAACGCGGATCGCGTGATCCGCGTTTTATTGTCCATGCCTTGAATCAAGCTCCCTTCCTGCGCATCAAACAGGGCCACGTTCCAGCTGCCCTGAGCCATGCGGCCAGCCATGGCAAATACATTGCCATTGGGATGCCAACTCAGCGTTTCCATTAATCCACGGCCTCGGTCACCGTCCTTGATCTCGCCCACTTTTTCCGGTGTCTCCCGTCTCCAGTCAAAACGCTGCCAAGTCTGTTTGCCATTGCCTGCCATGGGATCGCGCATGGGTCCCATGCCGCATACAAGAAGGTGCTCGCCCCCAGCGGAGAAACACACATCGAAGATCCCCCCAATGTAGTGGTGACTCTTGATGACGCCCCAGCTGGTGAAGTCAGGTGTATTCCACGAGCATTCCAGGCGCTGTTCCTTCAAATCCCAAACGCGCACATCACCCATCATGTTGGCCGCTG
>CACEMW010000013.1:0-49925 GCA_902560705.1 uncultured Verrucomicrobiota bacterium
ACGGTCAGGTGATTGGGATTCATAGCCGCATCGGTGAACCTCTGGACGACAATTATCATGCCCCCATCGATGCTTTTCACAAAACATGGGATGCCATGTTAGCAGGAGAGGACTTGACGGGTTTTCGGGAAGATGGCCAGCAGGCCTATCTCGGTGTGGTGGTTCAGGCTCATGAAAAGGGACTCCTGCTTGAGGAAGTGCGGAGGGAGAGTGCCGCTGAGGCTTCAGGAATGAAGGAGGGTGATATTCTACAACAGGTGGATGACCTACCACTCGAGGATGTGGATGAATTGCGTTGGGCCATTGGTTCGCGTGCTCCGGGTGAAACCGTTCGCTTGCGCTACCTGCGTGATGGTGTTCCTGGCCAAGTGGATATTACTCTGGGGAGATCCCAGCGTCGTCATCGGAGGTCTTTGTGATGTGGTATTCCACGATAAATTCCCGAGCCTTTGGCCGCTGGATCGCCTCACATGCGGCGATTTTATTAGGTTCCTTTTGCGGAGAAGACTCTCTCAAGGCAGCGGAGGATTATTTGGATCGTAGCGAGCGTGTCAACGGATGGAAAACGCGCAAAGCTTTTGAGTCTTTCTACGAGGATAAACGAGCTTCGGTCGTTGAAATACTTGAGGCGGGTCACCAGATCGCACTGGGTACGGTTGTTTCGTCGATGGGGCATATTGTGACCAAAGCCAGTGAGTTTGGTGAGGCATTGGAGGTGAGGGATCATACAGGCAAACGTTTTGTTCCATCGTCCATTCGAGTGGATGCTTCCAACGATTTGGCTGTGATTCAAATGGACGGAGCTGAATGGCAACCTCTCTCGTGGGCATCGCCATCGAAGGTCGACATGGGGATGTGGGTTGTTTCACCTCACGAGGATGAAACCCAGATCAGGGTGGGTGTGATCAGCACCTTGCCCCGTGAAGTCACTCGAAAGCCCGGGGCTCTGGGCATCAAGTTTTCCCGATTTTTCAGAAGACAGCCTTCGATTCCAGAGGATGAAACATCACAAGGTCTTCGGGGTGCGCGCATTGACGAGGTAGTGGATGGCAGTGCTGCGGACCAGGCGGGGTTGAAGGCCGGTGACCGCATCACGCGTGTCAATGAGAGGGATGTTGAAGCATCCGAGGGAGTGATTGAGGCCATCCAACAGTATGAAGCGGGTGAGGTCATCACATTGAAATTTCAGAGAGGGGAGGATTCCCTGGTCGCCAAGGCAACGCTGGGCTTCTTCGATGCCACTTTTCCAGATGCTGATTTGAACATCACCCTCAGCGGGGATATTTCCAAAAGGCGAACTGGTTTTCAGGAAATCCTTCAACATGACATGCCTCTGCCGCCCAAGGCAATGGGGGGCCCTTTGATGAATCTTCAGGGGGAATTGGTGGGGATCAATATTTCGCGATTCGACCGAGTCGCGACCCTTGCCTTACCTTTGAAACTGGTTCAAGACTTCCTGGAGATGGACCCTGATTTCCCCTCTTTGCCGTAAAGGGAAAGCATATGCCTCGCTTCTTGTTCAGGCTCATGGGCCGATCATCGATCCCCCGTCGCAAACCAGATTCTGCCCGGTGATCATGTCTGATCCTGTGATCAGGGACAGGACTGCCATGGCAACGTCCTCAGGCTCGCTGACCTTTCCTAGCAAAGCCTTCTGTGTGTGAGTCTGCACGGCTGCTCCATAGCGCTCCCCCAGGCCCTGTTGAGTCCATTGATCGGCAATGAATCCGGGCGCGACTGCATTGACCCTGATCTTGGGTGCCAGAATGCGAGCCATTGAAAGGGTCATGTTGATCAGCGCTGCCTTGGAGGCGCAGTAGGCCAGTGAACTGCCATTTCCTGTCATGCCAGCAATACTGGTGATGTGTATGATCTCACCACCTTCCGTGGATGCCTCAAGCCATCGCCGTGCGGCGCGTACCATGTAGAAAGGTGCCTTCACATTGGTTTCCAGGACACGATCCCAGTGATCCTCTGTCAGGGCATCCAGATTATCAAATCGCAGAAAGTTGGTCGTGGCTGCATTGTTGATGAGAATGTCCAGTTGACCCCAGTGTGCGATGGTTTGATTGACCAAGCTCCGGCAGGCGGATTCCTCGGATACGTCCGCACGCAAAATGATGGCTTTTCCTCCATGGCTCTCAATCCTACCAAGAGTCTCCTGTGCCTGATCTTCCGAGTCCCGATGATTGATGACAACTCGACAGCCGCGTGCAGCCAGCTGCTGGGCAACCGAGCGACCCACCCCTCGGCTGGAACCCGTGATTAAAGCCACCTTATTGCGTATGTCCATGAAGGGATTCTTGCTGGTCATGCAACCTTGGCAATGATTATTATTCCTTCATGTTCTCCAGTTTTCCCATGGGCCGGTTTTTGATCGTGATCATGGGGGCACTGCTCGAATGGGTAGCGGGTGCCGCTGCGGGTCCTCCGCCTGCTCCGGAAATGGCAAATCAACCCAACCTGATTGTCATTCTTGCCGATGACCTGGGTTATGGAGACTTGAGTTGTTATGGTAACCAGCGTTTTGAGACTCCTTCGCTGGATCACATGGCCAGTGAGGGGATGCGATTTACCGATTTTCACTCCAGCGGACCAGTTTGTAGTCCTACCCGGGCAGGGTTGCTCACGGGGCGCTACCAGCAGCGAAGCGGTATTCCAGGGGTGATCAATGCGGCCTTTCAGGCCAATAGGCATCATGGCTTGTCCCCTGAGGAGTTGACTTTTGCCGAAGCCCTCCAAGGTCAAGGCTATCACACTGCCATGTTTGGTAAGTGGCACCTGGGTTATCGAGCCGTCTTCAATCCCATCCACAATGGCTTTAAGGTCTTCAAAGGCTATGTCAGTGGTAATGTGGATTACCATGCCCATATTGATCGCATGGGGGTCAAGGATTGGTGGCAGAATGATCTGCTTGCCGATGAAACCGGTTACACAACCGAACTGATTACCCAGCATGCGCTGAGCTATCTTGAAGCGCACGCGGAGGATCGCTTTTGCCTCTACCTGGCTTATGAGGCTCCCCATGACCCCTATCAAGGACCTGGGGATCCTCCGATTCGTGTGGAGGGTAAGGTGGTTTCCAATCGTTACGAACCAGGTCGCATCCCGCGAGCCTACAAGGAAATGGTTCAGACCATGGATCAAGGTATTGGCAGGATTCTGACATGGCTCAAGTACCAAGGGTTGGATCGCCAAACTCTGGTTTTCTTCTTTTCGGACAATGGAGCCAATCGCAATGGAAGCAATGCTGGGTTGAGAGGCTTCAAGGGAGGATTGTATGAAGGGGGGCATCGCGTGCCTGCCATTGCTTGGTGGCCTGAGACGATTCCTTCCAATGTCATCTGCAATGATTTGACGATCAGTCTGGACGTGATGCCCACTTTATTGGAATTGTCCGGTGCATCGGTTCCGGCAAATCATATGTTGGATGGCCTGAGCCTGAGCGGGGCATGGACGCATGGATCCCTGCCACATGCAGATCGTCTTCTTTTTTGGTCCTATGGTAACTACAAGGCCATGCGTCAGGGGTCCTGGAAATACCTTGTTCAAGAGCAGCGTGACCATGGGGAAGAACTTTATGACCTGAGCGATCACTTGGATGAATCGCTCAATGTGGCTGGTCAACATGCGGAGAGAGTTCAGTCCATGAGGCAGGCATACGAGCGCTGGCACTCGTCGGTGATGGCGGGTGCACGCGTCCAAGACACCTCTCGGCACTGAATTTTGTCCTTTTAAACTTGGATCCATCTCCATCCGGGCTCTTGCCAAGAGCCTGCTTGAAATCCGCTCTCCCATCCGTTATCTCGTTGGTCATGGGAAGACAATGGCTTCACTCCAAAAAGGCAGTTGCCTCACTCAAAAAGGCGCAGGCCACGGGTAAACTTGTCCGTGAGATTGTTGTGGCAGCGAAAGCGGGAGGTTCAGATCCTGACATGAATCCGCGCCTGGCTCAGGCCTGCGAAAAGGCGCGCAAAAATAGTGTTTCCAAGGATGTGATTGAACGGGCCTGCAAAAAGGGGGATGGCAGTGATGGCGCAGGTTTGAGTTCCCTTTACTTCGAAGGTTACGCCCCTCACAAGGTGCCAGTGATGATTGAAACCCTGACCGACAACCCCAATCGCACAGCTCCTGAAATCCGCGTTCTTTTCCGTAAGGGACAGTTGGGGGCTCCAGGAAGCAATAAATTTCTATTTGATCAGGTGGGTATGGTCGAAGGATGGCCTGAACAGGCGTCTCAAGACCTCGAAGAGGTAGCCATTGAGGCGGGTGCCAATGAAGTCGAGTCCCTCACTCATACCCAGAATGATGACATCCCCGCGGAGTTGACTGGGGCACGTTTTCTGTGTGATCGCACCGAAATCCATGCGGTTTCCATATGGTTGGCAGACCATGGCTGGAAAGTCGTAACCAGCGAGCCTGGTTTTGTGCCCAAGAATGTCTGCAG
This sequence comes from uncultured Verrucomicrobiota bacterium, assembly GCA_902560705.1. Classification (GTDB taxonomy): domain Bacteria; phylum Verrucomicrobiota; class Verrucomicrobiia; order Limisphaerales; family AAA164-E04; genus UBA7971. The sequence goes on from CACEMW010000013.1 coordinate 4,448, forward strand.
CTTGAGTGAGGATCAGATGGATGAGGTGGCTGAATTTCTGGAAGCCCTCGATGATCATGATGATGTGCATCGAATTTGGGCTGCACTTCCCTGAAAACCACACCTCAGTCCAGCTCAGGCATGGATTGTCTGCGACACAGAGTTGCCTTCACCGATGGGCAGCCAACGCTTCTTCCATGAATGCATAGGCCTCCAGACGTAATTCCAAAGGAAAGTCATGACCAACCTTTGGATAAACTGCCTTTAAGCCCGCGGGTTTGCCCAGGTTCTTAAAAACGGGTTGCACGGTTTGTACGATTTCACGAACGCTCTCCACTCGAAAATTATCATCCTCCACGGGTGCGCTGATAAAAACGGAACGAGGGGCAAGGGAAGCAACCAACTGGTCGAACTCAAATGGCAGTGCATCGATGGGATGGTCGAGGAGGCGAGGCATGTAACGCCGACTGGTCCATCCACGGATGTCCCCTCCCTTGTAGTCCACGAATCGATCAAATCCGCAACTACTTACCACGACTTTGATGCGCTCATCCCACACTGCTGTAAAAATCGCATTATGCCCGCCCAGTGAATGTCCGATGGCTGCAAAGCCCTCAGGTTGCACAAAGGGAAGTGTCTCCAACAAGTCCACCCCACGACGATTGTCAGAAATCGCCTTCATGGAACCGCTCAGGTAGCCCAGTTGATCCAGATCAGGCTGATATTGGGCGAGCAGTGGGTAAGCTGGGGCAAGGGTGACCCACCCACGTTCAGCGAGTTCATGCGCATACTCTCGTCCTGGGCGGCCTCCCAAACCGAGTACCACTCGATGGCCGACGCGATCGTCGGTGGGATGCAGACAAAGGGCTGCAGGTAATTGGGCTCCTTTCATTAAGGCGCGTTTTGGAATGCAGAGAAAGGCTGGTGTCACAGTACCTGGGTCTGTTTCATATTCGATGAGCCTTCGTATGTAGGACCCCGCATCGACTTCTTCCAGTAAGGTAAACTTAGGTGGCGTCAAAGGTTTTAAGGGAAGGGGGCCCATGACCGTTTTCATGGCATCCTTCAGCACATCCTTTTGCTTCTCCCAAAGTGCTTGAGGAGTTTGAAGTGGTTGACCCTCAATCTTGGCTGCTTTTGCAGGCCATAGATTTCTTGAGGGGGTGATGGGCTGCGCGATCAGTGCCGATGCAAAAGGGTAAAGTAGGCCCCAAATGATGAAGATCCCATTGCCAAGCCAGATTTTTTGCCGGGGATTGCAGTATCTCATGGGCTGTGACTTTCGACATGAAGCTTCCCCTGGGGTAGCTCGGTCACCATCGAGCACATGCTCTTACAACCTACTTTGAGCCCCAGAGGTAAGCCCAACCACTTGGAAGGAATCAGGGACCCATGTGGCCAGAGGTCTTTCCAGTTTTTTCCCAACATTTTAGCTGCCCGAAGGATGCCATCGATCGGCTTGAGAGCGGATCCGGCGAAGTTGGATTGGCCCGGCTGGCGAACGACTTGGTCGGCGCCAACCTCCACTTCCAATCCCGCGATATGGTAGCGACCGGGAGGAGATCCCGCTGCTGCCATGGCGTCGGTAGTGTAGTAAATCTGGGAAGCAGGAATCCAACGGTGTAAGCACCGAAAAAGAGTCGGACTGAGGTGGATGCCATCCGGGATCAGTCCGGTGATCCATCTTGGTGGGTCGAGTGCACGAAGGAGAATGTTGTCATGACGGTCGAGTTGTTGCGGGCAGGCATTGCCAAGATGAGTCAAGGCTCGTGCACCGGCTTTGAACGCTTCATGGAGCGTCTGAGTGTCTGCGTTAGTGTGTCCCAGGCTGACGCGTATGCCCAGTTTTTTGGCTTTTCTGATGAATGCCATGCTTCCCTTACGTTCAGGGGCCAAGGTGAGCAGGACAGGGTCTGCCTCGGTGATGGATCGGATGTGTTCCAGATGCTCAGGCCTTGGGGCCTCCATGCATTGGGGATCATGAGCGCCTCGATAGCCAGTTTCAGGTGACAGGAATGGACCTTCTAGGTGCCAGCCCAGAACATGATTGGAAAGTAAGGAGCTCTTTTTTGTGAGTGCCTTCAGATGGGTCAGGCGGTCCATCATTTCCTGCCAAGGGCAGGTGATAAGGGTCGGGAAGAAACCGACACAACCGTCTTTCTTCAGAGCCCAGGTGGCGTGTTCCATGGCCTCCTGTGTCAGTCCGCTTTGCTGGAAATCAATGCCCGCATAACCATTGACCTGACAATCTATCCAAGGAGGCAGGATCCATTTGCAAGAGACAACCTCATTTGGGAGAGTATGGATCTCACGGATCCAACCGTTCTCAAACACCACTTCAATGGACTTGCCGCTTTTCCAATGCCGACCCCGAATAAAAGAAGCTGATTTCATGAAATCAATGGAAGGTTCGAATCGTTTTTCAAGGGTTTTTGCACCATGGTTCCAGCGTGGGGTCCATCACTTGCAAGGGGGCGGTGCGTATCCATTGGTTCAACTCGTTCATGGAGATGGATTGAGTTGCCCCATGCTGGGTGGTCACCAATGATCCAAGGGCACATCCTCTTCTCAGGCAAAAAGGCAAAGGGTCTTTGGCCAACCAATGATGGACAAACGCTGCGGTGGTGGCGTCGCCTGCACCAATGGTCTCGAGTGCCTGCACTTGAAAACCGGGTTGGTAAACGATCTGGCCTGAGCAAGTCACGGCAAGGGCTCCCTTGCTGCCAAGCGTCATCACAACACCCTCAAGATGCCAACGTTCGAGTATTTCCACGGCGCGTTCAGGCAGGGAATTTGCATTCAGTTCAAAGGTGTCAGCAACCCAACGGGATTCCTCTTCATTGCATTTCATCCATTGGGCCATTTCCAGGGAGGCATGAATGGTTTCCTTTGAATAGCAGTCTTTTCTGAGATTGAGATCGTACACGATCATGGCGTCCTCTGGAAGGCTTGCCACGATTTGTTTCAGCGTCTGCCTTGCCCTCAGAGAGCGCTGAACCAGGCTCCCGAAATAAAGAACTTTAGCCCTGGGGACCAGGAGCTCTGTCTCGTTCGGGATGATGATGTCATCGTAGGCCACTGATTGGAGGATGTGGTAATCGGCATTACCAAAGGCATCCAGCTGAATTTCCACAGTGCCTGTGGGCTGATGGGTGTCCTCTTGGATGCAGGAGGTGGAGAGTCCCAACTTTTGGATTCCCAGCAGTGCCCGTTGACCAAGAGAGTCCTGACCGACTCGTGAAATGATTTGAGTGGGGTGACCAAAGGCCTGCATGCGGGCAGCAAAATTCAGAGGTGCTCCCCCCAGGGCAGGTCCGTCTGGAAGAAGGTCCCAGAGTACCTCTCCAAATGAGAGAATCGGCCTATGCAAGTCGGTATCCATGGCGATTTAGCCTTACCTCCATCTCCCTCCCAAGAGGGTTTCCTATGTGGGAGCCTCAATTTGCTCGGAAGCGGGCATGCGAGTCAAAGCAAGATTTCTCCTCCCTGTTGTTCGGATAGAAGCGACTTGAGATATTGCATCCGTCGATGACCTTTGCAACCATCGGGTTCATATCATGACAAACCATATCAATCGATTTTCTTTGGAAGGCAAAGTGGCGTTGGTTACCGGGAGTACTAAGGGATTGGGGCTTGCCATGGCAGGTGCGCTGGGGGAGGCCGGTGCCAAGGTTGCCATCAATTATTACAACGATGAGGAAAAGGCGCTGGCGGCCCGTGAGCACCTTGATCAGATGGGCTGTCAGACCAAACTCTTCAAGGCGGATGTCACAGATGAAAAGGAGGTCAATCAGATGGTGCATGCCATTGAACAATCCATGGGGCCGGTGGATGTGGCGGTGATCAATGCAACCTGTGATCAACCGCATCATCCCATCGAGGAGTATTCATGGGAGTTCTACCAATCCATGCTCGACTTTTTCATCAAGAGCCCTTTTCTGATCACCCGTGCGATCTTACCTGCCATGAAACGCAGTGGATGGGGGCGAATCATCAATATCGGCTCGGAGGTTTTTCATCTTGGAGTGCCTGAGTTCAGTGCCTACGTCGCCGCCAAGGGAGGGCAAAACGGTTGGACTCGGAGCATGGCCAGAGAATTGGCCCCATTTGGGATCACGGTGAACATGATCTCACCAGGATGGATCCCTGTAGAGCGGCACGACAAGGAGCCTCAGGAATGGAAGGACGCCTACCTGCCAACCATTCCGATCGGGAGGTGGGGGATTCCCGAAGATCTGGCGGGTGCGGTGACCTTTTTGGCGAGCGAATCCTCGTCTTTTGTCACCGGCCAGAATCTCCATGTTAATGGCGGGTTGACCCTTCACTAAAAACAATACCCCTGATAATGAGGGTCACGCAGGATGCTTCAGCGCGTTCTATCGCCTACCATGCAGCAAAGGTGTGGGGCCTTAGCTTGACGCCATCCAGATTATTTGACATCAAATGAGTTGAGCCTTTCCGTTGATTTGCCCCTGCAGAAATCCTTCTGATGCCGAGGGATTGGGCTTAACGAGTAGATGCCCGAAGTCGAAATTCCATATTAGAAAATGATGAAAAAGCGTGTAATGATGGCGGCTGCTCTGGTGGCCCTGGTAGTGAGTTGGGTTGGATGCGCCCCCTCAGGTGGTGGTGATGACAAACCCAGGTTTGCTTTTGTGACCAATATGCCAGCCTCTTTCTGGGTCATTGCCCAGAAAGGCGTTGAGAAGGCCGGCGAAGACCTGGACGTTAATGTGTCGGTGGACATGCCTGCTGATGGAGTGACAGGTCAGAAGCGTGTGCTGGAGGATTTGCTGGCCAGGGGAGTCCAAGGGATTGCGGTGAGCGTCATCGACCCTGCCAACCAAACGGATATTCTGAACGAAGTTGCTGGTCGAACCACGTTGATCACCCATGATGCGGATGCTCCGGATTCCGAGCGGATGGTTTATATCGGTATGGATAACTATACGGCGGGCCGTATGTGCGGTGAGCTGGTTAAGGAAGCTTTACCCAACGGTGGCAAGGTGATGATTTTTGTAGGACGTGTGGAACAGGACAATGGCCGTCGACGGCGACAGGGAGTGATCGATGAGTTGCTGGGGCGGGACCCTGACCCCATGAGGTTTGATCCCCCAGATGCCTCGCTCACTGGCAATGGTTACGAAGTTCTGGGTACGCTGACCGATCAGGGTGATCCTGTTCGGGCTAAGGCCAATGCGGAAGACACGCTCTCAAGGCATCCGGATGTGTCCTGCATGGTTGGACTTTTTGCTTACAACCCACCCGCCATCCTTGAGGCCTTGTCTCAGGCAGGGAAACTCAACCAGGTGAAAATCGTCGCTTTTGATGAAGCCGACGAATCGCTTCAGGGCATTCTGGATGGAACGGTTCATGGAACGATTGTTCAGAATCCCTACATGTATGGTTACAAGTCCATTGAAGTGCTCAATGCCATTCATAATGAGGACTTGAGCGTGATACCAGATGACCAATTCATCGATATTCCAGCCCGTTTCATTCGTAAGGACAACGCACAATCCTTTTGGGATGATCTGAAGCAGAAAACGGGTGAAGGGTGAATGCCGCATCCATAAGTCACGCACCACGCCAAGCCTCGAACGCGGGAGAGAACTTGCTCCAGGTTCAAGGTATTGTCAAAAGCTTCCCCGGTGTCCGAGCACTCAAGGGTGTTCATCTCAGCCTCTCTGCAGGTGAAGTCCTGGCGGTGATTGGCGAGAACGGTGCCGGTAAGAGCACCTTGATGAAAATCCTGGCTGGGGTTCAAACCCATGATGAGGGAACGATTCGGATCGATGGATCTCCAGTTCGATTTCATGGAGTCGAAGATGCCCTTGCCCAGGGGATTTCGTTGATTCATCAGGAACTCAACCTGGCTGACAATTTGGATGTGGCGGCCAATATCTTTCTTGGCCGTGAGCCACTGAAAGGTGGCCTCATGGATACGGCGACCATGCATCGCGAAGCGGAAACCTGGCTCTCACGTGTCGGGCTCTCGGTGGACCCCTCTACGATCGTGAGCACTTTGACCATTGGTCACCAGCAGCTCGTCGAAATTGCCAAGGCTCTCTCAGTCAATGCGCGCGTATTGATCATGGATGAACCCACTTCCAGTTTGAGTCAGCACGAAACCGAACAACTCTTCAAGGTCATTGAGGATCTCTCCTCCAATGGAGTTGCCATCGTGTACATTTCTCATCGCCTCAGTGAGGTCAAGGCACTGGCGGATCGAGTGGTGGTGCTCAGGGATGGTGAAAACGCGGGAGATATCGAGCGTGATGCCATCAGTCATGACCAAATGGTGCGTTTGATGGTGGGCCGGGATATTTCCCAATATTACGCACTCAAGGAGCGTTCGGTTGGAGAGGTGGTCATGAAAGTCAATGGGCTTCGTACACCTCAAAATCCCCATCACACTCTCGATTTTGAGTTGCGAAAAGGAGAAATTGTCGGGATCGCCGGGTTGGTGGGTGCGGGTCGCACCGAAATGCTTCAAACCCTCTTTGGGGTGACTCCTGCTTTGGAGGGAGCCGTTGAAATGGACGGGCAGGTCCGCCTCCTGCAGAGTGCGCGGGATGCTATTCAATGTGGACTCGCCTTGGTTCCGGAAGATCGTAAACAACAGGGTTTGATTCTCGAAATGGCCGTCAAGGAGAACATGAGTCTGGCTAGTCTGCGCCGCGATCAACATCGTGGGTTCCTCAATCGCAAGAAGGAACAGGCCATCTGTGACGAGATGATGGAAAGCATGCACATCAAGACACCTTCGGACATGCAGCAGGCCCAATACCTCTCTGGGGGTAACCAGCAAAAAGTCGTGCTTGGAAAGTGGCTGGCCATGAGACCCAAGGTCCTTCTTCTGGATGAACCCACACGAGGCATTGATGTCGGTGCCAAGCAGGATATTTATCGACTCATGGAACAACTTGCTCAGGAAGGTGTTGCTATTTTTTTTGTCTCAAGTGAGATGGAAGAAATCATCGGGATGTCGGACCGAGCCCTGGTCATGCATGAGGGGCGACTTTCAGGCAGCCTGAAGCGTCACGAGCTGAACGAAGAGTCCGTCATGCAATTGGCCACAGGTAGCGATCGGATTGCGGATTCTCCTGCCGCATGAAGCCAATAAAATGAAAAAAATATACGGAATTTTAGGTATTTTTCTGGTGGTATTCATTCTCACCGCGGTGATGAGTCCCAGCTTTCTTACGCCCTACAACATGGAGCGACTTATCCTGCGTACCTCCCTGTTCGGTATCATCAGCATTGGCGTTGCCTTTGTGATCATCACCAGTGGTATTGACTTGTCCATTGGCTCCGTGATTTGTCTGATTGGTTGCGGGCTTCCGTGGCTTTTAACGAAAATGTCATTGTCGCTGCCCATGGCGATCCTTGTGGTCATGATCACCGTTGTCCTAATCGGTCTTCTTCATGGGTTGCTGATCACCAAGCTCAAGCTGCAACCATTTGTCATCACACTTTGCGGGCTGTTGATGTATCGCGGCATCACTCGAGGTTTTACTGGCGATCAGACCCAGGGCTTTGGCCAGGTATTCAAAGGGTTGAGGTGGCTGGGAGAGGGGCGCGTTTCCATCCCCGGGATTCCCCTGGAGACCTTCGGCATTCCGGTGCCTTTTTTCATTCTTCTCATCGTGGCGATCTTGGCTTCCATTTTCTTGAACCGAACCATTTATGGCCGCTACCTGCTGGCTCTCGGGCGTAATGAGCAAGCCGCCCGCTACAGTGGGATTCACACCGACAAGATGATTGTGACGGCCTACTTGATTTGCGCCGGATTGGCGGGCCTTGGAGGGGTTCTCTTCATCTTGGATGTCAATTCGGCTCAACCTGTTGACTTTGGCAATTTCTACGAACTGTATGCCATTGCCGCCGCCGTTCTGGGTGGCTGTAGTTTGCGTGGGGGGCAGGGTACCATTCTTGGCGTTGTGATCGGTGCAGCTCTTATGCAGATTTTGCGCAACATGATCACCCTCGTCGATTGGATTCCGACACATATCGAATATGCGGTGATTGGTGCCGTGATTCTGGTGGGGGTCGTCGCCGATGAGCTTGTCAAGCGCGTGGCTGCGGCTCGCAAGGCAGCAGCCAGCCGAAATTAGTGGCTTTCATTCAAGCTTTTATCTCAAACCTGGTCTCTGAATGGCTTCAAATACCAGTTTTTCGTCCTAAGACAAACCTCCTTAAAATGGTCTGCTGTCATGAGGACACAGGGAATGAGATACAGGGTGATGGTCGTAGCAAAAATCACTCCAAATCCCAATGAAATAGCCATCGGAATCAAGAACTGAGCCTGGAGCGATCGTTCGAGCATGAGCGGTAATAGCCCCAAAAAAGTGGTTAGGGATGTGAGCAATATAGGCCGAAAACGTCTTTTACCCGCTTGGCGAGTGGCTTGGTCCAGATCCATACCTTTTTTGATCTGCTTGTTGACGTGATCCACCATGACCAAGGAGTCATTGACCGTGACTCCTGCCAGTGCAAGCATGCCAAAAATGGAAAGGTATGACGGCGTCACCCCCATGATGATATGGCCTATCAAGGCGCCAATGATGCCGAACGGGACTGCTGTCATGACGAAAAAGGGTTGGACAAGGGATTTGAAAGGAATGGCAAGAAGTCCGTAAAGGGTAAGTAACAAAGCAGTACCCCCCAAGAGAGTACGTTTCTTGGCTTCTTTTGCCTCGGCGACATATCCAATAAATTGAAAGGACAAGTTGTCCGCTTGGTGGCAGAGCTCCCACAATCGAGGTTCCAATTCCTGAGCGATACTCACGACATCCACTGACTCGTCGATGGGCTGGGCCCCAATTCGGATGATCTCAGCACCATCATTGCGCTCCACAAAAGTGGGGGCCTTACGAAAAGTAATTTCAGCGACGGTGGAAATGGGCACATCGGCTCCTCTAGGCGTTCGAATGGTCATTTCCTCAAGAGTGCGAAGCGACTCTCTGGATTCTTTTGGAAGGCGAACCATGACTCGAATGTCATCGATACCTCTTTGAACCCGCTGGGCTTCCTCTCCGTAAAATGCCTGCCGAATTTGTCGAGCCAATTCGGCTTGACTCAAGCCCAGTTCAGCGGCTCGCGGTCGGAGCTTAAGTTCCAGTTCATCCTGACCTCGATTGATCCTAGCCCAAGCTGTCGATACGCCTGGATAGCCTTCAAGCATTTCCTTGATGGATTCGGCGATTTCAGCTTTTCGATCAGACATGGGGCCACGTAATTCCAGGTTGAGATATTCGTCATCGTATTCGCGCCGTTGTTTGAGGGTTTGATCTGCAAAAACCCGGAAAGTCAATGCTTCTGGAATGGGGCCCACGATTTCTGTCCAGCGATTAGCAATCGCACTGTTTTTGGGGCCAGGCTCGCTTCGTTCTTCAGGAGCCATGATTTCAACGGACATGTAGCATCGTGACTTGTCGAAAGATCCTCCAGCACCGTAAGCACCTACGACTTTGGTCGTGTTTTTGATCAAGGATTCTCCGCTTGCAGGATCCTTGAATTCACTCTTCAACTGTTTAAGACCTTCCTCCAGGCGGTCGGCATAGGTTTGAGTGGTATTTAGGGGGGTATCATCGGGAAGATCGAGAATGGCTGTGATGCGTTGTCGGTCGACCGTAGGGAAGGAGGTAAAGCTCATATGTCCTCCCAGGCAATAACCTGCCATGCACAGGGCAATGCCAGCAAAAGAGGAAAGCACGATGGTTTTATGCCCCAGGGCCCATGCAAGACTCGGTCCATAAATACGATCGACAAAATGTTCCAAACCAAGAGCCACTTTCTGTTGTGTGCGCATGAAGATACCCGTGGCTGGTGTGAGGCGAATGTGCTTGAGATGCGATGGCAGAATCCATTTGGATTCAAGAAGAGAGAAGAGCAAAACCGGTGCAACAACTGGAGGTATTTGTTTGGCAAAATCGCCCCAAGTACCATCGAAGAACATCAGCGGTATGAAGGCCACCATGGTAGTGATGACACCAAAGGTGACCGGGAGGGTTACTTCCTGGGTTCCTTCAATAGCCGCTTGGGTTGGATCCATCCCAGTGCGTAATTTCTGGTAGACATTCTCTCCGGTCACGATCGCATCGTCGACCACAACTCCCACAACAATGATAAACCCAAACAGACTCATCACATTGGCAGTGATACCAAACCATGGCATGAGACAGATCCCTCCCGCAAAGGAGACTGGGATGCCGACGATAATCCAAAAGGCGAGCGCGGGACGCAAAAACAGTCCAAGGGTGAGTATCACCAAAAAACTTCCCTGCAGCAGAGAGGTGCCAAGCGTGGATAGCCTACCTCGAATTGCTTTGGATTCGTCGTCCCATACAAAGAGCTCGATACCCTCAGGGAATCGACCCGAAGCAGCGTCGACATAATCACGCACTTTATTGGAAATATCGATGGCACTTTCTCGTCCAGTCCGCATGACTTCGATGAAAAGGGCAGGGACACCGTTGAATCTTACGCTTTTGTCTCCTTCTTCAAACCCATCGATAATCGTGGCGATGTCTCCTAGTCTAAGTTCCGATCCATTTATGGATCGAATGGGAATTTCGGCGAAATCTGACTGACTGTAAGCCTGCCCCCTTGTTCTTAGAGTCAATGTGCCACTTTCGCTATCAATGGCCCCTGCTGGGAGATCCAAAGAGTATCGACGGATCCCATTCGCCAAATCCTGGAAACTTAAGCCATATGAAAGGAGCTTTTCAGGGTCTACCTCGATGGCGATCTCGAAACGACGCCCTCCTTCGATATCAGCCCGACTGATTCCCTGGATTTCTAGTAGGTCTTCCTGAACGCGCCGAGCCACCGTCCCGAGTTCTCGAGGATTGAGTTTTCCGCTGATCGCGACGCTAAGAACTTCGTCATAATGACTGGATTCAGGAATGAAAACTCGTGGGCGTTCGGTTTCGGATGGAAAGGTAGTGATGGCATCGACTCTGGCCTTGACGTCATCCATGAGTGATCGAAGGTCCACATCTGGTTTGGCATTCAGATAAAATCGTGCCATCCCTCTAGATCCATCTGCATGAAGGTGTTCGATCCCCTGGATTCCTTCCAGAGATTCTTCAACCGGAATGAGGATAGCCTGCTCCACATCCTTAGCTGTTGCTCCACGATACGGCATTTCAATCATGACCGTGTTCCAGCTCAATGCAGGTGTGACCTCGAGCGTGATACGAAAAAAGGCCACATAAAGTCCACTCAAGAGGATGCCAATCATTAGAAAGTTGGCGGCGATACCATTTTGAGTGAACCAGCGGATCATGAGGCAAAAGATAAGAGGAATGTTTTGTGTGCCGTGCGAGATGGATTAGTTGTCCGAGGCGAGAGTTTCTTTTGATTTTTCCTGGTCACCACTTAAATCAGGGATGATCTCCACTTTGGTTCCTTCGGGAGCATACACCAGATGGGTTGTCGCAACCCATTGCCCATTGGGTAACATGGGATCGCGAACGATGACCGAAACCTCATCACGCCATATCGGAGAAATACGATGCTTCGATAACATGTGGGTCATGGGATCGACCAGGTAGATTTGATCCAGCTCGCGTATTGCTTTCCTTGGAAGTACAACGACATTGGTTAGTTGCTTTCCCATGATGGCTGCTGAGACAGGTTGCCCCATGCGCAGTGTTTGTCGAAGGCCTGCCTGGCCAAAGGGATCCTCAATTGAGGCGATGGCATGAACTTCCAGGGAATCTTCATTGAGCATGCCATCACATCTCATAATAACTGCTTCCCAGCGATGAGGGTTGTCAGGGTCGAGAGCATCTCGAAGGATGACTTTGACTGGGGGATCATTCTCACGTTCTGGTAAATCCACGAAAGGCAGTTCCCGTGTGGATATGGGCAGTCTGACTTCAGCAACATCTGTCTCATAGATGCGCCCCAACGTGGTGCCAGGCCCGATTTGTTGGCCAACTCCGACTAGACGATCCCGCACTCTTCCATCGAAAGGAGCTCGGATATGCGTTCTCTCCAGGTCCTTCATGGACTGTTTGTATTCTGATTGAGCTATTTTGAATGCTGCCTCGGCCTGTCTGAGATTGGCCAAGCTCAAATCCACCTCAGCTTGCGGAATGAGTGAATCGGCGGCGACTTTTTGGTTCCTCTCATGATTGGCAGTTGCCAATTCAAGTGAAGCCTCCCTCATGAGGAGCCGGGCTTTAGTCATGTCGACAGCATTTAGGTAGTCATGCCTCACCATGGAAACAAGCAAGTCCCCCTTCTTGAAACTGGCGCCACGTTCGAAAACGTCTTCTAGGCTTTCAATCGAACCATTGACTTCAGCTTGGAGGGGGATTTCGGTGTGAGGTGTGATCATCCCCTGAGACGGAACCCAAATTTGATAGTCACCAGATTGCACCTCCAGGATTTGAGTTCTCAGGACCTGTTTTTTGGGAGGAGGGGTATCCGCATCCTTGCCTTGCTGCATCAGAGCCCAAAAGACACATATGGCCAAAAGTAAGATGCTGGCTGGAATCAGGTAGCGAAGCCAAAGATCCCAAGATGATGCCTTGGCGCGGTTGGGCGAGACGGGAGCTGCTTGATCATGGAGACCTGTTTTCATTTAAGGCCTCCTATCAAAAGGCCAACTAGTCTTTCTGGCAATACCTAGGTGAAGGTTCTCATATCAAGGTTGCGGAATGAATCGCGAGTGCTGTTGCCTTAGAGGAGTCAACTTTTCGTGAATGAATTGAGATTACGACATTGCAAAAATTAAAATGTATAATTGTCCCAGCCCCATTGACATCTAGCTACCTCGCAGAATCGAATGAAGATGCGTTCCTAAGGGATGCCCAAGCATTGTTGGATGAGCGTGCAGAGCAACTGACTAAGCTCCTCAAAGGATCGTTGCCCAAATCCAAGACTTTCCCAGCGGATATGTGCGGTGAGTTGTTCGGTGCCGGCAAACGTCATGGGCTGTTGGGGCTGTAAAATGATCTGCACAAAGTTCTCAGATTTTTCGAGCCAATTGGCGACTTGAGAACTCAGTGTTTTGAGCGTGTCACTGGTTTGCTTAGCATTGAGTGAAAGGTTGGTCTGGATGTGCAGCAGGGGCATGGTGGAAACCTTGGATAAAAATTGGGATGGCGAGCTTAGTTTGGTTGGGCTTCTTGTAAAGCGGTCTCGCGGGTGGAGAGGTTGAATTGCCAGCGAAGGTATCTTTTCACGAGCTGTACGCCATCTTCCAAAAGGAGGTAATTGATCGGGACCATCAGCAGGGTAATGAGCGTTGCGAAAAGAATGCCCCAACCCAGTGAAATGGCCATGGGAATCAAAAATTGAGCTTGGGGGCTTTTTCCCACATGATGGGAATCAGCCCGGCAAAAGTGGTAAAGGAGGTGAGCATGATGGCTCTGAAGCGGGCCACGCCTGCCGTTCGCACCGCATCGAGCAGGGGGATGCCCTTACGCCTTTTTCGATTGATGTAATCGACGAGCACCAGACTGTCGTTGACCACCACCCCGGAGAGGGCCAACATGCCGAACACACTCATGATGCTCAAGTTTTGTCCCATTATGATGTGTCCAAGAATCGCACCCCCTAGGCCAAAGGGGATCACCGACATCACAATGAGAGGCTGCATGTAACTGCGAAAAGGAATCGCCAATAGGGAGTAGATGGTGAAAAGTACGAAAAGGGAGCCCATCCAGACACTACCGAAGGATTCCTGTTGTTCTCGAGCCTCTCCTTCCAGAGTGAATTGCATGCCGGGGTAGTCGCGCACAATGTTCGGCATGAATCGCATGATGTCTTCCTGGATGATCTGCAAATTGGCTTTTTCCTTGTCGGCATCGGCGGTGACTTGAACGGTTCGATTCCGATTGATCCGCTTGATACTGGAAAAACTACGCCCTTCCTCAATATCGGCAACAGAGGTAAAGGGTAATTCCTGACCATCGGGAGTTCGAATGCGCATGGATTCCAGATTTGCCAGAGAAGTATGATTGAGCTTGCCGTAATTGTCGGAAAGGATAAAAGGGATTCCTCTCCTTTCTTGAACCTTCTGCAACAAGGAGCTGTCTTTGCATGGTTCATGATGCCGATGGAGGAAAACGCAAAGATGGACCAGGTATTTGCCAAGGGGACTCAGGCAGCTTAGCCATTTGATGCTTTTCATGAAAAGTCCACGAAAATGGAGAATCCATTCCTACTTTCCAGGAGTGGTGCTTTCCTTATTGGTAGGGCTTTTGATGCCCCTTGGCGTACTTCTGATCCACGCCAAGCCTCCTTACTTTGGAAATGGAATGCGAAATGGATGGGCGGATCAAGATTCGGTCGTGATCTGGACCCGTACCACCCGCTTCGAAGAAATGAATCAGGGGGGGCATGAATTTCTGAATGTTCCAGCCTCGCTCGAGGGGGTCATACGAAAGGAAGGGCCGGCGAGTCGATATGTTGCCGATCAGCTGCCACAGGGTGCCATGTTAGATGAGATGCTGGGCGCCTGTCCTGGATTTCCCGGCGAGGTGCGTCTGAGGTGTTATCCGCTTGATGAGCCTGAAGAGAAGATCGAGACTCCATGGCGAGAAACGCACGTCGACACTGATTATGTTGTTCAATTTAAATTGGACGGCCTGAAGGCCGGAATTTCCTATGGGGTTGAGTTAGAGGCTAGGCCGATTGGGGAACAAAGCCACACAAGTGCCTTCAAAGGCGCTTTCAAAACGGCACATGCACTGGAATATGGAGGCCCGCTTCGATTTTGTGTAACAACGTGCCATGATTTTCTACGTCGTGATGATGGTCTGGAAGGACATTTGATTTACCAACCGATGCAGTTAATGCATCCAGACTTTGTGGTGCACGCCGGAGACATCGAATATTACGACAAGCCCGAACCATGGGCTTGGACGTTGGAGCTCATGCGCTTCAAGTGGGCGAGACTTTTTTCCATGCCGCGCAATCGAACCTTTTATTCTCATCATACAACTTACTTCATCAAGGATGATCATGATACTCTCAAAAACGATTGTTGGCCCGGGCAGGAGTATGGAACGGTCACCTTCGAGGAGGGTGTCCATCTTTTCAATCAGGAGCAATTTCCCACCCGTGATCCAAGATATCACTCTATCCGATGGGGCCAGGATGTGGAGATCTGGTTGCTGGAAGGCAGAGATTATCGGAGTTCCAATCGAATAGAAGATGGCCCGGAAAAATCGATTCTCGGAAGTACCCAAAAGGCCTGGTTGCAATCTTCCCTTAGAGCCTCCTCGGCTACCTTCAAGCTGGTGTTCACGCCGACCCCGGTCGTTGGACCCGATCGACCCAATAAGAAAGATAATCATGCCAATGAAGTGTTTGCTTATGAGGGCAAGGAGCTCAGGACATTGTTTTCCTCTGTGGATGGCACCATCCTTTTTTGTGGAGATCGTCATTGGCAGTATGCCTCGGAAGATCCGACGACAGGGTTGTGGGAATTTGGCTGTGGACCAGGAAGTGCCAGACACCAGTTGGGATGGAAGGAAGGCGACCAAAGGCCCCAGCACCGATTCCTGCGCGTGGCAGGTGGGTATCTTAGCGGCGACGCCTGGCGGGATGAGCTGGGTCAGCCACGATTGGTGCTGAGGCATCGGGACGTCTATGGAGAACCTGTCAGTGAGTTTGCCTTTCCCAGATAAGTTTCAGAGCTCCCACGGGATGGAAGGGCATTGATCTTACTTTTCGGGATGGATCCCTTCCTTTTAGTGGGAGGGCTATTGCCTATTTGTCACTGAATCCGAGTCGCTCTGAATCAACCCATGCTCCAGCGGATCCTTGTTCTCGAGCTTCGGAAGCGTCATGATGCATTTCATGATCCTTCGAACCAAGCCCCATGGTTTCATTCAGTGCCTGATCCTTTGCCTCCTGACAAACATCATCCAAGAGTCTCCATGGGCGCGCGGCGATGCATCCGGGGACTCCCATCAGACAGTCCGGGTATTTATATTTGCCGGTCAGTCTAACATGGAGGGAGCCGACTCCAACAAAGATCATATCCAGCGCTTTCCTCCTTTCCGTGGTTTGGATCAGCCACAGCTTGATGTGCCTTTCTGGTATTGCCTGGGGCGCGAAAACAAGAATCGATCGCAGGGCTGGACAACGCTGCAGCCGGTGGGGTCTTTGGTTGGTCCTGAGCTCAGTTTTGCCGCGCATCTCAAGCCGGAACTCAGTGGCTCTCTTGCCATCATCAAGTGCGCTGCAGGTGGAACGCACCTTGGCGGTGACTGGAATCCAGATCAACCTTCCGGTTTCAAGATGTATCCGCTCCTATTGCAAGAAGTGCGCAAGGCCCTTGGCAAACTTACAGCTCAAGGAGTGGCGTATCGACTTGAAGGTCTGGTTTGGCATCAGGGTGAGAATGATATGTTCGTTCCAGAATACATGACTCGATATGGAGATCATCTGATCGGCTTCATGGATCGACTGCGGCAGGATTTGAAAGCGCCTCAACTTCCCGTATTTATCGGGGAACTGTGCACCAAAACGATATGGGGAATGGACCTGAGACCACGCATGTATGCCATCAGCCAGGGGCAGAAAAAAGCTGCCGCGGTCGACAAGTATGCATTTTATGTTCGCAATGCGCACGTGGGTGTTGAGATGGGGCAGCCTTTGGGGCTCCACTATCATTACGGGACATTGGGGCAACTGGAGCAGGGGGTGGAGTTTGCCGAGGCGTATCTCCGTCATCTTGGCAAAGGCCGAAAAGGGAACCCTTCGCTCTCAAAGTGGCCTTACAAAGAGGGTGAAACGATTCGTCTTTTCATTCTGGCGGGGCATCGCAACATGGAGGGTGAATGGGCCTTTGTCCAGAACCTTGAATCCGATGATGGAGCAAGGGATTGGAGGCGACCGCTCTCTGAGGTGCCTTTCAAGTACACCCTTGGGGGTGGTGTGTTGCAATCCAATGGCTGGGAAGCCCTCTCTCCCGCCGGGCTTTATGGCACCTTCGGGCCAGAGGTGAGTTTTGGCCACGTCATGCGGGAGGCGCTTTCAGGCCCAATGGGTATGTTGAAAGTCACTCATAGTGGTTCCCAGATCATTGATTGGACGCCTGAGGGAAGTGAAGCCAAAGATCGGCATTTTTACCCCGTCTGGATTGCGTGCATCCAGGAAGCAGTCGCCGACCTCGAAGAATGTGGGCATCCTGTCGATCTGGCCGGTGTGTTCTACCACCTGGGTGAAAATGACATGTCCTTTGGGCCTTACCGTCGCCAGGCAGTCTTGCGTCTCAAGCGCTTGATGGAACAAACCCGCGCAGATCTTAAGGCACCAGAATTGGATTGGTTCGTCAGTCAACAGCCTCCCACGGATCAGGAGGCACTCAATCGCCTGAATGTCACTGCTGAATTGACTGAGCTTGCCGCGGCCGATCCACATTTGACCCATATCAAAGTTTTTGATTTGCCCCAGCAGGATCGACTGCTTATCGGTACAGAAGGCATCGTTGCCTTGGGCAAGCGTCTGGCTGAGACCTATCTTCAAAGCAGGTAGGGGGGGTAGGTTGACCGGATGGATTGCAGCCTTACAGCGAGCCATTCCACGGTTGCTCCCATGCAGCCACCCACAAATGCTCCTGGTGGACTAAACTCATCCATGTACCGGTTGTGTTGAGATGCAATTGAGCCAGATACATCGAAGGGCCCACTTCGATCTCCCTTATGGTAGCCGGATCTTGACGATCTCCCATCCCTATTCGTTGGGATTTCCAATCCCTTCTCACAAAGGGGAATTCCGGTATGAAGTGCCACTTTGGAAGAAATCGAGTGGGTTCGAAAAGAACCATCCACCGCTGACCATTTCCGGAGTGTGCTACCTTGGTACACTTGGAAAGTGTTCCTTGTCGCACCAGCTCCAAGGTAGGTTTCAGTGTTTGGAGGGAGGGGGCCGGGGCATGCTTGGATCGCCAAATGCATGAGCCAGCAAAATCGGACCCTCCTCGGTCATCACAGGTGCATGGAGAATCCAAGGAAGGGAGCCTTCTGGCCATCGGAGCAAAGGTGAGGACTTGGTCGTGGAACCCGTTTTAGAAAATGGACTCCCCTTGAGGTTTAGTGATGGTTGGTCGGGAGCGTCGATCCATTCCCATTCTATCCATCCTCGTTTGTGCGGCATCCGGTAAAGCACGCCTTGGTTCCATGCATGTTGATCGACTGGTCCCATCATGAGCTCTGATTGACCGCTGATCAAATCATGGCGATAACGGTTTGGAGAGTCTGCATTTCCCGTAATGACCGCGAGGAATTGTCCAGAAGGCGAGGCCCTGATTTCCACGATTTGGCTTCGATCTTCCAGATCGCGCAGGAGTGGAGAGAGCGATTCGATGACCGTTTCTTTTAATGTGTGGATATCAACGCTCACATACTGAAAGTCGCCCTGGCTTTTTTCTCTCAGAAAAAACACCGCATGATCATTGAGCCAACCTTGGGTAGGAAGAGCCATCAGATCCAGTGAGGCGACGGGTCTGGCTTGGTCTTGAAATCGTCGATGCTTTCCTTTTCCTAATCCCAGCCTCATGATAAGCATGACGGCCAGCAAACTCACGAAGATCCAGGCAATCAGGCGGCCTCTGAACGAATTCATGGGCGCTCGAGGCAGAAGATTTTCTGGGAAGTGCGCACAAAAAGGCGCCCTGAAACCATGGCTGGCGTTGCCATGATCCCTTCTTCGAAGTCTATCTGATAATCCACTTTCAAGCTCTCGGAATGAGCGTTCAATACCGTGATGGTTCCCCGCTGAGAGGCGATTAGAACATGGTTTCCAACCCCGATGGGAGATGCGTAATAGTCTCCTAAAGCACCCACGCGCTCCTCGCGGTAGACGAAGGCTCCTGATGAAGCATCCAGGCAGGAGACCATGCCTCCGTTTTTGACCAGAAAGATGCGTTTGGCATACGCCAAGGGTGATGGAACATAGGGGAGGCCTCGAGTTTGCTTCCACGCCAGAATCGGATCTTTCGCGGCTGATTCTGCTGGTTTGATGGCAAGAAGTGCATTTTCACTGCGCTGGAAAATATCTTTCATGGTCTGCCATTCGTTGCGGTCAATGCCACCGTCTTTGTTGGCATCGATGTAAGGAAAATGCATGCGCGCTGCCCCGGATGCCTCCGCGCGCTGAACCGAACCATCACCATCTTCATCCTCAAGGAGCAGCTGATTATAATCAGGCAGGCTTGGCACTCCAGCGCCCATGGTCCAACCCGACAGAAAGAGGTGTTCTTCATCAAAGGCAGGGGAAGCGACTGTCTCGTTGGGTAAGCCTCCCATTTCCCATTGGACGGCCCCATCACTCAGGGCATAGGCGATGGCTCTGAGAGTTCCCGAGGTGATGATGCTTGTGGGTTCCTTGGCTGGCCACGTGATGGGAGTCGCAAAACCGCGGCGGAAGCCAGGGCGATTCATTTTCCATAGCGTTTCTCCGGTGCGCAAGTGCAGACATATCAGATAGGAATCCACATCTTGATCCACCTGAAGAATGACATGGTCACCTGCCAGAACGGGCGATGAAGAGGCCCCGTGCTGCGTTACAGGGACGGGCAAGGGTTTTCTCCAGATTTCCTGCCCATCCAGATCGTAGGCGGTCAACCCAAAGCTTCCAAAGTAAGTGACCAGGACCTTGCCATTGGTGGCTGGGGTGGAATTAGCTGGGGTGCCATTGCGATGTCCTTTTTCAATGCCTGAAGGGGTGAGAGGTTGTTTCCAAAGCAAGCGCCCATTCCGAACATCCAGTGCAAGGGTTTGAAGGAGACCTTCCTCGAAAGTGGTTAAAAAAAGTTTTTCACCCCACACACACGGAGAAGAATGTCCTGAACCCATGCTTACTTGCCATCGGACGGCTTCGTTGGGGCCGAAAGGGATGGGCAGTTTTTCATTTTCAGCGCGACCTTGTCCCTTGTCTCCGCGAAACTGCGGCCATTGTGCGGCTTGCAGCTGGTTCTGTGGTTCTTGGCACCACAGCAGCGCCAGCCACAAGAGAAAGTTGGTCAGAGTGGCTGTGCTGTCTCGGCTCATGAGTGTGCTCGATGGTTTAGGGTTCCTTGGGGGATGGGGCGGCTCCTCCACCCTTGCCTCCTTGAACATCGGCTAGGAGCCGAGTAAGGAAGATTATGGCAATCAGACCGGCGACAAGAGCAATACCCGCGCACACCCAGTAAGGCATGGGGGCCTGAATGTCATAAAGGCTGGTCGCCAGGGGAGGCCCGATGATACGTCCGATAGCGGAGGCGCTTTGAGAAACGCCTAAGTTGGCGCCTTGTTCGTTGTCGGGAGAAATGATGGAAATCAATCCGGTCAGGGGAGGACGGTTGATGCCCGAGAAAAAGGCATAGATGGCCAGAGATCCCAACACCGCTGCGAGGCTGGATCCCAGAGGGATCAGGACAAAACTTGCGGTTAGCCCAAAAAAGCTGGCTAGAATGAGCGGCTTTTCCCCATACCGGTGCACAAGCTTGCGAATCGCCCCGCCCTGAACCATGGCGGCAATGAAGCCTGAATAAGCCATCAGATAATAGAGCTGAGTTTCCTCAAACCCCATGTGCTTGACCAGAAGCAGGGGCAGAGTGGTTTCAAAGCAGGCAAAGCAGATGGTGGCCAGAAAAACCAGTAGCACCAGAATACCGAGCTTGGGCTGCTTGAGGGTATGGGCCCATTGTGCCCATTGACTGCGTTTGACTGGGGGTTTGGCATCTTTGGAGCGGCTCTCCGCCAATATGAAAAAAGCAGCAATGAAATTGAACAGGCAAATACTGGC
Organism: uncultured Verrucomicrobiota bacterium; assembly: GCA_902560705.1. Taxonomy (GTDB): domain Bacteria; phylum Verrucomicrobiota; class Verrucomicrobiia; order Limisphaerales; family AAA164-E04; genus UBA7971. Next base: position 25,190 of record CACEMW010000013.1, read on the forward strand.
CGCAACCCATCCGGGTGCTGCTTCGCCAAGAAAATGATTACTAAGCCCCCCAATGAGTGGGCCAAAGATAAAGCCGAGACCAAAACCCATACCGATGACCATGCCAACGCCACTGGAGCGCTTTTCGGGTGGCGTGATATCAGCCACATAGGCTGAAGCTACGGATAAATTGGCCCCACAGATCCCAGCCAGAACACGCGAAACCAGGAGCATGACCAATCCTTGGGTGCCAGAAAGCCCGCTGGCATAACCAAAGAGGGCGTAGCTTATGGCGGAACCGGCGGTGCTTAAAAGAATGATGGGGCGACGACCGATGCGATCAGAGAGTTTACCCAGCCAGGGGGCACAGAAGAATTGCATCAGGTTGTAGGAGGCCACAATGCAACCAATCATCAAACCTGAGGCACCTAGTTTCTCTGAATACAGCGGCAGGAGTGGGAGGACGATACCAAAACCCACCAGGTCAACAAAAACAATTAGGAATAGAACGAATAGGGTTGGTTTTCTCATCGATGCCATAACCAGAATAGAGGGTGAAGTTAACGGCTAGCCGGTAAGCCGATAAAGGACAAAATGTGATAATCGACCCTAGCGTCGTAAGAGGAATGTTCCGGTGAGATGTCCTGGTATGCGCAAACTTTCCAGTCTACGGACCAAGCACTCGGCTGCTTAAACCATTGACGGATACGGCACAATACGCTGGAATTTCCCCAGATTCCCAAAGCCTATGAAAAAGCCAGCCCTCTCTCGCAGAGATGCACTCAAATCTATCTCCATGGCAGGAGTTGCCGCCGCATCAGTGCGTGCAGGGGGCTCATTGGAGGCCGCTGAGATCGCACCTCAAAAACTCAAGGGCAATGTTCACCACTCGGTATGCAAGTGGTGTTATCCGGACCTCTCTCTGGAAGATCTTGCCCGTGCGGCTGCCCAATTCGGCATGCATTCAGTCGAGTTGCTCAACCCCGATCAGTATGCTGTGGTCAAGAAACATGGGCTGGTATGTGCCATGGCCAATGGTCCGGGCGGCATCACTAAGGGATTCAACAGGATCGAGTATCATGCCGAGTTAATTGAGGGTTTTGAGCGCATGATCCCCCAAGTGGCCGATGCAGGTTTTCCCAATATCATTTGCTTCTCGGGTAACCGGGAGGGGCTGGACGATGAAACAGGTTTGGAGAATTGTGCCATAGGTCTGAAAAAGATCATGAGCATGGCCGAAAAACATCAAGTGACCGTCTGCATGGAGCTGCTCAACAGCAAGGTCAATCACAAGGACTACCAGTGTGACCATACCTCTTGGGGGGTGGATCTCGCCAAGCGGATTGGATCTGAGCGTTTCAAGTTACTCTATGATATTTATCACATGCAGATCATGGAAGGTGATGTCATTCGCAATATTCGAACCTATCACGAGTACATTGGGCACTACCATACTGGGGGAAATCCAGGGCGGAATGAAATCGATGAGACCCAGGAATTGAACTACCCCGCCATTTGCCAGGCGATTGTCGATACTGGTTTCAAGGGATACGTGGCTCAGGAATTCATTCCAAAGCGTCATCCCCTTGGTAGCCTTTATGAGGCGGTTCGAACCTGCGATGTTTAAATTTTTACGCCGGTTTCCTTCAAAGGTCTGGCTCTTTTTTTTGGGCATTGTTGTCTGCGCAGGATGGTTTTTCCTAAGCGCACCTTCCAAGGCACCCGAGTTGACAGTTCAGGGCAAAACTCTTTTGTCATGGGTTGATTCGTTGACCCTTCAAGAAAGGAGGGCAGAGGCGACTCAGGTGATCCACAACATGGGGGTTGAGGCCATCCGACCATTGGTGGGGGAATTGCGTAGCCCTTACCCATGGCTAACGGTCCTCAATCGCTGGTTGCCCCCCCATCGCGCTGGCCTGGATTACCTGCCAGCTTCCTTTCAGGATGTTGTAGAAAGACACAGTCGGAGAGCTGAGCAAGTGGTCGTGCTGATGACCCATGCTCCAACCCATTGGAGGGATGCCATGGTGGAGGCCTTGATACCCTTTCTGAGTCACGAGGATGTTGCTGAAAGAACCTGGGCTTTGAGGATCTTGATTACCTTTCCAACGCAGATGGCCGATCATGCCGCTGCTTTGAGGGCGTGTCTGCGACAACCTGTGAGAAGGGAGGGCGATGTCATCATGTTGGTTAACGCTCTGGCTCTGGCTCGGAGTATGGGAGAGCCTGCCAAAGCCCTGGAACCGAACATTCTGCCCTGGCTGGGCCATGAGGATCGGCGCATTCGACATCGAGCCATCCTGGCTGCCGGATGGCTTGGTCTAAGTGGCGAGAGCTGCTTCCCAAAGCTTAAACCAAGTTTGGAGGGCAGCCCGCATGATCGTCGCATCGCGTTGCAGACTTTATCCAAGATCGCTCCCCCAAAGGAGGAGTGCATGATCTACCTGACAGAGGCCTTGAAAGATCCAGATGAAGATATCCGGCGCTATGGTGCAGAAGGCCTGGGCAAATTGAGGGAATCAGCCATTTCTCATTTAGAGGCCCTCTTGCCGCTACTCCGCGATCCATCGATGGGGGTTCGCGTTGCAGCCGCTACTGCCTTGGGAGACATGGGACCCCAGGCCAAGGAAGCGTTACCGTTTCTTCATGATGCCATGAATAACGATTTTTCTGGGGTTGGACAGGAATGTCGCATGGCGATTGAAAAAATTGATCCCACACAAATCGGGCAAATCATTGTTCGGTAAAAATCTATCTCCAGTCCTTGACGAAAGCCCAAACTTATTTTTACTTCACTTCCAATGAGTCAAAAGACCGAAAAACACACGTTTCAGGCAGAAATCCAGCAATTGCTGGATATCGTCATACATTCGCTTTACACCGACAAAGAAATTTTCATTCGTGAACTGATCTCCAATGCAGCAGACGCCTGCGAAAAGCTGAGATTTCGTCAGAGTTCGGGCGAAGCCATTCATCAGGCGGAAGTTGATCTCAAGATCAGCATTGAAACCGATGATCAAGCTCACACCATCTCCCTTACCGATACCGGGATCGGGATGACGCGAGATGAGCTAATCGAAAACCTAGGCACGATCGCCCACTCGGGTTCTAAGGCCTTTCTTAAGCAAATCGCTGAGGGTAAGGAAAAGCCCGATGCCAACTTGATTGGTCAATTTGGAGTCGGCTTTTATTCCGCCTTCATGGTGGCAGAGGAGGTCAAGGTTCACAGCCGCTCCTATCAGGCAGATGCTGAGGGCCACAGCTGGCTATCCGAGGGCAGTGGGAGCTACGAAATTGAAGGAGCTCCTGACTGCCCAAGAGGGACGCGTGTTTTCATTAAACTCAAGGAAGAGGACAAGGAGTTTGCTCAGGCATCTAAGGTTGAGTCCATCATCAAGCAATATTCCAACTTCGTTCCTTTCCCCATTGAACTGAACGGGGAAGTGGTCAACAAGATGAGTGCCATCTGGACTCGCAGTAAAAATGAGATTAAGGACGAGGAATACAACGAGTTCTATCGTTACATTGGTCACGATCACGAGGATCCCGTCACTCGCTTGCATTTTGCGGTAGATGCCCCTCTCGATATTAAATCATTGCTCTATCTGCCAGCCAAGAATATGGAGACCCTTGGGCTGTCGCGCAGTGAAAGTGAAGTCCACCTCTACTGCCGAAAAGTGCTGATTCAATCCAAGGCAGAACAGCTCTTCCCTGAATGGTGCCGTTTTTTAAAGGGAGTGGTGGATAGTGAGGATCTTCCCCTCAACATATCCAGGGAATCTATGCAGGATAGCGCCTTGTTACAGAAACTCAACAAGGTGCTGACTTCCCGATTCATCAAACACCTTGATGAAATGGCCAAGAAAGATGAGGAGACTTTCTACAAGGTTTATGACCAGTATCATCGTTTTCTGAAGGAGGGCGTGGCATCCGATTTTACTCATCGCGAAAGCCTTTCCAATTTACTTCGCTTTGAGTCCAGCTCGCTGGACAAGGGCAAGCGTACGTCGCTTAAGGAATATGTGGGGAGAATGAAAGATGATCAGAAGGACATCTACTTTTTGCTGGCCTCCAGTCGTGATACTGCAGAACAGAGCCCTTACCTGGAAGTGTTCCAATCAAGACATCTGGAAGTCCTTTTCCTGTTTGATCCCATCGATGAAATCGTCATGGATCACTTGGGACGTTTTGACGAAAAAACCCTGACGGCTGCAGAAAAAGCGGAGTTGGAAATCGAAGAGTCGACTGATCAGACCGCTGCTATGAGCGAGGAAGATGCAAAAGACTTGGCTGCATGGGCGAAGGAAAAATTGGGCAGCAAGATTGAGGAAGTGCGTGTTTCCACCCGATTGGTGGAAAGTCCGGCAGTGGTGGTGGATCACGACAAGACCATGACCGCCGGGATGCGCAGATTCATGAAATCCATGAATCAGGAATCCGGACCTATGACCTTGGATCTTGAGCTCAACCCACGCCACAGCATGGTTTCCAAGTTGCACCAAATGAAACAAGGTAACGAACTGCTTGCGACCAAGGTTTTGGATCAGTTAGTGGACAATGCTCGTTTGGCAGCGGGAGTGGTCGAGGATCCAAAGACCATGGTCAAGCAACTCAACGAACTTCTGGATCAAGTGCTGACGGCACAAAAATCCTAGCCATGAGCTTCAGGTTTCACCTGACCGATGGATGATCGAGTACCCTCAGGAGCGGAAACACTCTTGGGGGTCTTTTTTCAGGGTTGCCTCTCTTCGATCAGACGAATCGACTGAATGATCACCGGTTCAGTGGATTTGCCAGAAGCATCGGTCTCGAGTTGGGCGATTTGATCGACGACTTCCATTCCCTTGACCACCTTGCCAAAGACAGTGTGTTTGCCTGTCAGGTGGGGGGTGTCGACCAGGTTGATGAAAAACTGGGAACCATTGGTGTTGGGCCCCGCATTGGCCATGGCAATCACCCCACGGAGTGGTTTTTCAGCCTTTAGGGTCGAGTCAAAGACGTAGCCCAGATTTTCGTAAACCTGCATCAATGATAGGGCATCGGCTGCGGCCTGTATTTCTTCAAGACGCTCCTTGAAGGCTGCCTCATTTTCCACACCCATTTTTTTGAGCAGAGGACTGAGCAATGTGCGTTGAAAATCCTGTTGGCTACGAATCAGCAGCCAAGGATGGGGGAGTCGGTTGTTCTCCAAATCAAGCGCCTTCAGGGTGTCCAAACCCAAACCGGAAGCGTTGATCTCATCCTGGAGGTTGAAGCCCGGCCCTCCACTGCCATTGCCCAAGGGGCATCCACCCTGTATCATGAAATCCTTGATGATGCGGTGAAAAATCAGGCCATCGTAGAAGGGGCGGGTGACCTTCTCGCCGGTTTTGCTGTCGATGAACGCCTTGCGGCCTTCTGCAAGATTCATGAAATGCTCAACGGTTTTCGGTGCAGCCTTTGGCCAAAGCTCAAGCTGGATCTCACCATGAGATGTTTGGATCAAAACTTGAGGTATATTCTCTGGTGAGGTTTCCTGAGCTTCTAGCAAGCTCATCGATAAGATGGCGACAAGCAGGCAGCCGCGCGAGCGGATGCAGGGTTTGACAAATGGATAGGACATGTTCAGGGGGTTGGGGTAGATGCGTCGTTCGATGGTTTTTTGTAAAAAAGCACATGCTGTCTCGGAAGCCCTTCGTAGGACCGGACAAACTCAAAACCCTGGAAGGTAGCTTCCTTGTGTACCTGCTGGCGGGACATTTTGTGCAACAGCTTGATGGGTACCGTGGGGTCCTCCAGTCGGTATTCCACCCAGACCACTTGACCTTCGGGTTTTAGCGCGCTGTAAATTTGGGTCATCATCTCATGCGGGAAGGAAAACTCATGATAAACATCTACCATGAGTACTAGATCAACCGAATTTGGAGAGAGGTTTGGAGAAGTTTCTTTACCCAGGATCATGGTTACGTTGGAAATGCCTGCGGCGGTCAGGCTACGCCGCAGAATTGCAAGCATTTCAGGTTGGATATCTACAGCCATAACCCGCCCCTTCTGCCCCACCTTTGCCGAAAGACGACGCGTGAAATAACCGCTTCCAGCTCCGATATCGGCAACTATCTGTCCGGGTTGAATACCTAAGGAATCGATTAGTAGATCGGGGCGTTCTTCGTTTTGACGTCCGGCCCGCTCAAGCCAATTAGCTCCCATGTGGCCCATTACTTGAGAGATTTCCCTATCTTGATAAAACTTGCCAATGCCATCTCTAGAAGCTCGCGGCATAAGCTGATAATGGGGTGCTTTGGCTGGCTTGGTCTGAGCCGTTTGTTGTGCCCAAGAGGTTTCGTGGTGGCTGCTCAAAACGAGAACTACGACAAGCAAGGTGAAGCTTAGTGCCTTCGGCATGGAATTAACGGATTTGAGGAATGGGTTACATGTCATGGGCTTATGCGTGGATTGCTTTTTCAAATGGACCATAGGCGTCGGAGGATGCAAGTTCGGAATCAGGGATTTCGCATGGAAGGTTCCATGGGATGAGGAGTCCTCTACGGATGTCGGGTGGCCCTCATTTCAGCCTTGGAGGGCCTTGGCCGGATGCGGGCTGGAGTGACTTTGCCGGTTTCTCGCTCAAATTCGTCAGCTGTGCGAAAGTTCGGAACAAGGTCATGGGTCCTGTTTTTCCAGGAAGTTAATGCTTCCCGATGTTCTGCGATGACCCGGGCGTAAGCGGGATCCCATATGAGATTGTTCAATTCATGGGGGTCTTGATCCAGTGTATAGAACTCTTCCTGAGGGCGAGGAAGACGAATACATTGCTGTTGGTGAGCAGGCAGAGCTCCGTTCTTGGATAATTGGAGCATGGCTTCAAAGACAGGGCCTCGGACTGCATCGGCTGGTGGCGTCATGGGAAGATCGTGATAATCATTGAAAATGTATTTGAAGTGAGTGGATCGAACAGCCCGTGAGTGATCTTCGTAATCGTGCCAATGCTTTTCGGCAAAAGCAAAAGGGCGTATGGATTGCTCGGGATGCGCGAGCAGGGGGGCAAAAGAGGTGCCCGCCATGGAGGAGGGGATGTCCAGTCCTGCAAGCTGAAGAAACCCCGGGGCCAGATCCACGCTGCTGACCAAATGGGGGCAAAGCGATCCTGGGGCAACATGCCCTTCCCAAACTGCGAGCATCGGGGTGCGAATGCCACTGTCATAAAGGGTGGTCTTGTCCCTCGGGAAAGGCCTTCCGTTGTCGCTGATGAACAGAATCAGTGTGTTTCTTGAAATCCCTTGTTGATGGACTTCATCGAGGATCTTTCCAACATATCGATCCAGTCGGGTGATTTCATCGTAATAGAGCGCCAGATCTTGTCGTACTTCTGGAAGATCGGGTAGCGTGGGCGGGACTCTCACTTCCGAAACGGTGTGGGGTCGATCCAGGATGCCCTCATCATAAGGTCGATGAGGATCCAGCGCGGCCAGCCATAGAAAAAAGGGCTGACCCTCGGGTCTGGCATTCAATGCCTCGATCCATTCGCTACATCCACTCCGCGCCTCCCCTTGCGCTGATTCGACAAAAGCATTGCCTTCGGCAGCCTTTCCTGAGGGGAGCTGGAAACCGGAACTGTCCGCTTCCCAAAGGCGATCAAAACGGTCCTTGATGGCATCGCCCAAGTGCCACTTGCCAGCGCCGGCTGTCCAATAACCAGATTTTTTCAGGATCTCCACAAAGGTGGTTTGGTTTTTGGGAAGTGGCCAATGAAGTTGTTCGGCGTCGGTTTGATGCGGGTAGCGTCCGGTGATGATGCTGGAACGACTCGGGCTGCAGGAGCTGATGGTGAGCATGGCTCGATCGAATCGCATGCCAGTCTCCGCCATACGTTGCAGGTGAGGTGTTCGCACCGAAGGGTGTCCGTAAGGTGTGGAATCGTCCCAAGCCAGATCATCTGCGATGATTAGAATGATGTTGGGGGGTAGTTCGATGGCAGTCATGCCCCATGAAAAGAGCGAACCTACGACCCATAGCGTTGAAAGAGCGAGGCGAAGCATGACGTCATGATGGGCCAGATGCTTCAGAAGATCGAGTCTCGAAAACCACGAATCATGCGGGGATTGATCTGGGTAGACCGTTGCGGTAGAGTGTCCAGCATAATGAAGCTCAACATTTTTTCAGGCATGAGTCGTTGGATGCAAGCCATCCTCCTGGGGGCGGTTTCGGCAACACTTCTCTCGGCGGGAAATACCCTTCAGGCTAGCGAACCCCTTGAAATCTGGATCAGTTCCTTTCAGGACAAGGTTTACTACGAAAAGATGGTAGCCGCCTACCAGTCCAAGGTGGACTCCGAATTCGAGGCCTCGATCCAGGCCTTCGGATTTCGAGAGATGCCGGACAAACTGGCCATCGCCATGAAAACCGGCACCAATCCACCGGACATTGTCCAGCTCGATGAAGTGCTCTTCGGTACCTATCTGGCCGGCGAGGTGCCTTTTCTGGATCTATCCGAACGTCTGAAGGAAACCAAGCTGTTGGAGGGGCTGGTTCCACAACGTCTCAAACTCTTCGCTCAAGGTGATGCGATATACGGCCTGCCCCAATCCTTGAGCGCCATGGTTCTTTACTACCGGGTAGATTTGTTCAAGGAACATGGGATCCAGCCTGAAGATCTTTCAACCTGGAACGCCTTTGTCGATGTTGGTAGAGACCTCGCAAGCAAGAATCAGGCGCTGATTGCGCTGGACCCGACCTATTTTGAAATTCTCCTAAGGCAAAAAGGTAGTGATTGGTTTGATCATGCGGGGCAGATGTTCCCGGATGAAGCCCAGGCCGAAGCGGTGATGAATTGGTTGTATGAGCTCAACGATGAAGGCATTGGCTTGATCCCTGAAAGAGCCAGCATTTTTGATCCCGTCTTTTTCAGTAGCATGGTGAACTACGGAGAAGTCCTCACCATGATCGGAGCGGACTGGTATGGTCTGGACATGATTCAGCAATTTTCTCCTGAGCTGAAAGGGAAGTGGGGCGCTATGCCCTTGCCTGCATGGAAAGATCGTTTTGGAGTACCCGGCAGGCGCACTTCCACGTTCGCCGGACAAGGCTTGCTGATCTACAAACAAAGCAAGAAAGCCGATCGCGCCTGGAAATTCATTCAGTGGGTGCTTGAAGATCAGGAATCCAATGTGGAGCGCTTTGTGGGAGGGAACAGTTTCCCGGCCTTCAAGCCTTCCTGGGCCGACCCCAGGATGCATCAGCCTTCAGCCTACTTCAATCAGCAAGCATTCGGTGATTTGCTCGCCGGCCTGGCTCCCGAAGTTCCAGAGGTGGTCATGCACCCCAAACGGCCGCAAGCTGTGTTTTTATTTCAGGAGAATTTTTTCAGTTCTCTCATGTATGGCCAAATCACGCCACGGGAAACGATGCGCCAGATGCGTACCATGCTCAAGGCTGGAGGCGATTGATCGTAGGAATGTGATGCAGAGGAGAAGGGTATGAGTGCGGTAAGCTCGCGATCCCTTGCTGGATTGCTAGGCCCCTTTTTCTTTTTGTTTATTCTATTCTGGTTGGTTCCCCTGATCGGTGGTCTCAGGCTCAGTCTGCATTCCAACACCCTGGTGGGTGAGGGGGTCTTTGTAGGACTGGAGCACTACAGTGAGCTCATGGAGGATGCCCGATACTTCAAGGCTCTCCGGAATACCTCCTTCTACGCCTTTTTTACCTTGGCCTTGATCCTGCCTGTGGCGGTGGTTTTCGCTCATGCACTTCAAAGCCTGGGAGGTCGTTTGCGATCTCTCCTGCAATTTGCCATGCTTATCCCCGGATTGACGCCTCCCGCAGTGTTGGCCTTGCTCTTCCTGCTGGTGTTCCACGGGCGACAAGGATTGCTCAATCAGTGGTTTGTCATGCCGTTGGGAGGGCAACCGATCAACTGGCTCAAGGATCCCGATGTGATTCTTATGGCGCTCATCATGCAATGTGCCTGGCGATGGGTTGGGTTCATAACCTTCTTCATCCACTCAGGGATGCAGGCGATTCCGGGCATGTATTACGAAGCGCTTGAAGTGGAAACTCACAAGGCTTGGCATCGGTTCCGGTGGGTCACCCTTCCATGTCTGAGGCACGTGATTCTTTTTTGCCTGATGTATTTGGTGGTGGATGCCTTTGCGCTTTTCAGTGGGGCCTATGTGCTGCTGGGAGGATCAGGTGGTACTGCGGATGCCGGTTTGATGTTGGTTTCTTATACTTATCAGAGAGCTTTGGCTTTTGGTGAGTTTGGGAGTGCAGCTGCCATGAGTGTCAGTGTAGCACCTTGTTTGCTTGGAATCCTGGGATGTGTGGTCTGGATTTCCAGAAGGTGGGCCTTTAAGAGCGGAGGACACAAGGCATGAAAAGTCACAATGGGCCTTCTCATCGCTCATTCGAGCGCTGGTATTGGGGGCTTTGGGTTCTCTTGCCCATGGCATGGCTCTTTGTTTATCCGTTCCTTTGGATGTTTCTCTCCATGTTCAAGGGCAATCAGGAAATTTTTCAACCCACCACTCTTTTGCCTGAACAATGGGATCTCGTCCACCTTCGACGTCTTCTGGCTGGGGAATGGTTTCCCTTCTGGAGGGTGCTGGGACTGTCCCTATTCATGGCCGTTGGTCAGGCATTGGGAGCCGTTGTTTTAACATCCATGGCTGGTTTTGCCTTTGCGAAACTGCGCTTCAGAGGTCGATCCCTCCTTCTCGTCGCCTGTCTTTTCACAATCGTTCTGCCTCGTCAGCTGCTGGTGGTCCCGCTCTTCGAGTGGGTGCACCGCATTGGGCTTCATGGATCGGTTTGGGGCGTCATGTTCCCCGGCATGGTGAGTGGACTCGGGGTCCTTTTCTTCACCCAGGTCTTTCGCCAGGTTCCGGATGCCTACCTCGAAACGGCCTGTTTGGAAGGCGCCAATGAGTGGGGAGCCTATCGCCTTCTTTTGCCGATGCTCGGATCCTGCCTGCTGAGTTATGGCCTGATCCACTTCATTCTCGCCTGGAATGAGCATCTCATTCCACTGGTAGTTCTCGGGGGGGCTGAGCAGCAGACGCTTCCCCTGGCTTTAGCCAGCCTCTACGGCAGTAGCTTACGATTTCCTTATGCGGCTCTCATGGCTGGTTCTTTTGTGGCCATGATCCCACCGATGTTTTTTTTCCTGTTCAGCTATCGGCGCTTTCGCGATGCACTTTCCAATGTGATTCTTTCCTGAATCTTCCGGTGGCTCCAATCTGGGTCAGGGTTTTCGGAGTTGGTAGCTCAGTAGTTGGTCTTCGCTACGAAGAAAAAGTCGTCCATCAGAGAGCACAGGGGCGGTCCAGCAGGGGTATTTCATCCCAGGAACCTGGAAGCGGCTGATTTCTCTGGGGCCTTCAGGAGTGGGTTGAAACAAGCCAAGTTGACCAGCCTCCCCCATGACGATGAGCTTGCCATCAGCCAGAATTGCGGAACCACGACCATATTTCTCAGGTGGACCCTTATAGCTTTTACGCCAACTCTCATCCTGATCCCACTGAACCTTTCCAGTGGCTATCTCAACGCATCGAAAGCGCGCATCGGGCTCATTTCGGCCACTGAAGGCGTAGAGGTGCCCCTCAAAGAGGACAGGCGTAGTCCAGTGAATTTCCAAGGCGAGTGAGCGCCAAAGAGGGGCCACCGAGCTTCCATTGGCTGCGACTTGAAGCAACACGGCCCCAACGCGGTAATAAGCGGCTGAAATCAGGATGGTATCCCCAGAGACCACCGGGTTCATCGCATTGACGCTCTCGTTGACAGTTGCTCTGAACCAATAGTGAAAGCGCTCCTTGCCGGTTTCCGGATCGAGGGATACCAAGCCCTGACGCATGAGGCACAGCAGATGTCTTTTTCCGTGAATCGTTGCCGCGACTGGAGAAGCATAGGAAGCCTGTTTTTCATGGCCTCGCCATTGCATCAGTGGCTCGCCACGCCAGCCCGTGCGAGGCTCTCCATCCCATGTGTCTTTACCAACCGCTGTCCAGAGGGTTCTGCCCGACTGGGCATCGAAGGCGACGACTCCTGCGTTGGGTTGGGCGCCCACCATGACGATGAGCTTGTCCCCCTCCATAAGCGGCGTGCTACCGACACCAAAAAAGGCCTCTGGAACCTCGAAATCCTTGGCCGTGTCCCGTTCCCAGATGAGTTGGCCACTTTGCCGGTTCAGACAGAAAAGTTTTCCTTCCGCACCATAGCCGTAGCACCGGTCCTCGGTCAGTAGGGGGGTGCATCGAGGGCCGTTGTTGTAGCCGTAAGGATCGATGTATTGGCTGGGGTAGGCGTGCTTCCACAAAGGTGACCCCGTGCTTGCCGTGAAGGCTTCCATGACTTCCTGCTTACCCAAGCGATGATGGAGCACCAGTTGATCTCCGATCACCGATGGGGCGCTGTAGCCGGTGCCGACGGTTTTTTTCCAGGCCAGAGGAGGGCCATTCTCGAGCCACGCTGGGAGCAGCCCGGTTTCCAAAGAGGTGGCATTGCCTTCTGGGCCGAGAAAACGGGGCCAGTCTGCTCCTAATGTGGCAATGAGGATCCACTGGCTCAGGCACCACAACAAGCTTGTCTTCAGGAGCCGGTTCATGAGGATGCAAGCTACGTTTGCGAGCCGGATTTAAAAAGCAAAAAGATGCCAATCAATTCCTTGAAAACGACCTTTTAGGGGACGGTTGAGAGGCTATGTGGTTGAATCTCAGGCAACGTTTTTTGCGATCTGTCCTGACATGCCACCCTCTTCATGATCCATGCTTGACCCGTGATGTGAATGGTCGCATGTTCGAGTATCTTGAAACGTATTTTCCTCCATTTGTTATTTGTGACCCTTTTTTCGGTGCTGCATGCCGATGATCCGGAAAAGTCGGTCATTCAGATCATGACCTTCAGCCAGCAACCTGATTGGGATGAACCTTGGAATGACTCAAGAGTGCGCGGCTCGACCGGCTCAGGCTTCGTCATCGAGGGCAATCGAATCATGACCAATGCTCATGTCGTCAGCTGGGCCAAGCAAATTCAAGTCAGACGCTTTCAGGACTCCCGACCCCACCTGGCCGAGGTAGCCTACATCGGACATGATTGTGACCTGGCTGTCCTCACTGTAGAGGATCCCTCCTTTTTTGAAGGTTTGGATCCCCTGCCCATAGGGGTGTTGCCCAAGGTGCGATCGGTAGTGAACACCATTGGCTATCCCGCAGGCGGTGAACAGATTTCCTTCACAAGCGGGGTGGTCAGCCGCATCGAGCTGATCAATTACGTGCAACCAGGAAATCGAAGCCTCCTAGCTGTTCAGACCGACGCGGCCATCAACCCAGGCAACTCCGGGGGGCCAGTCCTCCAGGATGGACAGGTCGTTGGAGTGGCCTTCCAGGGCACCCCTGGGCTTGAAAATACAGGTTTTTTCATCCCTCCTCCCATCGTTCAACATTTTCTCAAGGACATTGAAGATGGGGTTTACGACGGATTCCCTCAGGCCGGTATTCGACTCTCGCCCCTGATCAACCCGGCTTATCGAAAATACCTCAAGATGGGGGATGATTCAGCATCGACAGGAGCCAGGGTCGATACCTTGGTCAGTGACTCCGCAAAGGAGTTCCTCAGAGAGGATGATGTCCTCCTTGAAATCAACGGCTATGCCGTTGCCGCCGATGCCACCATTCTCTACGAGGGTAATCAGGTTCATGGCGCCATCGCCTTCAGTCAGGCTCAGCATGGACAATCGGTCCCGGTGAAGATCTGGAGGCAGGGGCAGGCGATGGAATTAGCCCTTCCCGTTCACGTGAATCAGAAAGATCGCTTGGAAGGTAACCAATACGAACCACCCAGGTATTTTGTGTATGCAGGCCTGGTGTTCACTCCATTAAGCCGCGATTATTTGACAACTTTTGGCCAAAACTGGTCAGCAGTGGCTGGGATCGGACTGCTGTATGAGCTTTTTTACAAGAAAAACGCCGAGCCCGAAAAGGCGCGTAACGAACCCATCATGCTATCCACCGTGTTGTCTCACTCAGTCAATGCCAACATGGAAATCAGGGGCCGAGTGCTGGTCGATGCCATCAATGGACATCGCATTGATTCTCTGGAAGATGTGATTCAGGCACTGGAAGAACACGATGGCTCTCATCATCTGATCGAATTTGGTGAGCGCCTGGGTTTTGAATGCCTGGATCGGCAGGATGCTGATTCGGCAAATGCCGCGATCATGGAAACATATGGCATTCAGAAAGATCGATGGTTATGAAAGCTTTTGTGAGACACGCACTTTGGTTTGCCCTTGCTGCCTTGGTCATGGACCTCGGCGACGGAGTATCTGCTCAGGAATCCACTCAAAGCTGGTCTTCCTCAGTGATTAAAATCGAATCCACTCGCCATCAGTACGAGTATTTTCAACCTTGGTCGAGGCGGACGGCCTCAAACAACAAGTTTGGTGTGGTGGTCCACGATCAGCGTATCATCACCACAGCAGACTATCTATTCGACCAAACGATCATTCGGGTTCAAAAGGGAGGACGCGGCTCATGGTATGAAGCGAAGCTTCAGTGGATTGATTATCATGCCAACCTTGCGCTGCTGGAAGTCGAGGACGCGGGGTTCTGGGATGATGGCCTGCAGCCGGTTCGGTTTGCTGACCCCATACCCACCACTGGGGAAGCTCGCCTGATGCGTTGGAACGATGGCCGGCTGGAATCCAGGCGCCTTGAAATCAATCGCCTCCGCCTGGGGCGAAGCGCCTTGAGTTATATCGACCTGCCCCAGCTCGAACTGGATTCCGAGGTCGAAGGCGTTGGTTGGTCCGAAGCTGTCGTGGTCGGCAATCAGCTTATCGGTCTGACAACCTCACAGTCTCGTAGCAAGTGCTCGGCCATTCCTTCTTTTCTTGTGCAGCAGATTCTCAAGGAGGTGGACCAGGGAACGTTTCGAGGGGTTGGTTTCTTCAACTTTTATTGGAAGAAGGCAGAAAATCCAGCGGCTCTGGATTACTTGGAATTGCCGGGGCAAAAAAGGGGTGTGATTGTTACCGAAATCATTGAAGTCCCAGGGCATGAAACTGTTTTACGCCCCAAGGACATCCTTTTGATGGTGGATGGTTTCGAGATCGATATCGTGGGAGATTACGAAGACCCCTCTTATGGTAAACTGATGTTGGAGCGCCTGGCCACTAGGGGACATTGGGCCGGGGACCCCGTTCCCATGACGGTGTGGAGGGAAGGTGCCATGATCGACCTGATGTTTCATTTGCCCAAGGCGGACTACCGCAGTGAATACGTTCCTTCAGCCAACTACGACATGCCTCCCGAATACCTGATGGCGGGTGGACTGGTTTTTCAGCCCTTGACCGAGCCCTACCTGCGAAGCTGGGGCGGCGAGTGGCAACGGAGGGCACCCGTCCGTTTGGTACGCCTTAAAAGCCAGGCTCCCACCGAAGAGGATCCTTCCTGTGTGGTCTTGTCGGCTGTCTTACCGGATCCCTACAATCTCGGCTATCAGGACTACCGCTACCTTGCGCTGGACAAGGTCAATGGTTACAAGGTCGTGGATCTACCGGAGCTCAAGGAAGCCTTGGAGTCTCCTCAGGAAGGGTATCATGTGGTTGAGTTCCTGCCGGGTGAAGCAGTCAGCAAGGTGATCCTCGATGCTCCTCTTCTCAAGGACGCAACCCAGAGGGTCATGTTCAACTACCGACTTCCTACCGACTATGTGGTAGGCGAGGTGGATTTGCCCTGATGCTTCGGCGGGGCGATGACCAAGGTGGCCTCATCACCAGGGCGAGTGGTGGCGTAATGTTTTAATTTCTCAAGGACCTGTTTTTTTCCATAAAATCCGAGGCCCACTGCCCACGGGCAATGCACCAGTAACCAGGCAATCAGCATGATGGTTCCCGGATCGATCCCCAGCCTTGGGGAGGACCCGAAAAAGAGAAGGCTGAACATCTGAAAGGAAAAAAGCTGCAGGAACCAGTAGAGAATCCACGGCAAGGCAAGAATGTAGAAGAGCGTGCTTCGTGTAGCGTGATTGACGCGTCGGGCCTTGAGACTGCTCCAAAGACCGAACCAGAAAAGAGCCAGCACATCCAGGAAGAGGAGTAACAAATGCCCGGCGAGCATGCAGCTGAGCCAGAATTGACCCTCGGGGTCGTTTTCACGTTTTACCGTCAGGACTCCAAAAAAAAGACTGATGACGACGACCAAGGCGATGGGTCCACGGTATTGCCGCATCAGGGCCTCCCAGTGGCCTTGTGTGACTTCCTTGACTGAAATGGAAGTCGTGAAAAGAAGTTCCAAAGCGCCTGTGCGCCTGTCTTCACAGATGCGATGAGCCATCTCGACTCCCATCATGCATTTGAGGATGGTCGCACTGAGGTAGGTGGTCATGACCCATAAGCCATCTTCACCGTAAAACCATCGACCGTGAACCATGCTGCCCCAAATCCAGGCTAGCGAGCCGATGAAAAAGGGGATCCATGGCCGAAACAAACTCCCTTTCTGTCGGAGGCGAAGCCAAGCGATGGGGCTGCTGGTCAGAAGTTCCTTTCGCCGCAGGGAATGCTTTTCCCTATAGCTTGCTGAGACTTTTGCCTTGAGGGGATTCAAGGCCTTGCCCTGCCAGTTTCTCGGAATGCGAACACAAGCTCCAATAAGTAAGAGCAAGATGAAAGCCTGATTGATCCACAACGAATGCCAGAAGCTCTGCGATTGGGTCATGTAATTGACCTCAAATGCCATGATAAGACCCATGACAGCACTGTGGATCGATGCCATCTCAAGGGTTTCTCCGGAGATGTTATGCCCTGTCAAGAAGCTGACCAGTCCCCAAAGAATGGGAGCTCCACCCAGTAGTAATATCATCATACCAAGGGTTGCCCCTGCGGCCCTGCCAGCCCGCAGGCTGATCGATGACATGAAAATGCCTGCTGCCAAAGAAAGCAGCAGGGCGTTGAAGAGGACGAGAACCACTCGCCAAAATTCTTCCACGGCGACACTTCCAAGAAGGAGTGGAATGCCTAGCACCGGGAAAATAGCGATCAGCCCTGCAAATGCCTTGAGCGAAGTCGCTGCTAACTTGCCAAGAACGATGTCAAAGCTCCTGAGATCGGTTAGGAAAAGGAGCCCCAGGGTTCCGTCCCGTTTTTCTTCACTGATACAATCCGATGTGATCCAGATGCCTGCAGTGGCGGCATAAAAGAAGGCAATGCATGAGAGGGTGTAGAAGACGCTCACTCCCATCGTGGCCGGGGGAAAACGCCACATGAAAAAGACAATGGTGGCGGTGATGAAAATGGCCAATCCTGCGAGAACGGTGCGACTCCAGTAGAGACTCACTTGCCGCGAAGCAACCCGCATTTCTCGCTCAACAATGGGAAGTAGGCTCATTTCAGATAGCTGGCATGCTTGGTGAGATATGTTTTATTGCGTGTCACCTCGGGTGACTTGCATGAAGACATCTTCCAGTCCCATTTCGTGGTTTTTGAGGCCGATCAGATGGATGTCATGGGCGACCAGGGTTTGAGCGATGACACCCACACTGGCCTTTTCGGAAGCCATGGTGATACGAAGTTTGCCCTCCACCGCCTCAGCTTCACCGATTTCCGTGCGCGATTTGAGAAATCCAGCCGCTTTTTCAATATCTCCCTCGATGGTCGCCCATAAGACATTTTGGTTTTTCTCCAGACCTTGAACTCCCTGAACGGGTCCGCTGTAGATGAGCTGGCCCCGTTCAATGATGGCGACTTGATTGCAAAGGCTCTCGAGTTCACTCAAAATGTGGGAAGAGATGATGATGGTCTTACCCATTTTCTGTAGCTCCTGCAGAATGGCCATCATCTCAATCCGTGCCCTGGGGTCCAAGCCGCTGGCCGGTTCGTCCAACAACAGGAGTTGCGGATCATGAATCAGAACGCGAGCCAGGCCGATGCGCTGTTGCATCCCTCTGCTGAGTGCCCCAATCAGGGATCCTTTTTTTTCTGAGAGACCCACCAGTTCCAGGACATCCCTGACGGTGTTTTCGCGTTCTTTGGAAGGAATGCGGTAGCAGGCGCCGAAAAAGTCAAGGTAATCTGTGACTTCCATGTCCTTGTAGACACCAAAAAAATCAGGCATGTAGCCGATGAGGTGTCGGACAGCATCGGCCTCCTGAACGACATGATGCCCCATGACGTTAGCCGTTCCTGATGATGGAGCCAGAAAGGTCGAAAGGATACGCAAGGTGGTTGTTTTACCAGCTCCGTTGGAGCCGATGAATCCAAATAAGTCACCCTTTTGAATGGTCAAATTCAATTGATCAAGTGCTACCATCTCACCATAGCGTCGGGTGAGCTGATGGGTTTGCACTGCAGGGATGCTAGGCGCTTGCGCCGATTGAGTAGTGTCCATGGCTAACAAAGAAATCCTTTCATGGGGTCAGAACATTGGGTTCAGGCATGGGTAAAAGCATTCTCAAGACGGTATCCTTCTTAAAGGCTTTGGTCTGGAATTGATGCAATCCTTCGCCCGGAGACTCCTGCCCGGTCCAGGCAAGAAGAATCGGTGATTGGTCGTTCAAATAGGGAGTCCAGTCCATCGAGTCGCTGGCGATCAGTGATTGATATTCTGGCATGTGCTCGTTGATTTTTTGAGTCAGAGTCATGGCAGTGACGGTCTCGAGTGTGCCGTCCAGGCGATAGGTTTCTCCCAGAGCGCTTGAGCGACTACTAAGTGCTTTTTTGATCTTTTCGGCCGAGTCGACTAGGAAGGAAGCCAGTCGAGTCCCGCTTTCCGGGGCAATGACCTCTTCAAGGACTTCTCCTGGTCTCAGTCCTTTTGTCAAATCGTGGTAGCGATCTCGATAAATCAGGCGTAGACCCTCAACATGGAAGTTTCCCTGGTTTTCTATCTGAAGCCGGTAGGACCCATCCTTTTCCATGCGCATCTCTGTTTTCAAGGGTGGAGCTCCTTCCTCGGCATGACCTTCACCAATGATCAGTCGGCTTGTCCATACGGGGGTTTGCAGGGATGCCTGAGTGTTTTCGTTTTCATACTTCAATTCCGTGCGGACTCCTCCAACCGTTCCCTGCCAGATGGCCCGAGCCTCCGGGCGAAGAAACGTTGGTCGCTGCTTTCCCTCAAAAGGGTAGGCGGAGGTGCTCGGTGAATAAATGGATCCGTATTGGTGATGGCGCACCGCGGAGGCGCTTTTCGAGTATTGGACCCAGTCTTCAAGGTGCAACTCGCGGTATTCCAATTGACCTGACCGAAGCCGAAACCCCACGTAATAGATCAAAATGGAGAAAAAAAGCACGTAAGCCGGGAAGGTTATCCAAGTCCACATCTCACGATGGATTTTCTTGAGGAACCAACGGTCCAGGGGGCCGATGATGATGAGGTAGGTCGTCAGCATGAGCATCAGCCAACCCACAGGTAATTTTTGGATCTGTCGACTTTCAATGAGCGAGCCCGCGATTCCATCCATAAGCTGTCCGCCTACCTCTCGCGGACGCGTCATTTCAAACCATTCACCGGGGATGCCACTGAGCTTGGCCCAGAACCAAGGGCGATTGAGCCAGCCTTTGATGGGTTCACGTTCTGGGTTGAAGGTTAAAAAGGCGATTTGTCCCAAGCCTCGTCGGGAATAAACTACCAGAGGAAGTCCATCCTGCACGATCCATGGAGTGCCATCGATGATGTTGCCCGTCAGGATGGGAATGACCTGGTCTTGCCGAGAAGCATCTTGCTGAGTGCGCAGATAGCGATTGTCTCGCAAGAGATCGATGGGTTGTGCCATGTCCTTGTCCTGAACTTTGACTGGGTCGCAGGTTGACATGGGCGCAGATTGCGGAGAGGTGCTTTTGAGCCATTGCTCCAAGGCACCACTCCACGAAAGGGTGGCGATGCCAGTGGGTTGGAAGGGAATCAGATCAGCCAATTGGGGTGATTGCTGAATTTGAGTCGGATCCTCGGCGCAAAGCATCAAGTAGCCGCCAAGATGAATCCAGTTACGTAGAGCCTGCCACTGGCTTGATTCCAGTTTCGTGCTTTGTGACGCATGCAGATAGAGGGCGTCCAAACCCTCATAGGCAATGGCATGGTGCGGCAGGTTTTCAGCCATGAGCCGCCCAACCTTTGGCATGAAGGCGCGGTCTTCAAACGCGGCCTGATCGGGCAATTTCGGCTGTCCGGCAAAGGATTCGCTGACCGATCCCAGGACAAAGCCATGAGGGCTGATTTCCACGTTTTGAAACTGACTTCGTTCGGCAAGAAGGTCCCCCGATTCGTGATAAAGACGGATATCCCAGGTGAAACTGTTGCCTTCGTGAAAAAGGGGAATCTGAATTCTTTTGCGAGTTCCTTTGGGAAGTTCAACAGGTAGGGTGTGCTGGAACTGTCCGCCAGCCTTGTTGATTTGGATGATTCCAAAGAAACCTTCCATTTCATGGTAGATTTCAAAGGTGAGCGGTATCCAACTTTGGCGCTTTACGACATCCCCATAGCCAGGGAAAATATCAAACTGCAGCTCCGTTGCTCCGTTGGGCAGTGGACCTGATTCCTGAAAACCATTGGATTGTCCGAGCACATTCCAGCAGCTTGCCAGCAGCATGAGGATCCGAAAGCATGAAGAAACCCTGGGTCGATCCTCTTTAGCCAGCCCCGGCAAAGAGTGGATGGTCCTTTGATCAGTCATGTCATACCCTGAGTGGTGCGCTGCTTTCAGGGAACGCTTCCTAGGACACCATTCAACCTCCATTGTCCTTAGAGGGCAAGTTTTGCGATGTTGCATTTCCGTCATCTTCTTGCCCCATGCATGGAAGTCGCCGATGCCGCCATGAGGGTTGGATGAGCTCTCTAGAGCTCTTTTTAACGGTTTTTCCTATTGACCCTCTGTTTAAAATTTAGAAGTCTCCCAATTTGGCCTCGCAAAGGCAACTGCTTTGATATGAGACATACCATCTCGGTTTTGGTTGAGAACAAGTTTGGCGTGCTGACTCGTGTTGCGGGTTTGTTCAGTGGGCGTGGTTTCAATATTGACACGCTTAACGTGGCCCCATGCCATCAGCCAGGAGCCTCTCGGATGACCTTGGTCACCGAGGGTGACGACGCGACTTTGGTTCAGGTGGTGCGTCAACTCAACAAATTACCCGAAGTGCTGGAGGTGCAAGATTTCAGGGAGCAACTCTACGTGGATCGTGAGTTGGTCCTGATTCGGGTCAGTGCCGACGCTCAATCACGATCGGAAATCATGCAGATCACGACGATTTTTCGGGCCAAGATCATCGATGTTCACCCAGAGTCGGTGACCATTGAAATCACAGGGTCCGAGGGCAAGATCACCAAATTCATTGACCTGATGGAACCGTATGGGATCCAGGCTCTCACTCGTACCGGTACCGTGGCGCTTCCTCGCGCCTGACCCGGACCTTTTTTACTCAGCAAAAACAAAACATCCAACGCATCAAGATAATGCCAGCAAAAATATATTCGGATAAGGATGCCGATCTCAACGTGCTCAAGGGCAAGACCCTGGCCGTACTCGGTTTTGGTTCTCAAGGACACGCCCATGCCCTGAATCTCAAGGAGAGCGGCTGCAAAGTGATTATTGGCCTCTACAAGGGCAGTAAATCCATTCCAGTAGCACAGGAAAAAGGTTTCAAGGTTTACCCAACGGCAGAGGCGGTTCAGAAGGCGGATGTCATATTCGTTGCCTTGCCTGACACCAAACAAGCCGATGTCTATGACTCGGATATTGCTCCGAATCTGACCAAGGGAAAAACGCTTCTTTTCTCTCACGGCTTCGCCATCCACTACAAAACGGTGGTGCCACCCGCCGATGTTGATGTGATTCTGGTAGCCCCCAAGGGCCCTGGCCACATCGTTCGACGCCAGTTTGTGGAAGGAAAAGGTGTGCCCGCCCTGATCGCGATTCACCAGAATGCCTCCCGAAAGGCCAAGAAAGTGGCTCTTGCATGGGCCAAGGGGGTTGGTGGAACCCGCGCCGGCGTCATTCAAACGACTTTCAAGGAAGAGACCGAAACTGATTTGTTCGGTGAGCAAACCGTTCTTTGCGGTGGCACCAGTGCCTTGATCATTGCCGGCTATGAAACCCTGATTGAAGCCGGTTATCAGCCTGAAATGGCCTATTTTGAGTGCCTTCATGAGCTCAAACTGATTGTTGATCTGATCAATGAATCTGGAATTCATGGCATGCGCTTCTCCATTTCCGAAACTGCCAAGTGGGGGGATGTCCATGTGGGGCCTAAAATCATCGATGCCAGCGTGAAGAAACGCATGAAAGCCGCCCTCAAGGCCATTCAAAATGGAAAATTTGCCAAAGAATGGGTCAATGAATACAAGACGGGCTACAAGAAATACAATGCCCTCCTCAAGGCAGGTGAAAAACATTCGATCGAAAAGGTTGGGACTCGCCTCAGGAACATGATGCCCTGGATGCAGAAGCGCTCCACCCGTGGGGTTCAGAGTTCCTACTGATTCTTTGCGAAATCTTATTAACGATACTCATCAGGCTGGCCTCTAATTGCATGAGAGGCCAGTTTTTTTGCTGTTGTCAGGCAAGCGCAACCAAGGCACCTTTGAGGTGTTAGTAGTATTAATGAATATCGCAAATCCATTTCGAATTCTGCTGGCAGAGGCGACCGTCTTGGTGATCGCTTCCCTCTGTCTGGCAGGCGCCATCACCACCTTGGCGCAGGATAGCGATGCCACTGAGGCGATTGATTCTCTCCGGGCCTCCTATCAAACGATATTGGACAGGAATCCTTTCAATCTTCAGCCCCCTCCTGAGCCTGAACCCGAGCCTGAACCCGAGCTTGAACCGGAAGAGGAAGAGAGCCCTGAGCTGGATGAGCTGAACCTCAAAATCGCGGGTGTCAGTGCCAAGGATGACTTGCGCCGGGTATGGATGGCCATGACCATTCCCAACCCCGATCCTGAGTTGCCACCAGTGGAAAGGTTTTTTTCCTTTACCGAGTCGGAGGATGAGCACCATGGAGTCAAGGTCACTCGTATTGGGATGGATGGAAACATCGCCATCGAGTATTATGGTAAATCGCACGACCTGACCTTTGAGGATAATCGTTACCAGGGAGCCAGCGGTGGAAAGAAGAAGAAACCGGCCGGCAAGGGCAAGCCTGGTTCCAATGTCAAACAGCCTACCCGAATCAGCGCTCGCGAGCTGATTCAGCGACGAGCTGCAGAGCAGAAAAACAAGGCAAGTAGTTCCAACCCCAATCGATCCCTTCCTTCGGTCCCCAATAATCGAGCCCAGCCTGTCGGTGCGGTGCGACCCGTCACCAACAACAGTGGGAATCTTCTTCGCAATGCCGTGGCTCCTGTAACACGCGCCAATGGGTTGAGTTTACCTGCCCAACAGATTCGCAATTCCCCGAACAACTCTCAGCAATTTTCCAGGGAAGAGCAAATGCTCATGATTGAGGCCACCCGGGCACTCAATGAGCGTGAAGGCATTGCCATGCCCCCCATACCGGGGCGGTAAGCAGAGCAGTTTCCAGGGCGTTTGATCATGCCCCTGTCAAAAAGCCTGAGGCGAGGTCATTCTGACCGAGGGCCAAAAAAGGCAAGTCCTCACTCCTCATGGCAGGTGCTCTCCGTTTTCCCCTCGTGTCCATCACATGAAAGACTCGTCAAAAATTGGACTCACCGGTGCCATCGCACTTGTGATCGCAAACATGATGGGTACGGGCATTTTCACTACTACTGGATTTCTGGTGGAGGAAATGCCTTCGCGAACGACGGTCCTTTTGGCGTGGGCGCTTGGAGGTGGATTAGCCCTTCTTGGGGCCATTTGCTATGGGGATTTGGTGCGACAATGGCCTGAATCAGGCGGTGAGTATCTTTTTTTATCCCGGGCCTTGCATCCTTCCATGGGATATGTGGCGGGATGGGTTTCCCTGTTTGTGGGCTTCAGCGCTCCGACGGCAGCAGCAGCGTATGCAGCGAGTGCTTACGCACGAGCTGATGGGTTCGAACCTGATCCCCGATGGATGGGCACTTTTTGGATCGTCCTCTTCAGCCTCTGCCATGGAAAAGGCATTGGTATGGGGGGCCGGATTCAAAACGCATTGGTGCTTTTGAAACTCATCCTTTTGTTGGGGGTGATGACCTGGGCCTGGACAAAGATGGAGGTGACGGAAATCTTCCAAAAAGAGCCTTTTGAACTGAGCACGTTTTCTGTCAGCCTGGTGTGGATTTATTTTTCTTACTGCGGATGGAATGCCGCCGTTTACATTGCGAGTGAGGTGAGGGACCCAAGGCGGCAATTGCCCCTTGCATTGGTTGCAGGAACCCTTCTGGTGACCTTTTTCTATGTGGCTCTGAATGCCCTTTTCCTATGGGGAGTGCCCTTGAATGTCCTTGCAGGCAGGGAAAACGTAGCTCGGGTTGCTTTTGATTATCTGGGGGGGAGTTCTCTTGGAAGCATGGTATCCTTTGTCGTTTTGATGGCTCTGTTGTCCTCCATTTCCTCCATGACCATGGCAGGTCCAAGGGTGTACGCCAAAATGTCTTCTGACGGCTATCTGCCTCTCTGGTTTGCCAAGGCATCGGCTCCCGGTTGGGCTTGTGTATGGCTTCAGGGAGGACTGGCTATTTCCATGTTGTGGCTACCCACTTTCAAACAGCTCCTCTCATACATGGGCTTTACGTTGGGCATCAGCGCTTCCTTGAGTATCCTTGGGCTGATGCGCCACAAGATACGATATCCAGAGACCATTCGAGTCACCGGATGGCCTTGGATTCCTGCTTTTTTCCTCCTGATTATTTTTTGGGTG
>CACEMW010000014.1:0-46841 GCA_902560705.1 uncultured Verrucomicrobiota bacterium
ATTCGCTGTTCTGTGGCTTGAAAATTTGAATCGGTTGCAGGAGATTTTAAGAATTAAGTCGGCATTGGTTCCTCTGGCGGCAGTTGTCGTGCTTGCGGGATGCGAGTTAGCTCCAAAAATTTCAATTCATAAAGCCGTTGAATCAGGAAACATTGATGTTGTGAAAAAACCTTTGGCTGCTGGAACGGATGTGAATGCGGATGCTGGAAGCTTAGTAACCCCTTTACATGTGGCGAGTGTGTTTGGAAAAGAGGAAATCTCGGAACTGTTAATCAACAATCGCGCGGATGTGAATGCGCTGATGGAGGATACGCCGAACGCCGCAACCTTGGTAGCTACTACAAAGAGGCGGCCGTGAACCCAACACTTAGGGTTGAGGCGAAAGGGAAGGACAAGGTAACGCTTCCATCCAAGAAAATCATCGTTTCATCCGCCAACAATCAGCGACAACAGGACTTGGCGGCGGTGCCGCCGGTAGATGGCATAGAGGACAAGGTGATTTATTTAAAGTGCCACCCTGTAAACATGTGGAACGGGACCAATGATCCACGTGGTAAAGACATCATGAAATCTATCAAAAACGAGGTCCCGGCGTTCTCGCTGTATCCTTAGCTTTTTAAGATCATCAACAGGGTTCCTCGACAGGTAACGCTTCCTGATCGCCCAGTGAAAAAGTTGCGAGAACTTGGTAATGTGATTGACCCTCGTTCTGGGTGTCCAGTCGTCCTGAAAAAGCTTTTTAATATCCTCCGTGTTGAGATCACTGATTTGCCGTCGACCATACGTGGAGGCAATTTTCCCAGTCACAAGATCCAGATGATCTGTTCTTCACTGAATCGGCTGCGTTTCCTATTCTTCTTTTAGTATTATCAGAACTTCATCTTCTTCACATCTCCTTTTTCGGGGGTAGTCCAGTTTGATTATGGAAATAACGTTGACTTTAGCGGTGAAAATATCGAGTGTTTTGTTTAGGGTATTCAATTACATAAACCGGCCCAGCCGAAGTCTAGCACCTGAAAAAACGCCTTGAACGACATTTTTATCAGCTACGCACATATCGACAACGAGTCGCTGACCGAGGAGGATAAAGGCTGGATTTCCCACTTCCACAAGGTGCTTGATACCCGCGTGGCGCAGTTGATCGGCGAGAAGCCACGCATCTGGCGGGACCTCAAATTGGGCGGCAACGACATGTTCGATCAAGCGATTGTGCACCAATTCTGCAACGCGCGGGTCATGATCTCCATTATGTCGCCACGCTACCTTAAGTCCGATTGGTGTATGAAGGAGCTGAAGCAATTTTACGACAACGCATCATGCACCAGCGGGATTTCGTTTGAGAATAAGTCGCGCATCCTCAAGGTGGTCAAGACTCCGTTCGAGACGAACGACGTGCCTAACGAGGTTCGCAACGTGTTTGCAAGCCTACTTGGCTTTGAGTTTTTCAAGTTTGATCCCGACACAGGGAAGTTCATGGAGTACAACGCTTCCTTCGGAACTGAGGCGAAGCACAATTATTTCTCGAAAATCTTCGACCTCGCCCACGAGGTCAGCCAGTTGCTCAAGGCCATGCACGACCAGGAATCGGGCAACGGCGCGCCGGCAGCTATGGGCGTCGATACAAAAAAGATCTTCCTCGCCACCACCACCACCGATCTTCAGCCGGAACGCGATCGAATCTACCGAAATTTGATCGAGCGCGGCTATCAGGTTTTCCCGGATCAGCCAATGCCACTCGTGGGTGCGAAGTTCAAACAAGCTGTACGCGAACACTTGGAGAACTGTGACACGAGCATCCACCTCATCGGCTGCAGTTACGGGCTGGTGCCGGAGGGTGCAGATCACTCGGTAATTGATATTCAAAACTCGGTTGCCGCCCAGGCGGCCGCCACTCGGGACCTGCACCGGTTCATCTGGATGCCCCGCGATCAGGCGGTTACCGAATCACGGCAGGCATCGTTCATCGATGAACTTCGCAACAGTCCCTTAACCTACGAAAATTCAGACTTTCTGGAAGACTCGTTCGAGAACCTGAAGTCTCTCGTGCTTGATCATCTCAAGACCGAGACAAACCTGGCACCTCCGGAGGAAAGCACGTTGGACGTCGCGAACGACACGGAAACCAAAAGCGTCTATCTGATTTATCCTCCGGACGATGAGGAAAGCGCGGCTCCGGTTGAAGACTACCTTTTCGACAAGGGCCTCGAAGTGGTCGCCCCGGAGATCGATGGAACCGAAAGCCAGATTGCGGAGGCGCACAGACAAAATCTCAACTCTTGCGATGCGGTAATAATCTACTTCGGATCTGCCAATCGGTCTTGGGTGAATATGAAGCTTTTGAACGTCCTGCAGTCGCCCGGCCACGGTCGCCAATCACCGGTCGAGCACAAACTGGTGCTCGTCGCCCCTCCCGAACACCGTCACAAGGAACGATACCGTACACATCAAGCCAACGTGCTTCAGGTGCCCGACACCGCCCAACTCAGTGCTCTAGACCCATTCATCAACTCCATTTAAAACGCCTTATCGCACCAAGACATGAGCAACCCCTTTCCCGGCCTTCGTCCCTTTCAAATAGAGGAAAGTCATCTCTTTTTTGGCCGCGAAGAACAGACCGGGCAACTGCTGGAGCGTCTGGGCAACACCCGTTTTCTTGCCGTAGTTGGTGCCTCCGGTAGCGGCAAATCCTCCCTCGTCCGCGCCGGCCTGCTGCCCCAGCTTTATGGTGGCACCATGGTCAAAGCTTCCGTCAACTGGGAAATCGCCATTATGCGGCCCGGCGGTGATCCTATCACCAACCTCGCCCGCTCCCTCGTCGCGGCCGATATTTACGAGGACAATTCCGAGGACCAAGTGCAACTGCTCCGCACCATGCTCAGCCGGAGCGGACTCGGCTTGCTCGAGGCCTACCGGCAGTCCGACGTCGAGCCCGGCACAAACCTCCTGATCCTCGTCGACCAGTTTGAGGAAATATTCCGCTTCCGTCAGGGCGGTTCCAAGGCCAGCGAGGAGGCAGCCGACTTTATCGAGTTAATCCTTGAGGCCAGTTGGCAGGAGGAACTGCCAATCTACGTCGTCCTCACCATGCGCTCCGATTTTCTAGGAGACTGCGCCGAGTTCAAAAATCTAGCTGAGGCTGTGAACGAGGGAGAGTACCTTATTCCCCGCCTTAACCGACGCCAACGGGCTCACGCCATCGAGGGCCCAGCCAAGGTCGGCGGTAGCCAGATGTCGCCACGCCTTGTGCAACAGCTCCTCAACGATATTGGAGACGACCCTGACCAGTTGCCTATTCTTCAGCACTCTCTCATGCGCACGTGGGAATACTGGGAGGAACACTCCACAGACCGAACCAAGCCCCTAGACGTCGATCATTACCGCGCCATCGGCACTATGAAGGAGGCTCTATCACGCCATGCCGACGAAGCCCACAATCAACTCCCCGACGATAATCATCGCAAAATCTGCGAGCGGATGTTCAAGTCCATCACCGAGCGCGGCAACGATGGACGCGGCATACGCCGCCCCCTGTCGTTCTCGGACCTAGCCGAGATAGTCGGCGGCGACGAACAGGCACTGATGAAAGTCATCGACGACTTTCGAATCACCAACCGGTCGTTCATAATGCCGCTTGAGAACACGGCAATCCACATCGGCACTGTTATTGACATCTCGCATGAGAGCCTGATGCGTGTCTGGGAACGGCTCCGGGGCTGGGTTGAAGAAGAATCTCAATCAGCTCGGATTTACCATCGCTTAGCAGAAACTTCAGCGCTGCATTCCTCCGGGGAAGCAGGGCTTTATCACGATCCTGATCTGCGGATCGCCATAACATGGCGTGATGAACATCACCCCAACGAACGCTGGGCCAGCCGCTACTCAGGCGATTTCAATGCGGCGATGAAATTCCTCGACGACAGCCAGACACAAAAAGACGCTGACGAAAAAGCGAAGGAGGAAGCGCGCAAAAGAGAACTTAAACAAGCTCAAGCCTTGGCCAAGGCCGAGACAGACCGCGCCGAAATTCAGCGGAAATCTGCCAAGCGCAACAAAGTCTTCGCCGTCTTCCTCTTCGCTTTGGCAGTTCTGACAGGTTTGTTGGCTTTTCAGGCGAATGAAGCAAAAAAAACAGCAAAGAATGCGTTAAGCGAAGCGCAAATGGTTGAGTCTGAGTTATACATTGATAAGAACGAACCTCATAACGCGATGGCGCTGCTTGCAAAAGCTTCTGGTGACAACAAAGCTTATGAAGCTTTAGTTAAACGAAACCTTACTATCGCGGACACTCAGCCGCTGCCAGAATTTCAGGAGACAATTGTGAAGGATCCTGACAGCTTGGTTTTACAGAATGGGAGGGGAGCCATTTTTAGTTCTAACAACAGCCTAATGGCTGCTCTTCGTAAGAAAAAAGGTAATTCAGGGTTTCGACTATATGACCTAAAAGCGAAAAAACTTCTGTTCGAAAGTGAACGATATCTAACTTGTGAATCAGCTAGGTTTAGTCCTAATGATGAACTTATTATACTTACGGCTGAAAAACTCGACGGAGATAACTGCATAATAATATACGATTCAAAAACTGGAAAACCAATCAAGGAATTCCGCCACGAAAACAAGTTCATCCACGCAGATGTTTCAAATAATAACAACTTAATTGCAGGAGGCACAAACAAAGGAGAAGCCATCATTTGGAAA
Organism: uncultured Verrucomicrobiota bacterium; assembly: GCA_902560705.1. GTDB lineage: Bacteria > Verrucomicrobiota > Verrucomicrobiia > Limisphaerales > AAA164-E04 > UBA7971. The sequence goes on from CACEMW010000014.1 coordinate 4,696, forward strand.
GGTCCAAAGTTTGAAAAACAGATACTAACAAAAACTAAGGGAGAGATCACAGAAATCAAAATACACCCTAAAGCCGAAAAAGTTGCTGCCGTTTCGTTTAATAATGGAAATGATTATGATTTACTCTTTTTTGACCTATCCCAGAAGCCTGTAAAACCAATCGAAATTTATTCTTCGCCAAGCAATCAACAAAGATGGTGGGTCGAATCCCACTATTCAAAAACTGGGAATAATTTAATCATTAATGGTGGAGGTGATCAGGTCGGCTCAGTCGTTGTGTTTAACGGCAACAATGGTCAACAAAAATGGATCAATGAATCGGCACATTCTAAAGCTGTGTTTGATTGCGATTTCTCTTCTGATGAAACGCTTCTAGCTACAGCTTCGTACGATAACTCTGCGAGAATATGGGATATTGAAAGCGGCAAGGAACACACAAGTCCATTAATTAGCAACGCAGGTTTTTGGTTTTGCAGATTCACATTCGATCAAATGAAATTAATCACTGCTGACTACAATTCTAACTGCCAAGTATGGAGCGCTAATGATGGAACCTTATTACAAAATACATTTAAACAAGAATCTCCTATCTTAGCTGTCGCTGCCACTGATGACCCAAACAAAGTGATTGTCACACTTCTAAATGGAAGAGTTGCTTTGTGGGACATTAGCAGAAATAACAGGCTTCCGATACTTCTCACTCACAACCTTCAAATAATGACTTCTCAACTTTTACCAAATGATCACATAGCCACATCCGGCTTGGATGCAAAAGTGAAAGTGTGGGACTTAAAAAATTTGGGAGAATACAATACTTTAGACGTCGAAGAAGATGTTTGGTGGATGGATTACTCATCCTCATCCAAAAGACTCTTTGGTATTATGTGTAACGGCTGGGTGAGCGCGAAAGGCGTGATGGTTTGGAATTGGCCCGATTTGTCAGTCCATGAAAAATATATGCTCCCTGATAATTCTAGCAGAGTTGGGATCCATCCCGACGGTAACATCATCGCTTACTCAGACAGCGATGATTTTAGTATACAACTATACGATCTTAACAAGGGCCAAAACATACAAAAACTAAACGATCATGCAGACTTAATCACTCATATTAACTTTTCTCCTGACGGCTCAAAGATGATTACAGCAAGTTTCGATGAAACTTCAAAGATTTACAACATGTTTGATTTAGAGAAAAAACCAATTAACATTGATTTTGGATTCAGCTGGGGCGGTAGAATTGAATTTTCAGATGATAGCATGATTTTTGCATTAAGAAGTACGGTCGGCGCAGATTCTACAACAGCAAAAATTTTCAATGCTAAAAATGGAAATGAAATAGCCGCACTAAAACATGAAAGCCCAGTTAGGGCTGTGGTTTTTTCAAAGAATAATGAAAAAGCATATACCTGCTCTCGATCTGGTGAGTTGAAAGCATGGGATTTGAGTAAATCTGGCGAGCTGATTATGTCTGCGAAGCAATCGCTCCCCATTTCAGCAGTTCACCTAGTACCGGGAAATGAGAATCTTCTTATTACAATTGATAGGGAAACAGATTCAAGAATATGGGATGTAGAACTTGGTAAGGTGATTGATGGGCCTTTCAGAGGGGCACCAGGGCAGGATGATTGGTATGTGAAATTGCATAGCAGTATATCGATGGATGGTTTTGTGGGATACTATGGTCCAGACGCACTCGGCTACTGGCCAAATCCACTTTCATTCGAAACTAAACAAAAACTTTCGAATGATATACTTGAATTCACTAGAATGCACTTGGGAGGGAGGTTGGATGCAAATGATTCTTATCGGCGTTTAGATGTCGAAAATGGTGATTTTGATAATAAAAAGAAGCAGTTTACCTCATCAAGTGATAGTTTCAATACTTGGAAAAAGTGGTTCCTATCAAAATCCAAGACTAGTGTTAATTCTCCTAATAAAGGATTATCTAAAACTGATTACATAGAGTTTCTGAAAAAGCAAAATTCGAAAACCTCGATTGAGATGGCGTTACTCTTGGATTCATCAGACCCAAGCACATTGAAACTTTATAGTGAAATTTTGTTGCAGAGATCTCAAGCCGATGAATTAAGCGATCAAGAAAAGTCAAGCCTTCAAAAACGCGCCAACTGGTATCGTGAACGGGCATCATTATTTAATTGATAATTATTTAATTTCTCATTCATTTTGATTATAAGGCACGACCGATCAATAAATATTCCATAGCGCTCTATCGCAACCCTATTTCTTTCGAGCTGAATATAAATATGTATGAAAAACAACGATCCTCTACAAGCGACTTGAAGGATCTCAGGAGATTTGACTTCGATGGTTTTCATGACACAAAACAGTGTTGATTGATTAGAAGATTTCGATTATTTTTTTAATGTCATCAGGAACGGTCCTGCAAGCTGCAGAACCTGGCAACCTGGCTGGGAGAGCCAAGGTGCCTTCGACACTTTAAAGTGTCGGATGAGCCGCTCGAAAAGTGGAAAATAAGTCTCCTCCGGATTTGTGAAAACCCGCGTTCCTGATAGGAATGCGGGTTTTTGTGTTTCCGGATCCTGGTGGCCAATGAAACCAATAGAAAAACATTGAGCCATGTCAGAAAACAAAAAGAAAAACGCTGCGGATAATCTGTCGGTAGCTTCAGGTCACCCAGTCGCCCAAGCTGGGAAAAAGGAATCGCTGTTCAAGGATGGGGAGCAGTTCATCGTGATACCCTTCAATCGCCTGCCTCGTGCTTTTACCACGGAGCTGGAAACTAGATCTAATGCTGATTCAGAGGAGGAACAGCTATGAGCGATTGGTCATTGTCTGTCAGAGTCCGAAGCAACAACCCTGACCATCATCTTTTCAACAACCATGGCATTTGGTGGTGCCACTTCTGGGCCATTGCTGATGGAATTCGTCAAAAGCGTTTCCGTGTCAACTTGCATACTCGCGTCTTATCCGAGGCTAGATCTAAACGAAATTCAATTCTTAAAGAAGGATGGAGAAAGCACCTCGATCATAAAGTGAAAGGAAACCCTCATGCCTAGTGAGCCGCGGAAGACTCTGAGGGATGTTTATCGGAATATTGGATCAGGACTGACTCTGAATCCTGAGGATTTTGGAATTGATTTGAGTGGGAGTTCAAAGAAATCAGGATCAACCCAAAACGCGCCGAGATCCTCAGCCTGTGGGGCGCAAAATAGGGGTTCAAAAATCACTCGGAACAACAGCCCTACAAGTAACGAAAACATTTAACAAAACACGATAATTAATGGGGTGGGACGAGCTTTGTCCTACCCCTCTACGTAGAATTTAATAGTATGATTTCTCAACTTCTATGTAAGGATGCGGATATCCAGACCAGCTCGAATCTAGGTTCTGTATCCAAAGGTTCCTACGGCCTTTCCCGTGCGTTGGACCCTACCTTGCAATGGGAGGAATTAGTCGATCTCTTGGTAGAATACCCGGAGGCAGTTCTGGAAAACCCACTTCTCTCATTACAAGCCCTCGCAAAGGGTGAACCGCTTCATTCGCTGCTTCCGGATTTGGTATATGCCAGCTTCTACATTTACCTTTCTGAAAAAGGAGACCCTGAGCTTTTGCAAGACTACATACCAACCGAACGAAGGTTGCGCCCTGCTGGAAGCTTTATGAGCGTTTGAAAGACAATAAAAACATTGTTAGGGTTCTAAAATGGCCAGACCTAGAGTATTCGACGAATCCGTGCTTAGAGAGGACTTCTTGTCGAGTAGTTGCACCCTGAAGGAGCTTGCTAGCCGCCACAACGCTAGCTACAGCTTGGTTAGTAAGCTTGCTAGCACCCAAAACTGGGCAAAGAAACGCGAGGAATACCGAAAGACCGTTTCTCGGGCGGATATCGCGGTAGGTCACCCAGAATTTGTGGCGACGCAACACATTGACCGTAGCATAGTTACAGGTAATCAACTTCACCTACTTATCAAAGAAGCTATGAATTCGATCAAAGTGGGTGATATCAGTGCTCTGAAGACACTGGTTAACGCTTGGTCCAGCTGGGACAACCAAATGCGCAAAGCTCATAGGCTGGACGAGGAAAAGAGTGCGCCCCTTATCAATATTCAACTCTTGGCTTCCTTGCCAGATGAGCCAAACTACATTGATCCGGAGCGCGTAAAATCGTCCGAGCTTCCCGATAAGTAACTGATCGACTTTGTGTTGGTTGTAGATCAAAGGTTTCATTTTTCATCAATAAAACCTTCCGCAAAAATTCCACAGTAAATCCTTCCTTTCTTTTCCCTTTGAGAACACACAACTATTTAACCTAAAAATGGAATAAAGACTGTATTTATGCGGTCAAAGTGTTCTAAATAGGCAGGTATGGGAAAGGAGCGGAACGCCCAAAAAACAGGTTCAAATCCTGTCCCCGCAACCAAACTTTTAGTTGGCATTGTTACACCAATTTCGTCTGACCAATATGTAAGCCAACAAAAGTTAGATCTTTACTGGCTTTTGGTGGCGAAATCACTACGCATGCAACTACCCTTTGCCTCCGAGGGCAAAAAATACAGTATCTTCATTTGTGCAGACGGTAAACGGCGTGAGCAACATTTAGCAACCCCCAAAGAGGCTAAAGCATCTCTTTAACGACGGGTTTATGATTTTAACTCCGATCGCAGGTATTCGTTGTATTACAAATGCTAGAAGTATTTGGTCGTCATGTTCCAGAAGATGTGATTTTTGCTCCTTTTCAATTTTTGCATTTTTTTTCAACATATTTTGCGAAGCTTCTTAAAAACAATCCTCGTCTGTTGTCGTAAGTTATTTTGCTTGGCGTAATCTCAGAAAGTGCCTCAGCAATAAGTGACTTTGTTTGTTCGGTGTCGCCAATGTCGTTAAATACTAGAGCAAGTTTAAGCTTTTGATGTGTTTGCAATTGATTGCGATATCTATCGATGTTGACGAAATCGCTTTTTGGCTCCCCGAAAAGAGCCCAAGAGAAATACTTCAGTGCTTCGTAAGGCTTTCCTTCAGAAATCTTCAGATATGCCCAAAATTCTAAAAACTTTTTGAAATTAGTGGATTCATCTTGGGTGGTTTGCTGATCGATGCCAGAACGCCCAAGTTTAGCAAAAGATTTTGCCTTAAATGTGTCGGGTAGATCCTCAGTCACTTCCCATTGTTGGTTGATAAATTTGTAAGGGGTTTGCTCAATGGGTGAAGTAAAGCTGTTGTCGGTTAGAGGAATGTAACAACTTAATCCAATTTGGCGATTATTTAACCTCTCATTGAATCTGTTAAATATCATTGTGTCACGAACCGCATGGTCCCAGATACGTAGCTCAGTAAGAGATCCGTTCCAATAGTCTCTAGTGCTAAGACTGATAGGAGCTCCAAGCATGATTTTTTTGTTTGTGGGGAGGATAATTGGCCCTGTGAATACTGCGTGTTTATTGTATGAAATATTATCTTTCGTGAGTGTAAAGTCATTTGCACGTTGGCCGTTCCGATAGGATAGAAGTGATCCAGATTGAGCATCCCAAGAAAAGGCATAATGTGCCCATTCGTCTGCTTTGAATGGGACGTCTAAAGCTATTTTTTCGCCAGTAAGATTATTTGCGGTTTCAAACCTTAATGAGCCATTTGAAAGTTGTAAGACGGAAAAACCATTTCCCATGCCCAAACCCCACCCGGGCCATCCCTCGCCTCCGTGATTTATAATCCAACCAAAATTAGGCCCTGGCTTAGCCCAAAATTCAATAGTGATGCCCCTGTCAAAATGAAGCGGAATAGGATCCAATTCAATGTATGAATCGGATTCTTGCTGTAATGTGTTAAAGTAAAGGTTATCGTTTTGAATACTTTGTTCCAGTGCGACGTCGTTAATTTCTGTTTTGTCATTCAATAAATTCTGAACACCGAAGCCGTATGCAATTTGAGATTTTAACGAAAGAATTGATTTGATGCTAAGATTAAGGGGTGTGTGATTCATGTAATTTGGCCATCGAAAATTCCAAAAAACTCTGTTTGAACCTATAATTTCAGTTTGTATTAAACTCTCTGTTGTGACGCTGTGATCGGTTTGGTTGTTGTCCGCTAAATAGCAGCTGGAAAGCTCGTCAAGTATTTCCCAATCCTTACTGCTTAATTCTGATGCTTTTGACAATAGGCGAATAGCTTCTTTATAATTACCAAGAACGGCATAAGAATTTCCGTGCAGCCTCAACAATTGTGCATATTCTGGGCCGGCTTTTCTGTTTGATCTTGATGTTTTGTTGAAAAAATACGAAGCAACATGGTAGTTTTTTTTCTGATAATTAATTCTTCCTAAAAACTCCATCCGCTCAGGAAATAATTTATCAGATGTTTTGTGCAGGTTTGCTGAGTCCGTCTGTGAGTAATTATAGGGTATGGGCGTGCCTGTTTTCGAAATTTGCAACCCACTCATATAAGCAACATTTTCCATGAAGTTTTCTGAGTCCAGGAGCTTTGTTAGCCAATTCCTTTCCTCTGTGAATAAGGGGTTCTCTATCGGTCCTTTAGCTACAATTTTGTAATTTCTACTATCATTTGAGGCGTGCAATTCAAACTCAACAGGTGATCTGGGGAGGAAATCGTTAGCTGAAGTAAACTCTATTTTTTGTATGTTCTTTGGTTCTCTAAAACTAAAAGTTACGGAAGATTCGTCATTAGTTGAAAAATTAAAATATTTGGAAGACATTGAACCGTCGAATAATTTGTTAGCTTCTTCACCTTTGGGGCTTCCGTAATTTCCCCATTTCATTCCGACGCTTGCGCTTTTAATTGTTTTAAGCTCAGGGATCAAGCGGTTCTGGTTTTTTCCGTATAATCCAATCTCTGATAGTTGCATGCCCACATCATCTTGTTGGTTTTCTGATATGTTTTGGCTTATCTCTCGCAAAAGCTTTGTGAAGACCAATTTGTAATGTTTATACCCTTTTGGGGCGTCGATAAGTGAAGGTAAGGTCTCGAACGGCGATTGGAAGTAACCTAAATATTTTGTCGTAAAAATCGGTGTTTGAACTTTCCGGATAACCCCATCTTTAGTTGCTAAAAATAAACCGCTGGAATCACTTATAAACTTTGTCGATATAATTTTGCTTGTGCACTCGATTTTGTTAAAAACGCGTCTACCGCTGTTTAAATCATAAGTGGATAAGCTTTTCGAATCCTCTATTATTGTTACAAACGCTGAGTCTGGAGATACCGATCCGATTTTAGATGGTTTGGTTAATTGTGTTGTAAATAAGTCCTCTGTTGTTTCGGGTGTGTAAGTGTCTATGCTACTCTGTTTAAGTTTTGTTATTAATAATCTAAAATCATTGTCTAATACTGCTATATTTTGATTGTTAGGGCTAATCACATAGTCTTTGATATTGGTGAATGTATTTCTTGATTTTGATAAATTTGTAATAGCATCTAGCGGTGCACTGTAGATTTTAAGCGCTTCAGAGCTGTCGTGTGCTATGAAATAGAAATTGTTACCGCGTTTCTTCAGTAAGCATGGAATCCCGCTTGATTTTTCTGAGAATATTGTGTGCGGGTCGCCGGTTATTTCTATTTTTTGCATTATTATACGTTTGTTACTATTAACGCCAAATATAACCGAATTATTTCCTGATATTATAAAGTCGTTAATATTTCCATCCAGATCGATTTTACGGTGGCTTAAAGTCTCAATGTTTATTAAGTTCAAGCGGTCTCGGGAGGCTCTGGACGTGTAGGCAAATAGCTTCTTATCTTTCGAAAACTTTAATGGGGTTGGTCCTGTTATTATCTCCTCAACTAATTCATGTGTGTATATATTTTCTTTTCTCTTTGTGTTGTATAGGGTGATCAGGTTACCTGTTTGATATGCAATTATCTCAAAGTCACTTGATACGCCAACTATATTTGCTGTTTTGGAGGGTAATTCGCTTTCATGTATTCTTGCTAAAGAATTATCAAATGTGAATAGGCTTGATTCCTCTGTAATAGCTAAAAAATCGTCGTTAACCAAACTTCCTATTCTTAGTGGTTGACCTGTTGTTATGTGGCTAATTGTCTTGGGTGTCCTTATTAAAACATTTATTAACTCAGAAATACGGTTGGACTTTGTTTTTGATTCTTCTGGTGACAGCGACGCTGAACTTGCCATCCATGTGCTTGCAACCGCATTTTTTGAGCTCGCTAAGGCCTCAAAAGCTGCCCGCTCTCTCTGCAGAGCTTGCTCTGCTATCGATTTCTCTGCGAGATCCCTGCTTCTTTGTGCTTGAAACATAGAAAACAAAGCAACTGCTGCTAAAATTGTGACTCCTGCACATGCGGCCTTGAATATTTTAGCTGTTCTTGATCTGGCTTTGGCCAGTGCCTGCGCCTGGGCTAGTTCTCGTTTGCGGGCATCTTCCTTCTCCTTGGCTGCTCGTTCTTCCTCTATCCGTGAATTTTCGAGGAAGTTCATTGCCTCAGAGAACCCCGGGTAGTATCTGTCGGCCCAGGTTTGATTGGGCTGATTTGCATCCCTCCATGCTAGAGCGATACCTAGATCTGGATCGCGATAAAGTCCAGCTTTGTTATCCTTGTACAAACTGGCCGTGTCCGCTAGCCTCCGATAAATCTTTGCAGATTGTGCCTCGTCATCAACCCATAGTCGCAGCGTGCGCCATACGCGCATAAGGCTCTCATGTGAAATATCGATAATCGTGTGCTTCTGAAGTTTGCTCTCCCCTGCCGGCATCAGAAAGGTGCAACCTGTCTTTCGAAATTCATTGATGACATGCAGCAGGTGATTTATCTCACCTCCGCAGATTTCGTGTAGCTCGTTAAGCTGCATGGGGCGACGGATGCCTCGGTTTTCCGAAACCTTTTCCGTGAGGGACTTGAAGAGTTTGGTCGCAATGCGACGATTTTCTTCATCTGGCAGAGATTCGAATATTTCATCCGCATGGCGGCTGAGGGCTTCGGCCATTCCGCCAGTGGCCTGGTAATGTTCCAGGTCGACAGGGCCTTCGCTGCCTGCCTTGACCCAGTAGTCCCACGTGCGCATCAGCGCGTGCTGAAGGATAGGAAGTTGGTCCGGGTCATCGCTTATGTCATTGAGCAGCCTCTGCACCAGTCGGTTTGACATCTCGCGGCCGCCGACGCGCGCGGGTGCCTCGATTGCCTGCTTACGTTGGCTTCGGTTCAGTCTTGGGATGATGTATTCCCCTTCGTTGACGGCTTCGGCCAAGCCGCCGAATTGTGCGCAATCGCCGAGAAAGTCCGAACGCATGGTCAGCACCACATAGATGGGGCAGGACTCCTGTTGGCTCGCTTCGAGGAGTAAGCGAATGAAATGACCGGCTTCTTCCTCGGAGATGCCGGTCATGCGCCGGAATCGAAAAATTTCCTCAAACTGATCCACTACCAGCAGCAAGTTGGTTTTGGGCTCCAAATCACTTTGTTGCACCGCGTCGACCAGTCCCATTCCACTACGTGAGAGGGCAGTGCGAATCATCGGTAGGACATCCTCCTGATCCGGATCATAGAGGTCGGACTCCACCAGTGATTTGGCGAGATTTGTTAAAGGGTCGCCTCCCGGTTTCATGACAGCGACTTCCCATGACGAACCTGCGGCTGCCATGGTTCCGCCGTGAAGCTCCGGGATGAGTCCGGCACGCACCAGGGATGATTTGCCGCTGCCGGATGAACCGACGACCGCGAGGAATCGGGTCTTGCGTAGTCGGGTCAAAAGCTCGGCCGTTTGGTCTTCACGTCCGAAAAATAGATATTTTTCCTGAATGTCAAAAGGCCGGATGCCAGGAAAGGGATTGATACCAGTTGAAGAACTCATAAAAAGGCAGTTATTAGGCGTTGATTAGGGAAATAAAGGGTTTCAGGCAGGCGGGATCAAAGTCACCTGTTTGAGTCAGGACATCGGCCAGGTGTGTTTTGAAGCGTGACTTCCTCCGGTCCTCCGGTGGGGCAATTAATACGGCCTTGGCGAGGAAAGGATTCTCTCGGCCAAATCCAGGCGCTTGCATGAGGTCCATAATTTTCATTTCGATCCAGGAACGTCCACCGGCTCCGTAGTAGACCAGAACCGCATCGCAAAGGGTGAGTTTCTGTCGGTGGGACTGAGCTATCAGGTTCTCTTCACCTTCAAAAAGTGGAAGAGAGACTTCAAAACCATGGTCGAAAAGATAATCCTCGAGCGGTTCAATGGCCTCTTCATCCTGGGCGTCGCAAATCAAATAAACCGATTTGGCCTTGGATTCGGCATGGGCAGAGGATGTGGGTTGGGAGGTTTCTAGAGGTTCCGGCTTGGGCTTGGGTTTTAAAAGATCCAGCACGTAGCTTTTGAGGCTGTCGAGCGATTCCTCAATCACTTCGGCACCCAATTGACATTGCTCATCCTCATTAAGACGGCGCACGAAATTTATCTGACGTTCGTCGCCAACCACTAGACCGCGCGGCATCCAGATGATGCGTTCGAGTCCTTTTTGCTGGCTGTGTTCTGCCGCCAGGCGATTTTGCAACTCCGAGACTGAGCATTGAGCGTCTTCAGGAATCATTCCATAGCGAGCACCAACCATGTGGATGGCCAGATCGCAATGAGGTAAAACTTCATTGAGATATCCCTCAAGTTCTGGGCCAATCAAGGGGAGGTTGGCGTCGGGGAGAACCCGGTGTCCTCGTTCAGTGAGTTCACGCTTGATGCGATCACGCTCGACTTGCAGGTCGGAGGATGTGGTGGCGAGGTAAATGGTCTTTCCGTCAGTCTTGGACGCAGGAGCGGCTGGAAGGGTGCCCGGGGTTCCTGATTGATAATTTTTCAGGAGATCGCAGATTTCATACGCCAGATCGTATATTCTCGAAAAATAATTTTGGCGTGCCCGCTCCCCGAAGGTTTCATCGTACTCCACAAGCCTCCCGGTGTCTGGATCGAAGTCAAAGAACTCGAAGCCAAGGATGCTTTGCAGTAATTGTGGAATATGCTCAGGAATGTCACGCGCATCAATAGGTGTTTTGATGACCTTGAAAATCCGTGCTTTTTCTCCCACCTTGATACTCCCTCCGTCTGAAGCTGCCTTATAGAACTCGTTGAGTTCCTTCAGGCACCATTCAGATTTCATGTAACGAGGGCTCATAATGGAAATCATGACTTTGGCCTCCCGAAAGGCATTGACGATCTTGTCATCAAACACATCACTTCCCTGGAGCTTTTGGTCACGCCAAATCGTAGGTTTCTCGCCCAGCAATTGGCCAAGACGCACTTCGAGAATACGATGAAATTGAGTGATCCACCCTTTTTGCCCCTCGGTCAGGGCCTGATCATCGATATGGGCGTAACTGATGAAAACATCATTCATGAGATTTTTCTGGTATGAAGTATTCTTAGCGTTCGGTCATTAGCTTTGCAATGACTCAAGCCAAATGAAGGGTATTGTAACATTTCGATGTTGAACATGAATCAAAGAGTTTGAAGTGGCCATTTTTCACTTACTTTTTTTGCTGGATGCTGTCAGGGCCCGTAACATGTTGCCCGTGCCCAAAATCTGATCGCGATCGTACTGCTTGGTGGATTCATCGAGCTTCTGATAGCTGACAAGATTCGGGTGGCGTTTACTTGGGTCATGCCGCGGCCCCAAGGTCCAGCCGGTCATCCATTTAACAGCTGACCAGCGTCGATGCTCCATTTCGGCCAAAGCCTCCAGTTGATTGCCATCCAGTTTTGCTACTGTCGCGTCCACTTCGGCTGGATCCATGTTTGCTGGCTCCTTTTGCGCCATGCCCAAGGCACGCAGTTTGATGGCGAGATGATCCGCAGCACCACGGTTTTCTTCCTTTTGCTCATTGCGCAGTGCGGTCCAGGGCTGGAAGTAAGCGGAGTTCTGATAGCGTTCCGCCTGCGGCGTATCCCCGCGATCCAGGCACTGCTTGATGCGTTCCCTGGTCTCCTCATACCACGTCTGGTGCGCGCGAGCGGCAAGATGATCAATCGAATCCTGAAGGAGCATGTGGGCATTACAGAAGACCGCTGAGTCAGGAAGGACGCACAATTGCCGATCTTCCAAGGAGCCCGAAAGAGGAGACTGGGGGAGGAGAATGCGCAAATTATCTTGTTTCTTGCATTGGTCCTTGATGCGAACGCTACCGCTGAAGCTGTCTTCGGGCGAATCGGCAAGGAAGAGAATGCTGGTCAGTGCCTCGTCGGGAAACGATGCAAGAAGTTGGATGACCACATTTGGAGTGAGTTCCGGCTCCTGGCTTTCCAGAAAATGCAGTTCCAGGCACTCATCGATATGTGGGTAGGCTGCATGAATGAGCTGTTGAACCAGTTCGACTCCTTTGCAAACTACAAATACCTTGGTTTTTGGGCAATTCGCATAATGGGCCACCTTGGCAACTTGATAAAGAAAGGCCCTGCTCAAAAGGTCCCAATGGGTAATGATAAGCCGGATATCAGAGGCGTCCTGTGAAGCAAAGTCAGTCTGCTCTGAGAATTCCAATGGGTATTCGTTGAGAAGGACACGTGAGACGCATCGATAATAATTGCAGACCGCGATGGACTCATATTGGTTCTGCACCGTGTTGCAAAGTTGCTCGTCATCGAGATTGAGCAAGACGGGAAGCTGGTTGGAACCCGCAGCTTTACGCATGAGCAACGCCAACTTGAGGTTGGTGTAATCATCTTCGGTAAACACGATGACTCTGGCGGCCTGGGTCACGCGAACCACTTCCGGGAGATTGTGAGCGGACTCGCTGACCTCGACAGCATAAAATCCTTCATTCCAGCAAGATTCCGCAATCACTGAACCTTCCATGGTCAGCACGACCATTACCTGATGCCCTGAGGCATTGAGGTCTCGAGCCAGTGCCAGGGCCCTTTCATTGCCTCCCACAATGATGTAATGGTCGGAAAGGTTGCGTACCTTTGTCTGTCGCGTACGCAAAAGGATGAATTGGCTCATGCCCAGAAAGATGCCCGAAGCCGTGGTCAGGGGTGCCAGATAGCGCGCCAGCTCAAAAGTCAGGGGCAGGGGATCCTCCTCGGGGTTGCCTGATTCGAGGGTGAAGAGCTGGATGGTGGCGTAAATTTTGGTCGACCAGGCGTAATCCGGTTTGAGGGTGTGCCATCCATGCAGCCCGAGGGCGATCGAGAGGCAAACACTGAAGATGAAAATAGCCTTCTTTGTCTGATCACTCATGGCATTTTCAATAGCAAAACGCTCCCCTGATTTTTCATTGGGATCTTGTTAACGAACAATAACCTCTGATCATGGCGATTGCCTTTCTCAAGGGCAAGTCTAAGCACCACTTAAAGAGGGCTGAATGGTAAGGCCCTCGACAAATGCCCCCTCTCTGCCTTTACTGCCTTCCATGTTCCGCATGGTCTTTATTGGTTTTTTTTGCCTTCACCTTGCCGTGCTTGCTCAAGGCCCAGAGAAACCACCACCGCCCAACGTCATCCTCATCATGGTCGACGATTTGGGCTATCATGATCTCGGAAGCTATGGACACCCAAGCATTCGAACGCCTAATCTGGATCGGATAGCCCGCGAAGGGTTGCGTTTTACAGACTTCTACAGCGGGGCTACGGTGTGCACTCCCTCTCGCATGGCCTTGCTGACTGGGTATTACCCGAATCGTTTAGGGTGGGAACGAGGGGTGGTTGGCCACCTGATGCCCAAGGGAACCGGGCTTTCACCCTCGGTCACGACCCTTGCCGAAGTTTTCAAGGAGGCTGGTTACAGGACCGCATTGATCGGGAAATGGCACCTGGGCGATGCCCCCTCCTTCCGCCCTCACCAGCAGGGATTCCAATACACCTATTACCTGAATAAGAGCAACAACCAAACCCGAAAGGTTTGGCGCGGCGATGAGGTGGTGGAGCATCCCTTTGATAACCGCCTTCTCACCGAGCAGTTCTTCTCGGAAGCCGAGACCTTTATTCACCAGCAAACCGCCGTACCTTTTCTGCTCTTTCTTCCTCTGACGGCGCCTCATTTTCCGGTAGAAGCCCATCCTGATTTTGCCGGTCGGTCGCACTTTGGTGTCTATGGTGATGTGGTCGAAGAGGTCGATGAGCGTATCGGTAGTCTCCTGGAACAGATTGAAGCGCAGCTTCCTCAGCAAAAGACCCTGGTGTGGTTTTTGTCGGACAATGGGCCCGAACCTGGAGAAGCCGCCCAGGCCAAGCCCTTTCGTGGGCTCAAGTGGGACGCCCTTGAGGCGGGGACTCGGGTTCCCTCCATCCTCTGGTCGCCAGGGCAGGTGCCTGCGGGTCGGATATGCCGTGGTTTGACCGGAGCACTGGACATCATGCCCACTCTCATAGAGGCGTGTGGACTGAATTTGCCTGCGCCCATCGAGGGCTTATCATCTCTGGACGGTCAATCGCAGTGGTCCATGATTCAGGATCCCGCACTTCATGGCGGGCGGGAAAGTTTGCTTTATTGGCATGGTCGAAAGGGCTTTCAAGCCATTCGCATGGGGCGCTGGAAGCTCTTTCCGGTGGGGAGTAATGCCGGTTTTGAGGAAGAGGGTCCTGATGGTCAGAATCCGGCTCTGTTTGATCTGGAGCAAGATCCCGGCGAGAGAATCAATCTGGCCGCAAAGTATCCACAGAGGGTGCAACAAATGCTGTTAGCTATTCAGGCCAAACTAGTTGACATTCAAGCCCACCGCATTCCACTGGGTCAAGCTCCCTGATTCCAAAAGGCCATGAGGCAGGGCGCCGGTTGGCTCTCAAGGCTGCAGGCTCAGGCCGGGGTGGGCGAGGATGATGAGGTTCTCCGTTGCTTTGCTGAAGGCATGCTCGCTGCGTGAGCCATCCGGCCAGCGAACCTCCACCGCAAATCCATTCTCAGGATGTTGTACGTAAATCCGTGGTGTCGATTGACTGAGGTAGCCGCCTCCAGCGTAAATCTCGTGAAGTGCCCCTTTGTGACCCTTCTGTACGATACTCAGCTGCGCTCCGACCCCGTGGGGATTCCCCAGGGTTCCTTTCAAGGCGATGCACAGGGGCTGGTGTTTACCTCCTGCCTGATTTTCAAACAAAAGAAGGCGATCGTTGTTTTGTGCGACCGCCAAGTCTGGCCAGCCATCCAGGTTGGCATCGCACAGGGTCAAGCCTTTGCCATCTCCGGGAACCATCCAGCCCGTCTTTTGAGAGGTGTGAAGGTGGAGTTGGGAGTTGTCATCAAAATGCCCCATGAATCCAATGCCTCCCCGCCACAGACCCGTTGCCGGCTCCCTCGAATATTGGTTTTGTGTGGTACAGAAATCCATCTGTCCATTGCCGTCCACGTCAGTCACAATGACGCCATATCCCGGTGAGGTTTGGGCCATCCTGGGGAAAGCTTTCCAGTCAAAGGTGCCATCGCCTCGATTGATCCACAGGCCTGAGGCAAGTTGGTTGGCTTCGAGCAGTTGTGCCTGCTTGAGCATCTCTTGAGGGTAAATATCCTGCAAACAGGCCCGCGCATAATCCCGATAGGTAGGAAATTTTTGATCGATCCATGGCATGATGGATCCGACGGTAGCCCGACCTCGTATGGGCAGAAGGGTGTCTGCCTCCCGGTATGCTTCAATCAATCTTGGTCGACGAGTGGTATCCATGGCTCCATAAAAAAGAGAGATAGGCGAGGCGGTCGAGGGTTCGCCATACTTGGTGTTCAGCCCGGCATTCATCGCAAGGATGTCGATGTCGCCGTCCTGGTCGACATCCGCTCCCTGCAGGGCATTCCACCATCCATGGTGACCAGACAAGCCATGTACCTTGGTTTGATGAACCAGTCTCTGACCCTGCTGCTTGAAGAGTTGAATGGCACCATACTCCAGAGCCACCATCAGATCGATCAGGCCATCCTCGTTGAGGTCGCTCCACAATGCCGATGTCACCATACCCACCTTGCGCAAACCTGGGGCCACTTCTTCGGTGACATCGACCCATTGGCCCTGATCATTGCGCAGTAGTCGGCTGCTGGGGGTCTCTGGATAGCGTCCTGGAATCACACGCCCACCAATAAAGACATCCAAGTCCCCATCCTGGTCGAAGTCTGTTGCGACCGCACAGCTGCTGGAAGCCGTCAGGGGCGGAAGCATGTCTTTCGGGGCCACGGTGAGTCGGCCCTGACCGTTGTTGAGATAAAGACGATCGTGAAGGATGGGGTCGTTTGGGTTGCATTCCACCCCTCCACTGGTGACCAATAAATCGAGGTCACCATCCCCTTCGGAATCCAACCACAAGGCGGCCATATCCTCATGCCGACGTTGCGAGTTGAAGACAACTTGGTTGGATATGTCCTTGGTGAAACTGCCTTGACCTGTTTGCAGGAAGAGGGCGCCCGCCTGCCCGGCAGCCCCGGCAAGGTAAAGATCTTCGAGTCCATCCCCATTGGCGTCGCCCCAGGCCATGCCGCCCCCCAGTCTTGAGTGCATGGCTGGTAGGAGGGGTTGTCGTTGGCGATCGTCAAAGCCCGCTTCTTCATGTTTAAAGACAAGACCCAGGTCATGCGAGCGCTCGGTCCAAAGAGGAAGCTCTTCGTTGGGGCTTGGAAGGGCTTCATCGGTTCCTTGGGCCTCGTTGATGACGTATCGACGGTTTCCGGGGAGGTTTGTGAACACTTGCCGCGCCCCATTGGGCCAGGTGACGACCAGACGCTCGATGGTGGTGTCTTCACCCAGGCCAAAATGGGTGATGGGTTCATTGGAGGACATGTATCCCCGGACGGGATGCACCCACCTCACCTGTGTACCACTTTGGGCTGCGCTGAGCTCTATCATGGCTCCAACTCCGTGGGTGTTACCTGAGGTGCCCTTAAGCTGGATAATCACACGATGGCCTGTCGAGTGGTTCTCATAGATGGCAATGGGCTCATCCAGGTCTGCAGTGACAAGATCTAAATCCCCGTCGCCGTCCAAGTCTCCGTGAGCTGCAGCATAGCTCATGCCTTCATGATTCAGACCCCACTGAGCGCCTATCTCTTCAAACCGCATATCGCCCAGATTTTTGAACGCAAGATTGGGTTCCTTGAAGAAGGGTTCCTCCTTCCAAAGGTCCTCTTCGGTCTTACCGATCATCATGGCGAGGGTGATGGGGTGATCAGCATCGGTGAACATGCGTGAGGTGCCGTTGGTGGTGAAAACATCCAGGCGCCCGTCATTGTCATAGTCAGCCAGCTGAATGGCCCAAGTCCAATCCGTGGCGGCCAGACCTGCGAGGAAGCTGGTCTCGAGAAAACGACCCTCGGGAGTGTTGATGAAGAGAGTGTTTCGGTTGACCTGTCTGGGCCAGGCGTTTTCCAGAAACCAGAGTCGATCCCCCATTTCTCCCATGGCAATCTGCCTCTTGAAGTGTGTGGTTGCTGCCATGTCAGCTACCATGAAGTCCATCCGTCCATCGTTGTTCAGATCACCGCAATTGGCGCCCATGGAAGACCAGCTGGTGTAAGGCACGACCTCGGCGATGACATCGATGAAAGTGCCATCGCCGTTGTTGCGATAAAGATGATCAGGATCCGTGTAATCATTGGCCACATAAAGATCCACCCAGCCGTCCGAGTTGAAATCCCACCAGGTTGCTGACAGACCATGCCCGGGGGCCCCGATGCCGGACTCCGAACTCACCTCGCTGTAAGTGCCATCGCCATTGTTTTGAAACAGGCGATCGGGTCGCCCTGTGGCATCAGCGGTGTAACTGCTAGGCCCGGTTTGCCTCAGATAATAAAATTTTTCATAGGAAGGGAGAATGAAAGGTTTTCCGTTTTGAATCCCGATGGGAGGGCGCGGTGGGCGGCCCCCTGGCTTCACGTAGCGATTGGTTAAAAGAAAAAGGTC
Source organism: uncultured Verrucomicrobiota bacterium (assembly GCA_902560705.1). Classification (GTDB taxonomy): domain Bacteria; phylum Verrucomicrobiota; class Verrucomicrobiia; order Limisphaerales; family AAA164-E04; genus UBA7971. Next base: position 22,489 of record CACEMW010000014.1, read on the forward strand.
TAAATCACCGTCGCGATCGTAATCGGCGAAAGACGGCATCAGACAGGCGTCGACGATATTGATCTTAAATGGGGCGGCCTGTTCGCTCATGGGCAGATCCGGGCCCTCGTTGATGAAAAGGAGGTTGGGGGAGTCGTAGTTACAGACATAGATATCCAGGTCCCCATCCTGATCGATATCGACCATGGTCGAACCTGTCGCCCAGTCGTTGGGATGGAGAGGGAGGCGCGTGGCAGTGGTGTTGGTGAAATTTAAGGAATCCACTTGCTCGAAGAGCGCATTGGATACAGGTGCCCCTGCGAAAAATAAATCCGGTTTCTGGTCTTGATTGATATCCCCAATGGCAATGCCACCTGTTGTGTAAGACTCATAATAGAGGTAGCTTTTGGGATGGTCGGTATTGAAAGGATGGACGAAATGGACGCCCGTCGCTTCTGCCGAATGCTTCTCGAACAAGGTTGGATGACTTGCCTGCGAGGGGCGCGTCAGGGGCTGGGATTGAAGGTGGCCTGGCGAAGAGGGGCTGGGTTGCGCCACTGGTTTCACGGTCATAACATAGTACGTCAAAGCGATGAACCGGAGAAGGCCCCATCTAGAAGGAAATTTGCATGCCAAGGACATAACCGAGGTCCCAACCGGCTCTAGTGGAGCTCCTCTGGGTAAATGATGATTGATGTGACTAAGCTAACAAAACAGTCCTTTGCCCGGCAAGTTGGTATCGTGGCGACGATGGAACGAGCCAATTAGCAGATGACCAAGGAAAAGCCTGGTTGCTGACTGACTGAAGGGGCCCTTTTGCTGAATCAAGCATTTACATCCGATGTTGGATCTTGTTCACACATCACGGTCTTATCCACTTGCCAAAGACAGGGATACTCGATACTTGAATGGAGCATGAAACCCTCATGGTCTCTTTGCCTGTCATGCTTGATCATTGGCAGTTTTTTTGGATGTTCGCCCGATAGCCCTGATTCTCCGGAGACTGTCTCACCCGCGGATTCCGCGCCGGCCCTCTCGGCTCCTTCTGCTCAAGTGGAGAAACTGGAGGTTGCCGAAGAGGCTGTACCTGGTGGAAGTCCAGGTAGTCCAGAGGAGGTATCGGCTCCGATTACCGAACCCACGGTGTCGGCGTCCGAGGTTTCCAGCTCTTCAAAGAAAGCCGCAGATGATTCGCCTTTTGCCCTTCCAGAAGGAGGTATTCCTCCCGTACTGGTAGCCTCTCTCAAGAGCGGTGACGTAGCCGCGGTTCAAGAGGCGTTGAACCAGGGGCAAGACATCCATGCCCGTCTTCACGATGGTTCTACCATGCTGCATATTGCCACCTCAGCGGCTCAAAAGGAGGTCGTGAAACTGCTTCTCCAAAGTGGGGCGGATGCCAACACGCCATGGACTCAGGCTCGGGTCACCGCGATTCATCTTGCCGCTGTTTACGGCCAAGCTCCCTTGCTTGAACTTTTCAAGCAATACGGAGCTGATTTTTTGGTCACCACCGCAGAGGGTGAAACGGCCCTGCATCTGGCGGTTAAAGTCAGGCATTCCGCTGAAGCGATGACGACCCTAACGTCTTTTTTGACCGAGCAGGGGTGCTCGACCAACACCCAGGATAAGGGTGGGAACACGGCCCTTCATGAAGCGGCCAAGGCCGGCAATGGCATCGCGGTTCAGGCCCTTCTCAAGCTCAACGCCGACCGGGCCCTCACCAACCTCGAGGGCAAAAAGGCCTTAGAACTGACAACGGATGCCTCGGTTGTTGCCTTGCTGGAAGACTAAGGTCGACTTTGTAGGTCACGGTACTGCTGTTCCGCGGTTATCAAGGATTGGAGCGTGGTTCATGCCATGGTCGGCAATGGGGCCCCGGTGGCTTGGCAACGTGAGATGACGGCCGGTCGCCTCTTCTTCAGGGCCATACAAAAGTAGCCTGGCCAAACTGACGATCAGCTTATGAGGCACCTTGTGATGAATACCCCTCCATTGTTGGGTTGCAAAGGACTCAGGAATACCATCTTCCTAGGGCTGGTCGCGTGGGGGTGTGTTTTCTGGATGGTTCGAGGTTCGGTGCAGACCTTGGCTGCCGAAACTTGGGACACTTTCAAGGTGGTGGCACAGTTCCCGCACGATCCCGCTGCCTTCACGCAAGGATTTGTGATTCACGAAGGCAGGTTGCTGGAAAGCACCGGTCTCTTCGGTGGAGACTCTTCTCTCCGCGAGATCGATATGGGCACCGGGAGGTTACTGCGCGCCTTCTACCTACCTTCTGATTTTTTTACCGAAGGCTTGGCTGTGGGGGGGGGGGCGGCTCGTGCAACTCACCTGGAAGCAGGGTCTCGCCCGTGTTTACGACCTGAATACCTGGGAGCCTCTGCCATCTTTTGCCTATCAGGGAGAAGGGTGGGGTCTGACCCATGACAGCAGCCGCTTCATCATGAGTGACGGCAGTCACATGCTGACTTTTCGCGATTCGGGCACGTTTGCGATGCTCGGCGAAGTGAGCGTTCATGACAGCCAGGGGCCGGTGAAGCGACTGAATGAGTTGGAATGGATTCAAGACGAATGCTGGGCCAACCAGTGGCTGAGCGATCGCATTGCCAGAATTGATGTCGTCACGGGGCAAGTCCTGTCCTGGGTTGACCTTCAGGGCCTTTTTGATTGGCGCTCACTGAAAGATGGGGATGCCGTTGCCAATGGCATCGCATACGATGCAGTATCCAACCGCATTTTTCTCACTGGCAAGCGCTGGCCCTGGGTATTCGAGGTTCAGATTGCACCCAAGGGACATGTGGATATTCCCCGGTTGTCCTGCGTTATTACGCAAGACGATCAGTTTGAGATTTCGTTCCTGACCTTCAAAGGAAACCGTTACCGCATAGAGCGAGCGGTAGATCTTCGTTCTTTGGACCAGGCGATTTCACTTGAGTCCTTGCTGGGGGATGGTCATCCAGTGCGCCGGCGTTATCGCCTTGATCAAGCAACCAGTCGTTTTTTCAGGGTTCTCAGCGTACCTTGAAGCCTGCTAGATCCGTGCGCACGTACGGACAGGCAATCGCTTTGTCATGATGGTTGCCGTTGCTTCCCACCAGACCAAGCCGGTGGGAAGCGCCATGCACAGGAGCCCTTGATGGAACCATCATCTCAGGCTCAGCCAATACACGACTCAGTGGCTTCAAAAACGACAACGAATTGAATTTTTTGGAAAAATGGGTCAGATAGAGTGGGTTTCATAAATTTTTACCCTTTTATGAAAACATTCATTCAGGGCCTTTTGCTGTGCGTATTGTTTTGTTACAGGAGACGGCCTTTGTTTTGCTCATAACTGCTCAGTCCATAATAGAAAAAGCTCTCCAATCATGAAGACAAGGTCATGGCACGATGCTGGATGTAAATCCCTGCCCGTTTGCGTGGTTTCAAAAGCGCTTTTGACAGGTGTTTTGACCTTTCTTTTCATTGCTTCCTCTCCTGCTGCCATAGTTCTTTCCATCGACTACAGTCTGGATGAAAATGGTTTCTTTTCGGGAGATCAGGGGGGCTCCAGAAAGGCGGCTCTGGAAATGGCCTGTGAGGCGTTTGAGGGTGTTTTCTCAGATCACCTGCTTCCCATTGTTCCGGACGAAGGCAATACCTGGAGCGCGATGGGGTTTCATCCTGCTACGGGAGATCCTGCGGTGCTTGCCGAACACATTACCATCCCAGCCGATACGATCGTTATTTTTGCAGGAGGTCGCCCCTTGCCCTCTGGAAACGTCGCTCAGGGAGGACCTGGAGGATGGTCCGCCTCCTATACCCAGGTATGGTGGATCGATCAGCTGATGAACCGGGGCCAGAAAGGCATCACCGATGGTTTGGGGAATCAGCTCGAAGAAATATCCGATTTTTCCCTGTGGGGGGGACGATCACTTTCGACAGCGACAGCACTGTCTGGCACATACAGCCTGAAACCGACGTGCCGGAAGGCCAATTTGATTTTTATACAGCCGCATTGCACGAGCTTGCGCATGCCCTGGGATTTGGAACCTCTGATTCCTGGCTCCAGCAGGTCGTTGCTGGAAAACTCGATGGCCGGTATTCCAGCATGGGATATGGAGCGGATGCGGTGCCCCTCCATGCTGCGGGTGAAGGGGCTCTGTTCAGTCACTGGATCGACGGCCTTCGCAGTGTAGGCCTTGTGGACTTGTCTTGGCAGCCGACCACCATGGGGCCTTACCTTTCGCATGGTGAGCAAAGGCGTTTGACCTACCTAGACGCTTTGGGGCTGGCGGATGTGGGCTGGTCTGTTCGCCTGCGGTCCTTGCCAGATGCGGAGGAGAGCCGTGGGGCCTTAACCCGCTTTCTGGGAGAAGTGAGACTGCGAGAGAGGCCACAGGCATCCCCATGGAGGGAGTGAGAGTGCTCGCACGTCACGACAGGCTTGCCTTTGAATCTTCCAGCGAGACTTCCGGCGTATACGCCCTGTCTGTTTATGCGAACACCGAGTATCATCTGACAGCTCAAAAGGAACAGGAATCAAGGGCGAACCGAGGGGTCGATGTGTTGGACATCGTTATGATGCGCAAACACATCCTCTCCATGGAAAGGCTGGATTCATTGGCTTCAAGGGTCGCTGCAGATGTGAACCAGGACCATTCCATCGATGTGCTCGACATCGTGGCCATGCAGAAGGTGATTTTGGGAATGAGGAATGATTACGCCTCGGAGAGTTCACCCCAGCCTCGGACGAACTGGCGCTTGTTGGATGCCCGCATCTCGGAACTCCCGGACCAGGCATCGCTGAAGGAGGTTCAAGTATATGAAGGTCGTTCATTTACCGGCATGAATGCGGACTTTTTGGATATCGATTGGCTGGCGGTCAAACTGGGCGATGTGAACGGTGACTGGCAGCCCTGAAACAAGGCCGACGCAGCCTCCCTGCGATCGATCGGATGCTCATGCATTAAGCAGAATAGAAGCAATTTTCCCTGCGTGGAAAAAAGCGGACATCATCTCGACGGTTTCGTAGAATCTCCACATGAACGCCATAGGAGGGATTCGAAAGGAGCACTGGGAAAAGGAAAAAAAGACGCCATTCAAACCCAAGTGCCCTTATTGCAAGGAAGCCATTGCGAAAATGGTGGTGATGCCGGTGATGGTCACCGGAAGCAGCGAAATGCCTCTTTCCTATGCGCTATGCTGCTGGGAGTGTCAGACCATCCTTCACACCGTAACGGGTGTGCCGCAAACCAAAGACAGCTACACGCAATATCAACTTCAGGAACAATAGCGCGACGTCCTTAAGAAACTCATTCACAAGGGTGGGATCCAGCTGGAAACCGCCGACATTGATCAGCTCGTGGCCCATTTGCGCCCGGAAGCCATCGACCGGGTGTATGAAATGATGCGGCAAAAGCTCGGCCGCGAGGCCTACAACCAGTTTCTGGTGCGCGAATTGGAGGAATTGAGTGAAGACAAGCCTTCGCTGAAAATTCCCGGAGCATCCTGAAATGGCAACTGACAACGTACCCTACAAGCCGGTAGACCGACACCTTAACACAATTTTTAGATTCCTTTTGTGAAAATACTTGGTTGAGTAAGCATCAAGGGCATAGCGTTGCCGATAATCCAATTTGAAACAATCTACAGACAATGGCTGCAGATATATTTATTAGTTATTCTAGGGAGGATTATAAAAAAATTGTCCCAATAGTAGAGAAACTCAGATGCCTTGGGTACACGGTATGGATTGATCAAGAAGGGATTCAAGGGGCGATGCTCTGGAGTAAGGAGATTGTGACTGCGATAGAAAATTGCAAAGTTTTTATTCTGTTCGCTAGTGAGTTAGCGTTTAACTCAAAAAATGTCACAAAAGAATTAGCGATAGCTTCTGAAGCTGAAAAACACATTCTTCCCGTTTTTCTGGAGAAAGCGAAAATCCCTTCTGCAATGAAATACCAGTTAGCTGGTATCCAGCATTTACAACCTGATCGATTAAATCCCGATGAGATGGCCGAGAAAATAATCCTTACAATTGGCAATTTAAAGGAAGACACAGTAACCAGTGAGCATATCTCAAGCAATTTGTTTAAATATTCATTTAATACGAATCGCAAGAAACAAGCTGCAATAGCTCTTGGGTTGTCTCTTTTCTTGCTAATTTTTATTATCTTTGTCAAACGATATGAATCTATAGGTAAGAATCAACAGAGCATTTCAATTGGTTCAAAATCCACGATAGATTTATGCGTGATTACATTAAAGGATTCAAAAATTGATGGAGCTTCACATATAGATCAGGAAATAAAAGATGCGCTAATTTCAAAACTGACCTATTTCAGGGATTTCAAAATAATTCAAGGCACTAACATTGGTAAAGAATTGTCGACAGCCGATTACATTAATATCGGTGTGAAAGCTAATGCAGATTTTGTGCTTCAAATAACCTGTGACGACAATAAAAACACCGTTCAGGCTAGAATATGCGATATTACTACAGGTCGTATATTTTGGAGCAAAAAAATTGAGTCTGATCAATTGGCTCCTGATTTTGATTTAATTGAAGATGCTTCCAACATCATAGCAGCGAATGTTGCTGGATACGATGGGTGCGTGCACAGAGAAATTCTCCAAAATGCTCTGGCGAAGCAGGAAGAAAACCTTACGGCTATCGAGTTACTTCAAATTGGGAAGTCTGTTTGGGATGATGTTGATGAGGGAAGTGTAGCGAAAGCTATTGTTACCCTGAATCGTTGCATTGATATTAACCCCAAAATATCCACTGCATACGCCATCCTTGCTGACTGTTACACTCAAAGTATTCGGGATAATTATTTCTTTGAAAACGCGAAAGAACTCGCCGATGAAAATATTTCAATGGCTATCAAATTAGATCCCAAAAATGCGGTTGCGATTGCAACCCAATACTGGGTCGAGTTTCTGAAAAAAGACAAAGTCACAAGCGAGATCTTAGCTCAAGATGCTATAGCTGCTAATCCAAATGAACCATACGCTTTGGCTACATATGCTTGGCATCTGATTGTCGATTCTGTTAACGAGGAGCTGGCATTGGAGTATGCTGAGAAGGCTTTGCAGTATTGCGAATATCCTCAGCTGTGGTATTATTGGCCATTGTCGGAATATTATAAGCTAAAAAAGGATTATAAAAACGCATTAAAGTATAGATTGAAGTCAATCCATAGGGAAATTGAGAGCGATTACATTTTTATAGCAACTTGCAATTGGTTGTTGGGGAATAAGGATTTGGCGTTTGCGACCTACGGAGACCTTTTGTTGAAATTCCCTGATTTTAGCATCACTAAATTTCGTGACAACCGACATATTCATGATGTGAATGTGGTTGAGGGATTTGAACTGGCTTTCGATGAGCTTATTATAGCCTATAATAGGCGTGAGTTTGATTCTTCGCCCTTGCAGTAATACTTTGTCTTTCTCCGTAGACAGTCCAAAATATGCCTTTTGCGCAAATCTCGACAAAAGGCACCACAATCAATAGAATTAAGTTATTTGAAGACATCCTATGAGTAATTTTCTTTTACTGACGTTTAACAGCTTTCTGACTTCGCTGCTGCCATTGTTTCACCTTCTTTTTCGGCATAAAGCAGTGGTTCCAGTCAATAATAAATCTCTTTGTTTGCTATGAGCGCGGAAGTTTTCATTAGTTATTCAGCGAAGGATAAGGCCCGAGTGATCGGGATTGTTGATAAATTGAAAGATGCAGGAGTTTCTGTTTGGATTGATCAGGCAGGAATTGATGCCTCATCTATGTGGAGTCGGGAAATCGTCAGCGCAATTAAAGAGTGCAAGGTGATGCTGCTTGTAATCTCGCCGCATTCGACATGTTCCGAAAATGTTGTCAAAGAACTTGCGCTAGGTTCAGAGCGGAAAAAGCCAATAATTCCATTAATCATAGAGCCAACAGAAATTCCAGAAACAATGGAATACCAGTTAGCTGGTATTCAGAGGGTTCAATATTTTGGAGATTTGACCCGTAAGGCTTTTGGAACCACTCTACGTGCACTTTGTAAAAGGGGTGTGAAGGTAAGTGTAGATGCAACTGATGAGGGTAAATGCGTGAACCTAGAGGATCGGGGTGGATTAAAAAATCCGGGGGGAAGGCGAAGTAGTGGAAAAAGATGGTATATCATCCTGGTGGCATTTGTTGTGATTTTTGTTGCTGCCGCCATAATTAATTATTTTTCTCGTTCTACTTCGGGAACAAAAAAGTCTCCATTTTCAACATCCTCTGGTAAAACAAATGCAGAAAAAGGAAGCGTCGCAATCGTCCCGTTTAAAAAAATTGGCCCGGCAACATCAAATAGTTTCATTGCGGAGGGTATGCATGAGGAAATTATTGCTATTTTGTCAATAGTTCCAAGCCTGATCGTTAAAGACGCTTCAAGATTTATTGGACAATCTGATAATGTTAAAAGTGTTGGGGAGTTGCTAGGAGTTAGATCTGTCTTGACAGGAAGTGTCATTCAGTCAGACCGACAGCTTAGGATAATTGTAAAGTTGATAGACGCAAAGACGGAGGCGAATTTATGGGCTGCTACTTTTGATGGAAATGAGGAGGATTTTTTCAAAATTCAACGAGACATTGCTGAAAATGTCGCAAAGGGCTTGTCGTTAACTTTTAATAATAATTACAAAACCCAAATCAGAAAGCGTCTGACTGAAAATTTAGGTGCTTATAAGTTATATGTCGAGGGGCGTTTGCTTTGGAACTCGCGTAAAAAGCTCGAGATGCATCAAGCAATTGAAAAATATGAGCTCGCCGTTGCTCGAGATCCTGAATTTGCACTTGGTTACATCGGGATAGCGGAATGTTATAATATGATAGCTGCCTATGGGTTTTCGCCGCCCGGAATTGCGTATCCGAAAGCCAAAGCGGCTCTTGATAAAGCATTGTTGATCAACAGGAATATATCTAAGCTTCATTCTAGTTTGGGTTGGTATTATTGGAATTTCGAATATGACTTCGACAGTGCTGAAAAGGCGCTTTTGGAAGCTGTAAGAATTAACCCTAGTAGCCCAGAGGCAAATCGATGGTATGCTCAGGTTCGATCAATTAGGTTTAAACCTGCATCCATTGGTGAAATTGACCTGGCAGTTAAATTGGAGCCTTCTTCAGCTATAACGAGGTTTGTTCAACTTAGGGTATTAACTTCTTTTGGGAAATTGGCGGAAGCAAAGATAGTTGCCAAAAAAGTTATTGAAATTGATGAAGAATACCTAATGGCTCTCTATGGGGATATAGAAATTCTTTGTTTGGCGCAGAGGTATGAAGAAGCGCTTGTTCTTGCTGAGGAAGCTATAGAAGCTACAGATGACCCATTGTATTTAGCAATAAAGGGCTTCATACTCGGTCGCCTTAACCGGATAGATGAAGCTAAGTCTGTGCGAATTATGTTGGACAAAATTGCATTACAGCGAAACGTTAGGCCGCAATACATGTTTATGATCGATTATGCTGTTGGTGAACATGAAAAAGCTTTAAGGCTACTAAAGGAAAGTGTGGATTCCAAGACACTTAACGTGTTTTTGTTCGATCCTAGGATTTACTGGGATGATCTTGTGGGCAATCCTGCTTTTCAAAAGATATTTTCTCAAGTCGGGCTACCTTTCAAGCCGTAAGGGTGATAATTCTTTTGCTGATTACGGGGTTAGCTATGTCATCACGAGTGTACTTTGTCGCCACAGCTATGTGTTTACTTCCGGGCCAGTCTGCTTTTTTTGTAGTTTAACAAAGTCTGGGTCATTAGTAGCGTTAGAAAATAGATTCTGTAGCTATATTTCTGCTAATTGGTCGCTCTCATTTAACTGCTTAACACGAGCAAATACTAGATTCGCTAAACTTTTGGCAAGCGGTAAACACGCATTGCTGTATCGTGAAACATGTCTGTTCGTTCGTCTTTCGAGAAGTTTTTGGTTAGCTTCTTGAATTGGTTCCAGAGCACCGTGTAGGAGCATGACAGCTTATCCACAGGAAAATTACTCTCAAACATGCAGCGGTCGGGACCAAACTGATCGATGGTGTAATTGTACCAATCTCGATTAGCTTCAAGCAACTGGTCAGATGACGGTGGTTTGTCTCGTTTGTGCCAGTCGTGACCATTCACCACCATTTGCAAACCACCAAGCTTGGCTACAACGTTCGGGCATTTTGCAAGTTCGGCCACCGACAGTTTCCACGCAGCAAACACTTCTTCACGGCGACCCGCGTAGGATTCCACTCCAATAGGTCCACCAAGGTGATTGAAGATTATTGTTGTATCAGGAAAGGCTTTCGCAAGGTCGGTCAGATCATTGATATGCGTGTGAAAAACCCAACCTTCAAACGATAATCCATACGTACGTAGTTGTGCATAGCCTTCACGAAAACCCGGATCCAAAAGGATACGCTGAGGAGCGTTAGCAGGCTTAGATGGCCACCCGCCTAAGGAACGAATGTAGGCGCTTTCGCCCCAAGCCGCTCGATGACGTATGCCGCGAAACCGCTGCGGGCTGGCAGCAATTTGGGCCTCGAGCACTGCAGCAACACGCTCACCTGCACGTAGGTCCGCGGAACCCACGATACCGGTTGCAACCCGAATCTCACCATAATCGCCGCTTGCACTTTTAGCGGCAACGCCCTGAACAAATTCTGTCTCGCCAACCACTTTAAATTCTTCAGGCCCATCAGCACGATACATTGCACTGCACTCCACGAAAACGGTCTGGCGGACGTTTTGATCTTTAGTATCCTCGAGCAGCTCCTCGAGCATGTAACGATCTCTAAGTTGGTTTCTGTCCCACAAATGATGATGAGGATCAATGATAGGAAGCTCAGGCTCAATTGCCGGCTCCTTTGTCAGATTCAACCACTCAGGCTTAGTTATCCAGTTTGGTTCAATTTCCTCTCGTAGTGGCGCAGATAAAAGCCCGGGTAAGGAAAGGCTACCAGCTGTTGCCATTCCTGTTCGTTGAAAGAAACCTCTACGCGTGATTTTACTCAAAATAGACCTATCTTTATATTAATGGAGAAATCCTTTTGGACCTTACTAGTATGGCAACGATTAAATCCCAAGTCTGTAATTATTTCACATGCATATTTTCTTTTCCGCAAAGGCATTCACCAATGATACCAAGACTGCTAGGTATTCGGGCGAGAGGTTCTGCCTCGCGCCCCCAGCGTATACCTAAAGCGATATAATCGATGGTTCTGGATGTTGTGGCGGAAGGTTTTTAACAGGGAAGGGCAGCTTTCCCTAGTGAAATTTCTGTTACCAGTATAGCCAATTTGTAACCGAACCAATGCTGTTGGTTCGGGTTGAGTGCCACTTAGTCATTATGACCTGCACCAATGTCCGAAAATCAGTTTTGGCATAGCCGCCGGCGCTGGATTAAATTTACTCACACTAAATCAAAAAATCTCCAAACAGGCTCTCCATCTCCATATTTGCCCAAGATGTCGCCAATAACCCCGGACTCCTGTCTCCAAAGAATGTATTTTTCATAATGCTTTTCGGAATCCCATTTGCTGAAGAATTCTAATGTTGTTTGATCGTCTTGATTTTGGCCGAAATACACAGCATGGCATCCTTCAAATGACCTTGTTTAAGGGAGCAGCTTGTTCAATTCCTGAATGAAAGAATCTTGAGTTCCTTCTTTGGCTTTGAGCTGTAAATTTACAAATACCCTAACACGCAAAGGTTTATTGCAGCTAAGTTTCCGGACAAGTCGCAATAGTCCACGTCCATACGATATGAAGACTGCTCTCTCAAAGCATCCATTCAAGGAAACGCGTCATTCTTCAATGATCCTGAGGAACTGCTTGGGCTTGCCTACTGCCCTCTGCATAGACTTGGTGCCCAGCAATCCGTCAGAGGAAAAGCGGTGGAAAGCTCTACTTGAGGAATTTAGACCTCCGGTTGTGAATCACCTGGGGCCCGGAGCATGCCAAGCAATTAGCGCTGTGATCACTACGATGGCTAAGCCGATTCCTGTATGAATTAGCACCATCGTTTGTTCATCCATACTCAAACCGATCTGTATTCAATCACCAGAATCATCCCTTTGAACTAGCGTGATTCGTATGTCTAGTCTTCGACAGGGCAGGAAATACTGAGCAAATCCGAAGTAAGAGGCAGCCACGAGAAGCGCAGTAACAGTATGTCTGACCTTGATTTCGATAAAAAAACCTTGACCCTTTGATTGACTGACATCAAGCGCAGTTGGTCCTGTGTCCAGCTCGGTGGAGAAAGCACAGGACCGATTTGTTTGCCACGGTCGGAGTAGGCTCTATCTCCTATACCCGCTCCTTATGTTGGATACTCAGGCGTGGGTTTTTCGTGGGTAATCGCAGTCCCGGAATTCCTGTGCCTCTTAAAGTTCTTTGAATTGAAATTTAAATTGGTCACATCTGCTCATGATGGTCATTAACTTTAGGTCAGGTGTGTGATTTTTTTCACAATTCTCCATGTATTTGATCCAAATAACAGCATTTACGAACTTGGCATTAGGCCTGCTGAGAGTTCTTGGCCTGTTCGAGTGAGCAGGCTGGGAACTAACCCTCATCGGTTTCGGCTGGTGGGGGTTTTTCGTGGGCTGTTGAATTTGGGTGATCTGGTGGGAAATTTGATACTTAGGCCCATTGGCCTAGTTCTTGGAGCACCCATCACGATAGAGCCTCCCCCACTGGCTTCGGCTGGTGGGGGTTTTAGCCTTACCTCCTCCTCAATTAATCCTGCGCTTTCTCTACGGAGCTGAAGGCAGGGCCGATGCGTTTACGAAAGCCCGAGTAGATTCTGTCACCGACACCCATCTCTGCTGTTGAATATTCAGGAGCGGGTTTTTTGTGGTGGGATTTGGGCTTCTATGGTGTGTGTCGAGGTATAAGAAACGCCGTGTTCAAATCGTTCTGGTTCCTGTTTTGTGTGTTGGTAGTGGGGGCTGCGGCGGAAGGCAGGGAGTGCTGTTCTACGAGATCCGAGATGCTGAGGTGACGATTACTGATTGTAAGGACTCAGCTGAGGGTGATTTGGAGATACCAGCAGAGATTGAGGTTTTATCAGTCACTTCAATACACGCCATAGAACACCGAATCAGGCCACTACAAAATTTAGCTACTTCCCCATCCTGCCAAGAAAAACCCCGTTCCTGATTGCTCAATATCGAATACGGGCAGTAATTGGGGCTGTGCTAACAAATTCAGACACCTTGTTTCTATGGTTATAACCTCAAGGGCATAGCTCTAGCTGCAACAACTCCCTGAATTACAGCAACTACTGCCTCCGGAACTGTCCTTAACTGAGGAATTAAGAATAAAGCCACCGGTTATGACCCGGCGTACCGGTCGCCCGGTCTCTGGGTGAACAGATATTGGTTTGTCATTCATCCCTTGCTTGTATTCGAATGTATCGGAAGGCTGGGACGGGTTATCTGGTATTATTTCGTAAACGTAGGTTGGCATGGTCAAAAGATGTTGTTCTAGATAGAGGATTGTTTGCGGTTTTGTCAACTTATTGAGCCGATAGCCCCCCTGGGTAAGGAATTTATTATGCAAGGCTTAAAGGTAGGTTTTCTCGCACGAGGGCGGCGCGTGCGTATGACCGGCGTCGAAAATTAACAACATGTATTGGGTTGGTCTAACTCCAGACGCCCAGTTAATGATACATAAAAGCAAGTCGGCACAACTTGCCGAGCAATGGTCACTCAATTTTGATTTTGGAATTTGACTCGATTGAAATGCGCTCTGGCCCATATTTTCTATGCCACGGCATTTGTGCAAAATCAAAAATCCCAGTGTTCCACCCGACGGACTTTTCGTCTGAGAATTCAACGTATGACAATGGAAGGGGTGTAATACCCCTCCAAATAAGAAACTCCCGCTTGTTTACAAATTTGCTGGAATTTGGCGGCCCCATCACATCGATGACTTCAGGCTTTGACATTCCAACAGAAAGACTTAGAACACGCGATTCATATGATGTTGATGTCGCACACCCCGACAGCATAAACATGGCCGATACCCAGACAGAGAACCAAGTAGCGAGTTTTGATTTCATATCATGATGTTTGCAAGAGTTCCGCTGATATATCAAGTTACAAAAAACCCGCCCCTGAGTATCCAACAGCAGTAGCTCCCCCGGGCTAAGGAATCTATTACCAAGCGCTCTGAAGCAGGTTTCCGCGCACGAGGCCTGTGCAAGTGATACGTCAACAAGCTGTTGCTGCGTTTTGTGGGCCTTATAAACTTCGGAAATCGAGCAACCATGTGCCCAAATATCCTGGATGGTAGAGATGTCCTGAGGATTCAGCGTAAAGTCGCCAAGAAAAATGGTGCGCTATACTGGGTTCTAACCAGTGACCCCCACCGTGTCAAGCAGCGGAAGTCGAGCGCGTTTAGGGTTATCGTTTGGCAAATTAGGTCACGATGGGTCTGTATGTGTCAATTTCAAAGCATCTGGGACCCTCATTTGTCATTTGCCCTGCACATGCCAACCCGCACCGCTGTGGTCTGGTTGTCGGACCCGATAGCCCCCCCGCCGGGGGTGTGGGGTAGGGGTGAACTCATGACGTAATCACCTCACTGTGTCGGGGTACTAATATGGGGCATTTTTCATGCTGGCTTTCGTTGTGACGCAGTTTGTTTTAAAGCATGCGTGGATGTAGGCCTCAAAACGCAGCGAATCCTTACAGAGCCTCTGAGTATTCAGAACTGGATAACCCGGCGGCTGACACCAATCCCCAAGGTGTTTTGCTTTCATGCAATCTGCACGATGGCTGATGAACAGCAGAGGAGTGTAGAGCAGAAAGCTGAGATGTTGAGTGGGTGGCTACCCTGACAAACAGATATTAAAAACAATAACGTGATTAAAACTCCCACCAGAGTCCACCGAATGAATTTAAGCCACTGATTTGTTTCTTTCTGCTCAGCAATCAGCTGCTTAAGAAGTATGTCGGTGGAGGACAGTGATGCCTTGGCGTCCTCGGTTGCAGCACCGTGCATTTCTTGCCGTTTTGCGTCCGCAGCTTCCATCCTGGCAGTTTTGTCCGGAGCTTTTTTGATGTGGGCTCTAAAAAATTGGCCACCATCGAAAGTGCCTGAGCTAACTAGGACGGATTCATCGTACGTGCCCTAGCTATTCAAGAATTTCTCATAGGCTTCTTGGTGACTTTTAGCTTGAATTTCTTCCTCAAGTTTCCTGCCATCGATATTGTTCCAATACCGGCATTTGTAGGTCTTCATGATTGTCAGTTTTCTACACTGTCACAAAACTGCATCCAATTCCAAAAACCCGTTGACGGGTGCATTACACTTGCGACAATTGGTGGACCTGCCAGACAACATGTCGTCCTCAGGTTTATGGGTTGTGCAGAACACAGCAAGACTCTACGCGACAAAAGAGATACGGAATAAAACACCGACACCCGTTCCTGCTGTTGTATTCTCAGGGGCGGGTTTTTTGGGGAGGAGGATTAGAGCGAATTGCGCTGGTTGATGAGATGTTTTGTTTTAATCACTTTGAGCATTGCTTGCAGCAAAACTGCACAAATAACTCCAGAAATCGATCAATTCAATGCTTTGGAGGACTCTGAAACGTGTGGCACGAACTATGCTGATTAGACGTGACTAGACTGACGGACTAGTCGTTAGATCATAACAAAGCAAGCTACACCCCCACTGGCTCTCCGCCGAGCTGGTGGGGGTTTTTGTGCCTAGTTCTGACTCAAGTAATCTTGCGCTTTCTTCACTGAGCTAAACACAGAGCCAAGGCGTTTGCCACGGCCTGAGTAGACTCTGACTATGACACCCGTCCCTGCTGTTGGATACTCAGGGGCGGTTTTCTTTGTCAGGATTCTAGCCACATCTACGTAACCATTAATGACTTGGTTGTTGACCATTTGTTAGCACGAAATTGGTTCATACTTGTTTCCCACACAGGCTTCGGCTGGTGGGGTTTTTCTGTGGCGTGGACAAACCCAGTCTGAATTTGTAATGGCGTGATTTGGTGTTCTGTGACGTGTATGAGTGATGTCCACTGGATGTCATACGCATATTGCCGCGAATGCGACCGACCACTCCGCTGGAATGAGCATCGCCGCCTTCTTAGTAGTGATCAAAATTATACGCGACGAGGAACGCATTATTGTTGGCACTGTGATTCACCGGCTGGGAAGCCAATCAGGTTTTTAGGTTTTTGTCTCTGGGATTTACTAGCCTTGTCCGCATGCATTTCGGCGCCGGTGGTGATAATTTGGGTTTATTACAGTTGGCAATCGGGCAATAAGGAAATTCCGGCCCCTAACTGGGCTGGTATCTGGATAGCTTTCCTTTTTGTGATAATGGTGGGTTTGGTTGGTGGTCTTGCGGAGAGACTCATATGTAAGCGAATCTACAACCGCTGGGTCATGCAGCACGGCAAGGACCCAGCTAACTGGCCTAGCGC
Source organism: uncultured Verrucomicrobiota bacterium (assembly GCA_902560705.1). Taxonomy (GTDB): domain Bacteria; phylum Verrucomicrobiota; class Verrucomicrobiia; order Limisphaerales; family AAA164-E04; genus UBA7971. The sequence continues at coordinate 38,904 of CACEMW010000014.1, forward strand.
ATCTATCTAATCCTCAATGAAGCCCTGAGTATCCAGCAGCAGGGGGTAATCCTATCGAGCTGGGCAGGCTCGAGGCGTTTTAGATAGCGCCCAAATTGGATGCTTCTTTCTTGGCAAGGAAGCGGGCCGATGCCACATAACCCACTAGATGTCCGGCAAAAGCGAAAACAATGGCAAGAAAACTGTCTTCTGATAGTCGAAGCTATTTGAAGAGCATGCTGCTAAGCATGATGCCACCTGCAGTCCCAGCCATCCTAGCGGAATAAAGCGCGAGATTTTAACGTCAATGACATACCGAATGCTCAAACAGTAGGATACAAAATTGGACAGAATTAGCAGAGCAAATGGCGCAGCGGAAAGGGTATCATCTCTGTAGACTAGAAACATAATTTTAAGACTCCACGTGAAGAGAAACCATGTGCCTAAAACCGTTAACAGCCATTCTAAAAACTGCCTTAAAATAAATTTTACTTCGATGGAACTCATCGAAATACGGTCAAGCAAATCCATATCCTCATGCAAAGGGGGATTACTTTATGCGACGTTTTTCGTGAGGCTCTCCACAAATACCTGCGAAGAATTCCTCCACCCCTAGTTTTGGAGCTTCCTTTTTCGCTTCCATGTAATGCTCTAATGTCTCCTGAATGTTGATTCCGTGAAGGTATGCTGTTGACAAACAATCAACACTTGGGATTTATAGAAAGGCATCTTTGAACTGTAGTTGAACTTCTAACAACTCTTCAGTCGGAATGTTGCGTAGCTTACACGCCGCAATTTCTGTAATCCTCCATGGGCAGAATGCATCGTGGGATTTCTTCAGGATTCGCGAAATAGGCGAATCGCGCCATTGGCGCCAAACAAGCAAAAAGATTACTACGACAATAATTAATAATAACAATGTTTGGTATGGGGCTAGTTCATCAAAGGTCATTGATTTTTTTGGTTCGTATTCAGCTCAATAGAGAAAGCGCAGGATTACTTGAGTCGGAGGTAGGGTTAGGGTCGTTTCGTCCACCTGCCGCCCAGTTTGTCTCCTAATATAGCGTAAGCAGCCATTAATCCCCCCGGCATAAGCATTTCCTACGGGGCTCCTGGAAGAAAAATCAGTGAAGCAAAAACACTAATCGCCAGACAACCAGCAGCCGTTCGAAAAATAATCGACCTCATACCTAATACACACCACAGAGCATCGATTCCCGCCACGAAAAAACCCGCACCTGAGTATCCAACAGCAGGAGCCCCCCCTGGGTAAGGAATCTATTACTCGGTGCTCAAAGGCAGGTTTCCGCGCACGAGGGCAAAAAAAGCTCATGACCGGCGCCGGAAACCAGGAGCACGCAGAGACTGTGGGCTTGGGGTTATCAATCATCAGCGCAGCCCAGCCTTGGCCTGCGCTGCCGGCACTCATGGAGGGCTTTCTTGAGCCGACCTTTCTCTTGGTGCGCCGGGATTAAGCTCAACTCACCAAATGCTGGCGCCCGGATGATGCGGTGAAGCAAGGGCTGATGGCGCTGGGGTATCCAGAGGAGGTGATTTGGCAATCAGAAAAAAGGAATCAAGAGGCTAGGCCCTCGGCTATCATTTTAAAAAATGAATAAAAAACTATGCAACCAATTATGGATAAAACAATCATCAGGAGATATTTACCACGCTGCTCCTCCTTGGCGAACATAAGGCGCGCAACACCGTAAACACCAAAGCAACCAACAAGTACGAAAAGCCCAAGGCTTCCATAAATAGCGAGACCTTCTTCGAAATGAGGGTTTTTTTCGAAAAAAGAAAGAGGCTCGTAAAAATGCTCATCAGCGTTGCTTTTGGCACCTTGTTTTGCGAGAAACTCACCCATTTTGGGGATTTCATGCTCAAGAACCACATCAAGCGGTGTCCAGCCTCTTCCATTGCTGGCGTTGATATCAGCACCATTTGATATTAAAAGCTTTGCAAGTTCGACTCCATCCTCGCCATGAAATACAGCACTATGTAAAGGGTAGTTTGAGTATGAGTCCTTAGTGTTTACATTACCACCTTTCTGCAATAACAATTCCACTTGATTGAAGTGATTGTATCTAATCATTGCATGCAATGGTGTTTCGCCATTGTTATCGACAGCGTTTACATCAGCTCCTGATTCTATTAGGTAGGCCAGTATGTCCAGATTGCTTGGCGTTTCCTCATAATAGTAATGTAGTGGATTATTTCCCCGTTCATCTCTGGCATTGGCGTTCAATCCCATGTCAATGAGAAGTTTTGCTACCTCTATGTCAGAAACACAGTGTAAAGCTGATTTGCCATTATCACTTATAGCGTTTACATCTGCTCCTAATTTTATGAGAAAGTTGGCTGTTTCAAGGTTGGGAATTGATATTAAAGCTGTTCTCGCAGTGCCTTTTGGGCCAAAAGGTTCTTCGGAGTGTGCTATTAAGTTTTCTAAAATATCCAAATTGTTTTTGTCTATTGCTTGGCTTATTGTATATTTTGTAACTTTGGCTTCTTTGTTCAAAAGCAAACTTATTATCTCGCGGTTTTGTAATTCTACTGATCTTCCTAAGAAACCAGATTTATTCGGGTCCCCGCCTTTTTCTAAAAGGTAATTTACTAAATCTAAATGCTGATATTTGACGGCAAGACCAAGAGGCCATCCAAATTCGTAATATTTGTTTATTTTAGCCGCTGAATCCAAATGATGACTTACATCCGCAAGATTACCTGCCTTCAATGCTAATTCTATTGCTTTGGAGGAGGTCTTAGCACCGGAGTTATCGGCAGCATGAAGTTGTGTTTTAAAATTCGATGGTGTCGCAAAAATAAGCGAATAAAGAAACAATATGAGGTTTAGGTTGAAGTGGTGAATTTTTGTGTGCATCACAGAAATACTATTTAAGCCAAAATTTAAGAAACGCTAAGATGTGGTCGTCTATATATTAAATACGTCTAGCGTCTGGAAAAAATGACAAAAAATTCGCCCCTGAGTATCCAACAGCAGGAGCGGGTGTCGGTGTCAGAGTCTAGTCAGACCGAGGCAAACGCATCGGCCCTGTGTTCAGCTCGGTTGAGAAAGCGCACGATTACTTGCGTCGGCGGTAGTTTTCATCTCGCATATAGTGCCCGCCAATACTCGTTCCCCAGCCGCGACGTGCGCCCCACTTGGTGACTAGATAAAACACCACACTGAGACTTCCTATCACTATAAAATCGGGCAATGTTATGCTCTACACACGCTGAAGAACACCAAATTCCGCCACAAAAAACCCCACCAGCTTTACTAGAGCCAGTGGGGCTCCCCACAAGAAGCAACCGGGTCCTGCGGGTTTGTAGTGTTAGCTGTTCCTAACCCCCAACACGTGGAGTTGCTAGAACTACTTGATATAACACGTGGAAAGCAGGCGAATCCCGCCACAAAAAAACCGCCTCTACATATCTAATCCCAGGTGCAGGTGCCACGCTATTTTCAGAGTCTACTCAGGCCGAGCCATGTTCATTGGTCCCGTGTTCAGCTCGGTTGAGAAAGCGTCTAATTACTTCGAACCAAGTCCTTTTGATGTTAATTGTGTGTCAGGTTTCGATAGTCTTTGACATTAAGTAAGCTGTATGAGTTCCAGGTTGGGCATCCCGAAACCCGTGATTGCCCCAATTAATCTGAATTGCTACAAAATGGTATGGAACCCTGGGGATACATTATGACTCCATCTGCGCTCATTGGAGCCCTTAGTGGCTATTTTCTAAGAGGCAGGATTTTGTATGTTGTAGCCTCGTATGTTGTCACTGGAGCTTTGCCTTGGTTTGGGCTTTTGGTCTTATTGCTATACGATATTTATTGGAGAAATTCCTGACATGCCCAAGCGGCATCGATGTGGCCAATCGCTCAGATATTGGGTGGGACTTTAGCCGCAGTAACTGGAGTAGCTGCATGCGCTTTTGTCAAGTTGGTGCGGAAACGGATTTCTTTAGACACTCCAACCAAACCCCAATGACTTCTTTTGTGGGCTGCGTCACCCAAAAGTGCAAATATCTCAACTGGACAGCTGAGAATCTTGGTTATCTGCCGAATGTGCAAGCCGTTTAGACCGGTAGATAATGTAAGCGAAAAAGCCGGCAATACCCATCAAGACGCCATACACAACGACCATCAGTGTCAAGATACCCCAGTTCATGCCTTCTGCCAGCTTTGAGTCACTTTGCCCATAGCATGTTGCACATGCTAAAAGAGACGGCGAATTCACAACTGTGAGTAAAGTGATAACTAGGGTGTTTATTTTTTGTTTCATTAAACTAGAGTGTTGCAGGCAAACAGCAACAACAATGTTGACTAAGCTTTGTTGCTTAGTAGCACATTAAGAAATTGCCACGACCTATGCCTCAGTCAACATGCTAACCCGTTTTTTGTGTTACAAAAAACCCCACCTGCTAAAGCTGATGGGGCGGTCTTGGTGTCTAGGTAGGATTGTTCGGTAGGAATATTACATAAGTTGCTTGGTGCAACATTTTCAAAGTGCCACGAGAGGCGCCTAAGTCAACCTGCTACCTAATTATTTGTGCCACAAAAAAAACCGCCCCTGAGTATCCAACAGCAGGAGCCCCCCTGGGTAAGGAATGTATTACCAAGCGCTTGAAAGCGGGTTTCCTCGCACGAGGGCAACGTGTGCGGATGATCGGTTGCGCAAATCTGTACAACACAAAGGATTGCTTTTGGCTGGAGCCGTCACCTTGCTTTTTCCCATAACGCAGAGGACTCCTCTGATTCTTTTCGCGTCCCCAATGCTTTGTACTGCGTGTGGCGCATGGAGTCGCGCGGCCAGGTGACAATGCCGGGCAACCTTAGCGGCTTATTTCGGTTGAGCTTCGAGGGCGGCGAATGCTTTTTCATATGGCTGTATAAGAGCTTCATAGCCTTTTGATTTGTATTCAGCTTTCACGTCGTCCCAATCGTATTTGATAGCAGGAAATCGTTTAACAAAACGTTCTGGAAGGGAAATCCGGCTTTTGATTAACCTATCATCACTTAGGTGCACTGCCTGTTCATACATTTGACCGTGATTAAAATACCAGGTTGATGAAATCATCTTCCTTACAATCTCCTCTTCTTCAGTCAACTCCAAACCCTTGCATGCTTTATTCCAAATCTCTTTGTTATCGATAATCATTTGCCTCATGATAGTCGAGCCTGTGTATGCAAAGTTGGATGATTCCATTCTAGCTATTTTGTTTGATTCAAGAATAGCCGCTCTATTTAAAGAAAGTTCGTAAAATACTAGCAAGAGAGACGCAATAACTGCCAAATTTGAAAGTATTGACCATTTGCTCTTTTTTTCCATGTAACAAACTTAATGCTTAATAATTAATCCCTCAACTCATAAAAATAATTCTTGAACAGAGAATTCATCAATTCATCAGAATGAACTACAAATAGTTTTTAGCCCCATGCGAATGTCAGGCGTTCCAGACGTGGGTTCACCGGCATTGTCGACTTATTGAAACACGGCGATGAAGTCTCAAAGGCTGAAAGTAAGCATTGGGCAGCAACTTCGCTCGGCATCAGCCAAAGTCGCTTCTATGACTTCCAAGCTGAAGCCGCGAGCAAGTAGCGAGTAATTAAGGTTAGCCACGGTCGCTACCGCCGCCCGGCGGCATAGCGCGCCAAGCTCACGGTGCCGGGCTATGCCAGCAGTTGCGCATGGCCGGCACCTTTTTGTTCCCAGAATAAAGCGCCCGTTGACATTACTCCGACACCGGCAATCGTAGTAGTAGCGCAAGGGGCTGCCACTCCGACACCGGTAATCGTAGTAGTAGCGCGATTGGGCCGAGGTTTGGCTTTATTGACAAACAAGGAAAAAACTACGTCAATGAGTTCAGGGTTTCTTCTCTTGCTTGGGAAATGCCATTCAATGGCAACAAATAGTCACCCAACTACTACTACGACAATTGCCTGACTGGAGTAACTTCTTCCTTGCTGGTGTAGGCATGCCCATGCCGCCGCCATGGTGCGCCCCATTACCAAACTGTGCACACAACTGACCAGTCGAACTACCACTACGACAATGAGTGTGCGTCGGAGTGGTCCGAGTAACTTAAGCGTCACCCGTCAGACAGCGGGGTGCTGGTGATGGACGCCATTGGCATTGCTCAGCCTTGGCCGGAGTTGCCGGCACAAATGAAGGGCAATATCGACCTGAACTTTCTGGTGGTGCAACGAGAAGTGGCGCAACTCACCGAATGCTGGTGTCCGGATGAGGTGGTGAAGCAAGTGCTAGTGGCTCTAGGGTGGCCAAAGATGGCCATTTGGACGCGAGAGGAGTTAGGTGAGAGGGTGTGCAGCTTGGGAAGTAACCGAATAACATAGTCAAACAGCTAAAGCTTCTCCTATCATTTTCAAAAATGAATAAAAAACTATGAATCCAATTATGGATAAAACAATCATTAGGGAATACTTACTACGCTCCTCCTTCTTGGCAAATATGAGACGCGCAATACCGTAGACAGCAAAGCAACCACTAAGAAAAAAAAGACTAAGCGTTCCATAAATAATGATACCATTAATGAGTTCAACGTGCTTATCAAAAAAACTTTGATGTACATAAAAATCTTCTTCGGCATTGCTTTTGGCATCTTGTTTTTTTAGGAAATCTGCCATGTCACGCAATACGAACTCAAGGGCAACATCAAGCGGTGTCCATCCACTTTGATTGCTGGCGTTGATGTCAGCACCGTTCGCCAGTAATAGCTTTGCAACTTCGATACCACTTTCACCACGAAATGCAGCTGCATGTAAAGGGGAGTCTGATTTTTTGTTCTTAGCGTTTACGTCGGCACCTTCTCTTAAGAGCAACTTTACAAGATTTAAATTGCAATGGTTAGCCATTGCGTGCAAAGGCGTATCTCCCTCTTCATTTGCGGCGTTTACTTCCGCTCCTGATTCTAAAAAGTAAGCCACTATGTCCAGGTTAGTTGGCGTATCCGCAGCGCCCCAATCAAAATGAAGTGGAGTGTTTCCCCATCTATCTCTAGCATTAACATCCAACCCCATGCTGACAAGCAGCTTTGCTACATCCAGGTTAGAAGCTTTTTTAAGTTCTAGCGCATTTTGATTTTTTTGCTGATTAATTTCATCGTATAATTGGAAAATATGGTGTAGTGCTAATGTATCATTTTCTCCTTTTACGTGAACATCTGCTCCTAATTTTATAAGCAGCTTGGCTGTTTCAATATTTTTAACTCCAATGATAGCGTCTCTTGCAACACCTGATGGCCCAAATGGGTCTTTAGTATTTACTATCAAGTATTGTAATAAATCCAGATTGTTTTGAGTTTTTGCGTGGTAGATATGGGAGTAGTCTACTTTGACACCGTTTTCGACAAAAACCTTCATAAGTGTCAAAGAGTCTCTATCCATCACTAAATCCATTACCTTATAATCAGGTTTGGCACCCTTCTTTACTAGTAGTCCTATTATCTCCAAATTGTTGGATTTTACTGCTAATTCCAATGGGGTAAGATAATTCCATGGTTCTTCTACGCCCAGTTTTTCTAAAAGACTGTATGTATCTGTTTCACCGCCATTTTCCAAAAGGTAATCTACCACACCAACTTGCTGATATGTGACCGCGATGCAGAGCGGAAATCCCCATTCGTAATGTCTATTTATTCTGTCGGCGGAATCCAAATACTGGCTTACTTGCAGCAAATTTCCTGACTTCAAAGCATTTTCTATTTCCGTGGCAGACGCCCTAATATTCGGGGTTTCCGCGGCAAGAACAAGTTTGTCAATATTCGGTGGTATCGTGAAATTAATCCAAAATAGAAAAAATATCAGATTGAAGTCGAAGTGGTGAAATTTTGTGTGCATCACAGAATTACCGTTTAAATTAAATATTTAAGAAACGCTAAGATGTGGTCGTCTATATGTTAAATACGTCTAGCGCCTGGGAAAAATGACAAAAAATC